>DASUAV010000123.1:0-5526 GCA_035763605.1 Candidatus Acidiferrales bacterium
CGAATCCAAAATCCGCCATAATGCCATCGAGTTGTCGCCGAAGCGCCGCTTGCCATTACGCGGCTCAAGAATGCCTGCTTGCAATCGCCGCACACCCAATTCCCCGCAATCTGCACCAAATCGGAATGCGCAAATGAACGGCCGCATTGCGAACATGCCAACATCGTCTGGACTGGCGCTTGTGGAGTCATGGTGTATGTCTCCCGGTGATGAAATGTGAGTTTAGCCTAGCGCAATGGGCAATCTATGCCAAGTGCCTGTTTGGTTTCTGTTTCGCGTGTGCCATGAGCGGCCCTAAAACGCTGCGATTTCGGAGGAAGCTCTTCCTGTTTAATGTTCCGTTTCATCGTTTGCCGCAGGCGAATTTCCACGCGGTGTTAGGAATGGTCGAAAAATATGGACGGAACTTGGTACAAAGCCTCTGGTCGTAGGCCCAAAATCGGCACTCGAAAGGGTGGGGCCAGCAGGCTTAATGGGGCTTAGTAGATGAGCAGCGGATTCGATCCATCGCTCAGCCATATAGGCCTTGCGAATTCCCATCAATTCAAGACGTCTATGAAGGGTAATCTATGAAAACCGCGCGAGCGGTCAAAGCCCGGGACTATCTTTAACTGCTCGCGCGCGGTTCTTAGAGAAGATGCGATCAGTTTGCTATACCGGCGTCTCGCTCGGAAGCACCGTTTAGCGCCAATTCTGTCCCGTAGAACTGCTGCTCTTCGGTTGAACCGTCGAGCGCAGTGACGCGCGAGTCTCCGCCGGCGACCATTCTCGTGATTTCGTCGAAGTAACCCGCGCCGACAAAGCGCTGGTGCTTCACCGCTTGATATCCCTCAGCTTCGGCGGCGAACTCCTTCTCCTGCAACTCGGAATACGCCTCCATGCCGCGTTCACGATAACCGCGCGCGAGTTCGAACATGCTCACGTTGAGCGAGTGGAATCCAGCGAGAGTGACGAATTGGAATTTGTAACCCATAGCGCCGAGCTCCCGCTGGAATTTCGAGAGTTCCGCCGCGCCCAATTTTTTCTTCCAATTGAATGAAGGCGAGCAGTTATAGGCGAGGAGCTTGTCCGGGAATTTCGCGTGCACAGATTCGGCAAAACGGCGTGCTTCCGATAAATCCGGTGTCGCCGTTTCGCACCAAATCATGTCCGCATAGGACGCGAAAGCAATGCCGCGCGCAATGGCCGCATCAATGCCGCCGCGAAATTCGAAGTCTCCCTCAGGCGTACGCTTGCCGGTGATGAATTCGCGGTCGCGTTCGTCGAAATCGCTGCGAATGAGTTTGGCGCTGTTCGCGTCCGTGCGCGCGATGAGAACTGTAGGCACGTCCATCACGTCGGCGGCGAGCCGCGCGGCGATGAGTTTGCTGATGAATTCGCCCGTGGGCACGACAACTTTTCCGCCCATATGCCCGCATTTTTTCACCGAAGAGAGCTGGTCTTCAAAATGCACACCAGCCGCGCCGGCCTCGATCATCGCTTTCATCAATTCGAACGCATTGAGATTGCCGCCGAAGCCGGCTTCCGCATCGGCAACCAATGGAACGTACCAGCGCACGCCTTTTTTTCCTTCTGCATGGGAAACTTGATCGGCGCGTTGCAAGGCGCGGTTGATTGCAGCGACAAGCTTCGGCGCGCTGTCCACAGGATACAAACTCTGGTCCGGATACATCGCGCCAGCACTGTTTGCGTCTGCGGCCACTTGCCATCCGCTGACGTAAATCGCCTTCAACCCGGCAATCACTTGCTGTACAGCCTGGTTGCCCGTCATAGCGCCCAGCGCCGGTACGTATGGCTCGTCGTGCAAGAGTTCCCAGAGCGTTTCCGCTCCATGTCGCGCGAACGAATGTTCGATCTTCAACGAGCCCTGTAAGCGCTCTACATCCGTTCGAGTGTATGGACGTTTGATTCCGGCCCAGCGTCCTGAATCGGACGCGGGAAAGCGTTCTACATGCGTCGCGCTACCATTGTGATCACCATTATGATTGTGTCCATTGGGCTGCTGCGACTTTGGCTTGTGCGTCATGTTCTTTTCTCCCGGGGCATGGGCGCATTTGTTTTCTGCGACTAGTGAAGCGCACAATGCATCCTGATTCAAATGAAGCCGTCCGAATCGGACGAGTGGCCCAAAACGCCCACGAAGAGCTTGGTGACGCCGCGAATATCCAAGATCTTGGCGGAAATGAAGGGAACGCACATGGCTCAAGCAACGCAGATTCCGGAAATCAAAGGGGATATCCCGCAGGGTTGCAGAGAAATTCTAAGCGACTGCGCCTGCGGATTTCTGGTGAAACTGGCGACTGAATTCGAAAGCCGCCGGCAGGAGATCCTGGCGATGAGGCGGGCGCGACAAAAACAAATTGACGCCGGGGCAAACCTCGATTTCCTGCAGGAAACCCAAGAGATCCGTCGCGAGAATTGGACCGCAGCCCCGATTCCGCCAGACTTGCAGGATCGGCGAGTGGAAATCACCGGTCCAGTAGACCGCAAAATGATTATCAATGGCTTGAATTCCGGAGCTAACGTCTTCATGGCCGATTTCGAGGATGCCAATTCCCCAACCTGGCGGAACAACATTGAAGGCCAATTCAATCTGCGAGACGCCGTGAACCGCTCGATTCAATATGAAAACCCTGAAGGAAAGAAGTACGAACTGGCTCCCCAAACAGCCACATTGCTAGTGAGGCCTCGGGGCTGGCACTTGAACGAAAAACATTTCCAAGTCGCCGGGAAGCCGATTTCCGCCTCGTTATTCGATTTCGGGCTCTTCTTTTTTCACAATGCGAAAAACTTAATCGCGCGTGCCACAGGCCCATACTTTTATCTTCCCAAAATGCAAAGCCATCGTGAGGCGCGGCTGTGGAACGATGTATTCGTGTTCGCGCAGAACGAATTGGGAATTCCCCGAGGAACGATTCGCGTCACGGTGCTGATTGAAACAATTTACGCGGCCTTCGAGATGGACGAAATCCTCTATGAATTGCGCGAGCACATTTCCGGCTTGAATTGCGGTCGGTGGGACTACATCTTCAGCTTCATCAAAGCCTTCAACAACCGGCCGGAGTTCGTGCTGCCCGACCGCGCCCAAGTGACGATGACCCAGCCGTTTCTCGACGCCTACGTGCGGCTCCTGATCCGCACGTGCCACCGACGCGGAGCTCATGCCATGGGCGGAATGGCCGCGCAGATTCCCATTAAGAACGACGCGGAAGCCAATCGCCTCGCGCTCGACAAAGTCCGCGAAGACAAGCTGCGCGAAGTTCGTGCCGGACACGATGGAACGTGGGTGGCGCATCCTGGATTGGTTAGCGTTGCCAAACGAGTGTTCGATGAGCACATGAGCGGAGCGAACCAGCTTCACGCACACGCAAACGACCGCGAGCTCATTTCAGCAGCGGAACTCGTCGCGGTTCCCACGGGCGAAATTACCGAGAAAGGCTTGCGCCACAATATTGATGTAGGGCTGCGATACCTCGGCGCTTGGCTCAACGGAAACGGTTGCGTGCCAATTTACAACCTCATGGAAGACGCCGCGACGGCAGAGATTTGCCGCGCGCAAGTGTGGCAATGGCGGCGGCACGGAGCCAAACTGGCGGACGGAAGAACGATTTCCGATTCTCTCGTAAAGCAAGTAATGGCAGAAGAGTGCGAAGCCATCCGCAAGCAGATGGGTCCGGCCCGCTTTGAGCAAGGAAAATTTTCCAAAGCCGCGGAAATACTCCAGAAATTAATCGAGAAAGATGAATTTCCGGAGTTTCTGACTTTCGCCGCATATGATTTTCTCGACTGAATCAACGCGAATGACCATCTCTGACGAGTTGATTACGAGCCTCCGCCGAAACCTGGTTTTTCGTCGCATTCAAGATGGCTTCGCCACAATTTCGGCAAATCGCGGCTGCATCGAAGAGGTCGCGCCTGCCGAGAAGAATGGCGCGGCTCTTCTCAGTAGTCTGGCGCAATGGGCGGACATAGGCTTCGATTCGCCGCAACTGATTCAGCGACTGCTGAAACGCTTTCCCAAAGAGATGCGCTCCCAAATGCCGCTGGCCGATTATGTCCATTTGCGAATGGCGGAAGGTTTTGTGGCCATGACACAGGAGGAATTCGAGCGCGCTATCAGGCATTTCGAGACAGCCCTTTCATTGGAAGAAGAGATCGATAATAAAGAGCTGATTGCCATCGCAAATTTCTCCATTGGAAGGTGCCTCCGGCGTGCAGGAAGGTATCAGGATGCGCTAACGCACGTCGTGAAGGGCAAAGATTTGGCGCTTGAACTCGGATATCCCGTAATGGCGGCTGTAATGCAGCTGGTGGAAGCGTGGATCGCATTTCAGGATGAAAAAAATGACGACGCCATGCGGATTCTGAAACAAGCGGAGGAGGCGCTGGCGAACACGGACGATTACGTGAGCCGCGGAAACATTCAGTCGGCGCTGGGAAGGATCGCGCGGCGCCAGGGAAGGTATCAGCAGGCTTTGCAGCATTTCGAGAATGCGATTCACGAATACGAAGAACTCGATCCGCGGCATCGCAACGTGGCGCGTTCGCTGGTGAACATCGCCTCGGCAAAAAGGCTCATCGCCCTGCAACTCCGCGCCAAAATTGACAGCAAAGCGGAAAGAGGCAAGAGAAAAAATGGCAATGCGCTGCGGCAAAGTCAGAAAAAAACTTCCACCGCAGCCGCCGACCGAGCCGGCTTTGATCGGCTGCACCGTCAGGCCACCGCGCACCTCGCAGAAGCCCGCAAAATTTATGCGCATTCCAGAGACCATCGCGGTGCCGGCGCCGTACACATCAATTGCGGATACCTGTTCCTCGATCGAGGAGAACTGGATGGCGCTTCCTCCGAAGGCGAAGCCGCCTACCGCGCTGGACAAGACAAGCAGGACCGGATGCAGCAGGCGCGCGCCCGAATTTTGCAGGCCGCAGTGGAATCGGCGAGGTTCGATGAAGGCCTCGACGGCGGCGCGGATTCCGGTCATCCCGCGCAAGCGGCTGGCGATTACGCGCGCGAAGCGGTGGAATTCGCGAAGGCCACGCAGAGTCGGCGCCTCCTGGCCAAGGCATACCTGGCCCTCGCAAACGCGTTATCCAACGAGTTCTTCAACGATACAGAAACAGCTCACAAAATTTGCGAAAAGGCCGCGGTGTTACTCTCCGCGCAAACCCAGGACTACGTCTGGCGCGATCTGCAAATGATCAAGCGAAGGCTGGTTCGTTCCGGCAATGTGGATTTGCTCTTGCGGCAGTGGTCCAAAGGCGTCACCGGAGAAAAAAGCTTTCAGCAGATCAGCGAAGATTTCGCCGGAATTCTGATTCCTCGCGTTTGGCGGCAAGAAGGTTGCAAAATTTCGCGCGTAGCCGAACGGCTCTCCGTTTCGCCGAAAAAAGTGCGCCGCGCGTTGCGCAGAGCCGGGCTGCTCGGAGGAAAAGCCGGCTGACCACCCTTCTCTCGCTTCTTGGCTGCGAATTTGAAAAACGGCGCAGTGTTCGAGTATGCTCCTGTGCATGGAATTCATTCCGTTC
>DASUAV010000124.1:0-4549 GCA_035763605.1 Candidatus Acidiferrales bacterium
GTTCACGATAAGGCCGCTTCGCCGGGCAATCATCATCGGCGCAGCCAAACAACTGGCCACGTAATGCGCGCGCACGCCGGCCTCAAACATTGCGTCCCAGCGCCACAGCGGCTGCTGCCAGAAAGGGCGCGTCCACGTGAACTCGCCATTCTCCATCATGTTTTCGTAGCCGCCCCAGACATTGTTGACGAGAATGTCGAGCCGCCCCTGCTCGTCGTTGATGCGACCAAACACCCCGCGAACTTGCGTGTCGTCACGGTGATCGCAGCGGACTGTAACAATTTTCCCGCCACTCGATTCCAGTTCTTCAATCGTGCGTCCTGTGGCGTAGACGGTCGCGCCACACTCCGCCAGGACGCGAGCCACACCCTTTCCGACGCCGCGGCTCGCTCCGGTAACAAGAGCGATTTTGTCCTTCAGATTGAAAGGGAAGGTGTCTGTCTCGGACATCTGCCGAGGAAACTCTAATATTTGCGCAGGACGCCGATGACGCGGCCCTGGATTTTCACGTCGTTCGCCGCCACGACGATCGGTGCCATTTTGGAATTCGCCGGCTGCAGCCGGACTTTCCCCGCGCCTTCGCGATAGAAACGCTTCAGCGTAGCTTCTTCATCGCCCACCAGCGCCACCACAATTTCGCCCGGATTTGCGACTTGCGTTTGCTCGATGACTACGAAATCGCCGTCGAGAATATGATCTTCGTGCATCGAATCGCCCTTGACCTGCAACACGAAAGTTTTCTTGCCGCGCGCAAAATCGGCCAGTGAAATTGTCTCGCGGTTCTCGATGGCTTCGAGGGGACTGCCCGCAGCGATGCGTCCCATGAGCGGAAGTCCAACGGAATGGTGCTCGATCACCTGCTTGCGCACAGGTTTTGGCAGTTGCCGAATTTCGAGCGAACGGCTCTGATTGTACCCGCGGCGGATGAAGCCTTTGCGTTCGAGCGTCGAGAGATGCTTGTGCACGGTGGCGAGAGAAGTAAGCCGCAGCGCCCGTCCGATTTCCTCAAAGCTCGGCGAGTAGCCGTGCTTGTCGGCAAATTTAACCAGATAGTCGAGCACTTGCTTTTGCCGCTTGGTCAGGGTGGTCATGGCGTCGCCTCCGAGTTTGCGACGCCAGTATGGGCGAATTAAAGGCGAAAAGTCAAGAATCAACTTTTATTTTTGTTGGAAGGCAATGCGAGGGCACTCTCGGTCTCGCTTTGTGCGACGCTTCACAATCCTGAATCGGAAAGGCACCGGCCGTAGCCATTCACGTCAAGCCAGTGGTGAAGATGAACCTGATACAGGAACGACGCGGTCATCTCCGCGCCGAGCGCGTGCGTTTCCGCGCAGAGAAAAGGAACGCGCAGTCCGACCAGCACGGCGAGCAGCGACTGCGTGATTTGATTCGGGTCCACGCCGCTGTAGGGATAGCGCGATTTGACCTGGCTGAGCGGCGCGGTAATCACCAGCAGCGGATGCGCGGCCTGGCTCATTCTCCGCAGCCGCGAAACGAAAACGTCGCGATCCACGGTGAAGGAATGAATCAAATCCGCGAGGCTTTTGCGTTCCACGATACACGAATCTTCCATGCCGGAGATGGAATAGTCGCCGAGCGGCAGCGCCCGTTCCTCGACGCGCTCGAACCAGCGGGCAAAACGCCTGAACGAAAAGGGAATCTGCTCGCGCGTGTCAATCACCGCTACGGCGCGCGGCGCGCGCAACTGCGTCCCGCCGCGCTCGGCAATCACCGGCACAACGGGATGCGGCACCGGCAGAGCTGCCGGCATTTCCACCATCTGCCATTTCAAAGGGGATTCGATCAATACGCGGCGCCGGCGCATAATTGGAAAAAGCATACCATGCGCTGCAACACCCTTCGCTGAACTGCCCGCGGTGGATGAGCTAGCGGCCTTCGCGTGTGGCGCTGTCTGCAATTTGGAATTTCTCGCCAGTGCTCCGGCGAAAAATCTCTGCTAGAATGCGGGCGCAACTTCAAAACGGGCGCGAGTTCAAGAGGAATGAACCAGTGGGAACGCCGAGCACAGGAGCGGTCACGCGCGTGAGCGTAAAAGAGCCGGTCTACCGAAGAATTGTGCTGAAACTGAGCGGCGAATCGCTGCAAGGGCCCCTCGGCTCGGGCATTCACGCGGAAACCGTGGCCACCATCGCGCAGGAATTGAAAGAAGTGAACCGCCTCGGCGTGCAAGCCGCCATCATGGTCGGCGGCGGAAATATTTTTCGCGGCGGACGCCAGAAGAATTTCTCGATTGACCGCGCCACCGGCGATTACATGGGCATGCTCGCCACGGTAATCAACGCCCTCGCGCTTCAGGACGCGCTGGAAAAGGCCGGATGCCATACGCGCTTGATGAGCGCCATCGAAATGCATCAAGTTGCGGAGCCCTTCATCCGCCGCCGCGCCACGCGCCACTTGGAAAAAGGCCGCGTCGTGATTTTCGCGGCGGGCACCGGCAATCCGTATTTTTCCACGGATACCGCAGCGGCTCTGCGCGCCATGGAAATCAAAGCGGAAGTCATCATGAAGGCCACGCGCGTGGATGGCGTGTATGACGCGGATCCCGAAAAAGTCCCCACCGCGAAAATGTTCGAGAAGATCAGCTATCTCGACGTGATTCAAAAAGGATTGTCGGTGATGGACTCCACGGCGATTTCCCTGTGCATGGACAATAAGATGCCGATTCTCGTTTTCAATATGAACGTCGCCGGGAATTTGCAGCGCGTGGTGATGGGCGAAAAAGTCGGCTCGATTGTAACCGCGTGAAGGCGTGGCCCGTGGTTCGTGGCCCGTGTCTTGTAATGCAGCGGGTTTCGTCAGGGCACGGTTGCAGCCGTGCCGTAGGGAGTCCAGAACAAATGCGGCTTCAGCCGCTGAGGGACGCGAACGAATGAGCACGATTGTAACGACAAAAGACGCGCTGGCGCAGGCCAAAGCGCGCATGGAAAAAGCAGTCGAAGATTTTCGGAAGGACCTCGCCGGCGTGCGCACCGGACGCGCCAACACCGCGCTGCTCGACAGCGTGCGCGTGGATTATCACGGCACGCCCATGCCCATCAATCAGCTTGGCACGATGTCCGTGCCCGATCCCAGCATGATTATGATTTCGCCGTGGGACCCGACGGTCGTTCCGTTGATTGACAAAGCCATTCGCACCGCCGGCCTCGGCCTCAATCCCACGAGCGACGGCAAAGTGCTGCGCGTGCCGATTCCTGCGCTCACCGAGGAGCGCCGCAAAGATCTGGTGAAGATGATTCACAAAATTCTGGAGAATCATCGCACCGCGGTGCGCAACGTCCGGCGCGACATCAAAGAGCACGTTGAGAAACTCGAAAAGGAAAAGAAAATCAGCGAAGACGACAAGAAGCGCGGTCTCGACGAACTGGAAAAGCTCACCCACGCGGAAACCAAAAAGGTCGAAGACCTGTCCGCCGCCAAAGAAAAAGAAGTGATGGAGATTAAGTAGAATACTAGCAAATGAGGGCCTGGCTTCGAGCGCTCTTTTCCCAAGCGGTTGTCAGTTTGTGGTGGATACTGTCAGCCGCGAGCACGCTGTCGACATTCTTCTTCCACGCGTGGGCGGCCAAAGCACGGCTCGTGCTAGCGATTTCCTCGGCTGTGGGTTTTGCCTGGGCCAACTATCGAGTCTTCCAAAACCAGCAAACCGAGATTTCCGCGCTCCGTAAGGACAACCAATTATCTCAATCGAGAGTTCCAGATCTCCGAATCACAGTTCAGGGTAGCTCCCGATACATTTTGAAGCCGGTCCAGAATGTCGTTAAGGGAGACTTCATTGGGATGTTTTTGGAGTTTAGCCTAATGATCGAGAACCGAGGCCAAAGAAACTCGACAGTAAATGATTTTCAGGTGGAAGTTGTCGAGCTTAATCGAAGGTTTACCGAGCTAACTCCCCAAGATGCGCTGAGCATTATGCAAGGACGGCATTGCTTGCACGGAGTGAGCAGCCCAGGGATTAGTACAACGGGACTAATCAAAATCGAAGCCGAAGGCGCGACGGATCGTGGCGTGCTGACCTTTTATATTCCAGGAGTGAATCTCCGAACTTTTGCGGAAGCCAATCTCATCATGGATGGGCCTGAGCGAAAGTTCCCACCATTGCACTGCCGACTGACAGTGACAGACACGACTCAGGCTTCAGCAACGGAAATGTTTGAAATGCACGAAGCGTAGGCGCGTGGAACTCATTTCACCACTTCAGCGCCGGCGGAGGGATTTGAGGGCGGCGAGGAGTGACGACACGCGGCGGGCGTCGGCAGGCGCGGCGCCGAAGCGCGCGGACTGATAGAGGTGAGTCAGCTCCGCGACCGGCCCTGAAAATTCCGGCACGCGAATCGAAGCGGCAAATTCGAGTGGCGTCTGCGCGGGAGATTTGCGCCAGCCGCGCCGGGCCAGCAAACGCAGCATCTGATGGTATTCGAAAGTCGCCAACTCCGGCGGCAGCGCGCCATCGCGATGCGCGCGCAATTTCCAGCGCACCGCAAGAAACCCGCCCATGGCGCGTCCCCGAAAATAAATCAGCAGGAGCAGC
>DASUAV010000125.1:0-3183 GCA_035763605.1 Candidatus Acidiferrales bacterium
GCCTCGAATTCGGCAGCTACCAAAAATACAAAGAGGAAATCCGCGAATCGCTCGGCGCGCACTTTCTCGAAACGCTTCTTCAAGACATTCGCTACGCCTTCCGCATGTTGCGCAAATCCCCGGGCTTCACCACCGTCGCCGTCCTGACCCTCGCCCTCGGCATCGGCGCCAACACCGCGATTTTCAGCGTGCTTGACGCCGTTCTCTTTCGTCCACTCCCGGTCAAAGATCCGCAGCAGTTGGTCGTTTTGAGCTGGTCGGCACGTCACAAGCCGAAATATACAGGCCACAGCGACTACGGCGACTGCGACAGCGAGTATCGGCGGGGCGGAAAAAGAGACTGCTCGTTTTCTGTGCCATTTTTCGACGCTATCCGCGCTCGTACCGTCGATTTTTCGGGAATGGCTGCGTCGGCCGGTCCGCTGGGCATCGATTTCAGCGGTAATGGCCCGGCAATGATGGCAGAGGGCACGTGGGTTTCCGGCGATTTCTTTTCAACTCTCGGTATAGGCACTGTTCTTGGCCGCCCGCTCGGCCCTTCCGACGATTTTCCCTTCGCTTCGCCCGCAATCGTCTTGAGCTACGCCTTTTGGCAGCGCGCTTTCGGCGGTGATCCCTCCGTAATCGGCCGCACGGTACGTTTGAACAGCACCCCCGCCACAATCATTGGCGTTGCGGATCCGCAGTTCACCAGCCTCACCCCTGGCAAGACCCAGGATTTCTTCATGCCGCTGGCCCTCTGCGACCGCGTCAAATCGCAGTGGTGGGGTGATGTTGATCGCCTTTCTGACGCAACCAGTTGGTGGGTTGTCATCGTTGGAAGGTTGAAGTCTGGCATCGCTGCCGGTCAGGCGCAGGCCGAGGCAACCACGATCTTCCGCAATGAATTGCTGCATGGCTCGAAACCGCTTTCCACAGAAGCCGATGCGCCGACAATTACCCTTGCTCCTGCGCGAGAGGGCCTCAACGGCGAGACTGGTGAAATCGCGCCGATGCTCTTTCTACTCGAGTTTGCGGTGGGCTTCATTCTCCTGATTGCCTGTGCCAACGTCGCAGGTTTGACGTTGTCACGTTCGGCCACGCGTCAAAAAGAAATATCGGTTCGCTTGGCGCTCGGAGCTGGCCGCCCACGTCTCATTCGCCAGCTTTTAACTGAGAGCGTTTCGCTCTCGCTCATCGGCGGCGCGCTCGGAGTTTTCGTCGCTTTTTGGGGTGTTCGCGCGATCATCGCGCTATTTGCAACCGGCTACTCGGACTTTCCCTTCGTGATTGCTCCTGACTGGCGCGTCCTGTCCTTCACACTCGCCGTGGTGCTCGCGACCGGAATTCTTTTTGGTATCGCTCCAGCGCTGCGCAGTACGCGTGTTGACCTGACGCCTGCGCTCAAAGAGAGCGCTTCATTAGTCCCAGCCACTGCTGTCCGTACGAGGCGCTTCTTCCGGCTAGGCGATGCTCTGGTCACGGTTCAGGTCGCGCTCTCGGTTGTGGTATTGGTCGGCGCCGGACTTTTCCTTCGCACGGTTCGCAATCTTCATAGTCTGAATCCCGGATTTGATCCTCGAAACATTTTGCTCTTTGAGATTGATCCCACCATCGCCGGATACACCGACCCGCAAACACAGCAGCTCTATAACAACCTGCAGCAACGGCTCGGCGAGTTACCCGGAGTAATTTCCGTCAGTTATTCCGAAGATGCTCTCGTAGACGGAGGCTGGTCCGGAAACGACTTTCACCTGGATGGAACGCCGCCAAAATCCATCGTCAATCCGGCAACCCTCACTGTTAGTCTGAATTTCTTCTCGACTATGCGAATTCCTGTTCTTCAGGGACGCACGTTCACGCCCGCTGACTTTGTCGCCGCAGCTGCAACTAGGGCGGCGCGAATTGCAGCAAGTGCGCCGGCGGCGCCGGTTGTGGGATCTGTTTCCCATTCAGGGGCGTCGTCGGTTGGCGCTCCCGAGTCAATTGTGAAGCTTTACTCGCACTCCGCTCCTATTCCTGTCCTGGTTAACGAGATGTTTGCGCAGAAATTCTTTCCGAATCAGAACCCTGTCGGCAAGCACATGGGAGATGAGCAGACCAGCGATGCCGAGTTCCAGCATCCCAGTCCGGGCTACAGCATCATTGGAGTCACTGCGAACACAAAGTATAAGACTGTTCGCCAGCCGATCATTCCCACGGTCTACCTGCCGCTCCTCAGTAACAGCGCCTACTTCGAATTGCGGACAGCTGGCAATCCAACGGCGCTTGTGAAAACAGTGCGCCAGATTGTTTCGAATGCCGGTGATAATTTGCCGCTCACTCATGTCCGCACACAGACGGAACAGATAGATCAAACCATTTACCTAGAGCGCCTCATGTCGCGCCTCTCCAGCTTTTTTGCCGTTCTCGCGCTGGTGCTCGCCTGCATCGGTCTTTACGGGCTGCTCGCCTATGAAGTCGCTCGCCGCACCCGCGAAATCGGCATCCGCATGGCCTTGGGTGCGCAACGCCGCGATTTGCTCCGGCTCATAATAGGGCAGGGAATCATCCTCGCGCTGATCGGCGTAGCCATCGGCATCGGCGCAGCGCTCGGCGTGACGCGTTTCATGTCCGCGATGCTCTACGGCGTCCACGCGAACGACCCGCTCACCATCATCGCCGTCGCAATTCTGCTGACGTTCGTCGCCCTCGCCGCCTGCTACATTCCCGCCCGCCGCGCGATGCGCGTCGATCCCATGGTTGCCTTGCGTCACGAGTGAAAGCCATTTGCGGCGGCTTCCTGTAAGCGCCGGTTTTCCGTTGCAACTCACGCCGCAAGCTGCTATGGTCAGCCGACGTTACCCCAAAATCAGTACAGGTCACCGAGCTTGAAAGCTGAAGTTTCCAGCAGTTCGCACAATCCGGCCCAGAAGGCTTCTACATCCAACGATACCTCCCCGCGCGGCTCTCTTTCTAATCGCAACAGTAAATTATTAGAATTCCCGCTAAGTCACAGAAAACAAAGGATCGGTCAATTTCTAATCGCCACATTTCGAGACCTCCTTCGCTCGCTCGTCGCGCACCTTCCGCACCGGAAATTGTCTGACGCCGGTCACCCTGTCGCAAACAGCCGGGTGGCAGCGCTAAGGAGACAGACGATTCGCGCGCGAAAATTAGAAAATCGAGCAACTCACGTACAATCAGCAACTTCCCAATTCCTAA
>DASUAV010000126.1:0-6703 GCA_035763605.1 Candidatus Acidiferrales bacterium
GTAATCAATGACACGCGTGAATGCACCGCGCCTGCGGCGGAGGCGTTCCAATGATTCCAACATACAGAGGCGAAGACATGGGCGACGTGACTGAGGTGCTGGCAGGTTTGAACGAAAAAGTCGAAAACGAAAAATCCGAGAACGAAACGGCGGAAGCCATTAGCGCGGAAGCGGCAAACACGGAAAAACATGTGACCGAGCGGCGTCGCCGTTTGCGCACCAAGCTCTCCGCGCCCGTGCGCGTGCGCCTGAACTCTGGCGCGCAGCAGCAGGCGGAAGTCTGCACCACGGTGGACGCTTCCCGCGACGGCTTGCTCTTCACCAGTACCTTTGCGGGCTATCGCCGCGGACAGGATTTAGCGATAACGTTCCCCTACTCCGGCACGGCCGGCGGCGTCCAGCACGAGCGCACCGCGGTCGTCGCGCGCGTATTCGAAATGCCAGAAGGCCGTTTCGGCATCGGCATTCGTTTTTACGAAGGCAAACGCCCCGACCTGAACGCCGAGGCTGACCGCGCCGCCGCTGCAACCAAGAATTTGCGCAACGCCGGCGAAGTGGCCCGCGACCTCGAAAAGCCCATGCCGCTCGTTCTCATCGTCGAGAGCGATTCGCGTTCGCGCGACACCATGCGCCACGTTTTGCAGGACCAAAAATACGTCGTCGAAGCCGTCGAAACTGGCGCCGAGGCCGTCGAATTTTTGCGCCAGCGCACGCCCAATCTCCTGCTCACCGAAATTGAAATTGAAGACATGTCCGGCTACGATCTCTGCCTGATCGTGAAATCTAACGAACGCTTGCAGCATGTGCCGGTCGTGATGACCACGCGCCGCGGCCAGCCCAACGATTATTCGACGGCGCACGCACTCGGCGCCATTGTCTGCATGGCTAAGCCGTACAAACAAGAGCGCCTGTTGCATGTCGTGCGTATGTTAGCGCCGCCAACGGTCTCCGAAGAGCCCGCGATGAAGCCCGGCGCGCGTTCGCGCATGACCCACACCGCGCGCACCAACGGTAACGGCCGCACCGCCCACACCCGAAGGTAAGTAGGGGCGGCTTTATGCCGCCCGTTCTTTTCTGGCGGCAGGCCTCGGACTCCTCACGCTAACGCTGTATCAGCCCGTGGGAAAGAACTACGCTGAGCGCCTTGCTATTGCCTCAGGCGCGTAGCGGTGCTAACTTACGCGGAAAATATGGCGCGCCTAAACGAGCTGCGCTCGTTTTCTCCCCTGCTTTGCGCCTTTGCCTTCGCTGCACTTGCGCTTGCGCCCGCCGCATCAGCAAAGGACAACAAGAAGCAAGATAAGAAAGCAGAGAAAGCCGCAGCCGAAGCCCTGCTGGAAAAATCCCGTGGACTGAGCAACATCGAAGAGCAGGGCAGCCCTCCTTTCGCGCTCAACGCTAAAATTCACTATCAGGTCGGGCCGCAATCAGCCGACGGTCAGGCTCAGATTATTTGGCTTGCGCCAAATCATTATCGCGAAGCCCTCAGCGCGCCCAATTACTTCTACACGGAAATCGTGCGCGACGGCTACCGCTACCTGGCGCGTACGAACAATGAAATGCCGCTCATGATCTACGAGCTGGAGCGTACATTTCAGCGTGTGTTAAATGCTGGACTGCCGCAGAAAGAAAAGATCAAGAGCGTCGATAAGGCGCAGCTCCGCGATGAGTTGCTAACCTGCGTGACGTTTGCGGACAAATCACTCTTCGAGCGGTGTATCAGCGACGACGGGGACGTCGCAAGCATGGAGCATCATGCGCCAACTCCCGATACGTTGCGCGAGCGGTACGAATTCAATAATTTTGCGGCTCTCGGCACGAAGCGCTTCCCACGAAATATTGTGTTTCGCGGAGGCGATGATCATGTGCTCCAGATTGACGTCCAACAGTTTGGGCCAATCAAGGAAGCTCCCGAAGACACCTTCAATTTGCCGCCAGACGCGATGAAAGAAACGTGGTGCGCTCAGCCGAAAACGGCAGGGCCAGACCTCCAGAAAGAGCCGTTTTCTCTCGCTTTAGACCTGAGCCCCATGATGAACGCTGAACGGGCCCTTGTTGCGTATCATCCAGCCCTGTACGTTGTGATCGGATCGAACGGTCACGTGCGCACCGGTACCGTCATTCGTTCGTCACGGCCGCTCGATAATAACGAATTGAAGCACTGGATGAGCAACATGCGATTCCCTATCCTGCAATGCGGACATGACGGAATCGAGTACCAGATGGAACTTCAATTTTAGCCAGAACGCTCTTCTACAAATTCAAAATGTCCGAGTCGGAGAGGCGCTTGTAGTCCACATCGCGCGGCGACATGGGCTTGCGATTCACGCCATCGGACGCGCCACCCCCGGCAATGTCCACGCGTTTCGCAGCCGATTCGTGCCGCGCCAGCCTCTCGCGATTCCCCGCGACCACGCTGTGCGTCCATTCATTTATCACCCGCTTCGCAATAGCGGGCAGCGCCTGCCGCGCGCGTCCTGTCATCAGCGCAACAATGGCCTGCTGATGTACGCGTGCATCGCCGCCCGGATTCGCCCCGTCCTTCGCAGCCGCCGCAAACGCATCGCGAAGCTGCTTGCCAAGTTGCGAATTCCCGCGCAGCGTCGAATCCAAATCGCGGTAAATCTCGCCAACGATGCGCGTCTTTGCGCCCGGCGAAATGCTCTCCGGCAACAGTTGATTCACCTGCGATTCAATCGCCCCAACGATTTTCTGCACGACAGCCGCATTCGTCGAATGGTAAAACGCAAGCTGCGCCGTGCGCCGCGAATCAGAAGTTTGCGCCGAGACTGAAATTGGAGCCTGCGTTTGATCTGTCGCGGTCGTCCGAAAAGCATCCGTCAACGTCCCAGGTTCGCGGACATTCGCGTGCGGTTGTGCGGGCGTGTTTATCTCATCCGCGCGCTCTATACTGGAAGCGCCTGAGTTTCCGTTTTCCACATTCGTATCTGCCGCCCCACCCGGCGCATTTGCCTCCGGATTCCGTCCCGCCATTTTTGCTGCGTGCGCCTTCATCGCGCTTGCCAGTCCTCGAAACGCTTCCGGCGACAATTCGTGAATGCGTGCAGCGAGCGCCGCGTGATCAGCAGGCGTGCCGGAGAAAAACATCCCATCGAGCTCGTCGAGTTGAGCTTTCGCATCCTGCGCAGCCGCAGGCGTCGGGAAAACGGCGCGGAACTGCTGCGCGGCTTCAACTGCATCTCGCAATTCCGGATGCGCTTCGATCGCTTGCGCGAGTTCGCCAGAATCCGCCGCCGCTGGCGCCTTGGCATTTTCATTCTGCGCAGAAGCGCCCTTCGTCGCGGCAGCATCCGCACCCGCACCTGCTGACGTCGCCGCGACATCGCTCTTCGCGCCGTCCGCAAGAAACTGTGCATCGGGATCGCTTCCATCGCCCATCGGTCGCGCAATGGAGGTCACTAACCCCAATATCTCGTCTTCGCTCGGCCCTTTCGCGCGCAAGCTGCGTCGGGGTGTGCTCGTGCGCGGGTGTGCGCCGCTCGCAGGCAATTTCGTGGAATTTGTGGACATAATTTCTCCTCACTGACGATGAAGTCGTATTTCAAACTTGAAATGCAGCACCGGACGTTGTGTCCAGACCGCTCTCCCGTCTTTGTAGGGCCGATTGTTTTTCATCGCCCCTCGCATGGCGCGGGTGCATCACGGCTGAACTGGATCGCTGATCGCTCTCCGTCGTCGTAGGGGCCGATTTTTTTCATCGGCCCTTGCATTGCGCGGGTGCATCACGGTTGAACTGGATCGCTGATCGTTCTCCGTCTTTGTAGGGGCCGATTTTTTTCATCCGCCCTTTGCGGCTGACATCGCCGATTAACTACTACGTGTTTCGCAGGGTGCATTTACAAAATCAGCACAAATATACTTTCGTACTATAGGCCGTAGTGGTAGGCTCGACGAAGATAGCCTTATTCCGGGGGCCGCAGCTAAGCGCAGGCGAACTAGGTTGGCTCAAGTGAGCTGAGCAACTGCGCAGCAAACGCTCCGCATTTCTGGCCCGCCGTGAAGAGGTCCCGCAATGATGCCGCACGATGAAAATCCGGTAAGCCTGGCCGAAAACGTGAAAGCTCCGCATGGCGCGGAGCGTCGCCGTCGCCGTCGCGTAAAAGTCTCCGCGCAGTTGCGCGTGCGCTCAACCGATCCCAAAGCTGAACGATTCACCGAAATTGCTACGACCATAGACGTTTCGCGCGACGGAATTCTGTTTTCAAGTACGCGCCGCGATTTCTGGAAAGGAATGTCCCTCGGCGTGACGTTTCCCTTCTCCAACGCGCCCAACGCGCTGAACGCAGAGCAAGCGGCAGAAGTGGTCCGCGCTACGGAACTCGCGGACGGCCAAATGGGCATCGCCGTGCAATTCGTCCGCACGCAAATCACCGCCGCGGCCGCCACCGCGCAGACCGGCCCCGGCTCAAAAGAAAAATCCGCTACGCATGGAGCTTCCACTTCCGCGAAGGGCGCCGCCGCGCACAAATCTGCAATGCGTCCCGTCGTGCTCGCCGTCGAAGACGACGTTCGCGCGCAAGAGCAAATCAAATCGCTGCTCACGCCGGAAGGCTACGACGTTTTCACCGTGCGCACCGGCGCGCAAGCCCTCGACATTCTGCGCACCACCGTGCCCGCCTGTTTCATTGCCGAAGTGGAAGCTGTGGACACCTCCGGCTACGACCTCTGCCTCATCATCAAAAATAACGAACGCCTCGCGCGCGTTCCCGTCGTGCTGGTCACGCGCAACGCCAAGCCTTCCGACTACGAAGCCAGCCGCAATTTCGGCGCCGTCGTCTGCATGGCCAAGCCATTCGAGCCGAAGCGCCTGTTGCAAGTCGTCCGCCTCGTCGCTCCGCCTCCCGCCAAACTCGACCAGCCGTCCTACACCGCCAGCTCCGTCCCCGCCCTCGAACGCAATATCTAAAGAACGCCTTAGTGACCAACGCCAACGGACGAGCAAGTTGCCGGAGATTTTTTGCGCAAGTGCTGTTTGATTTCCGGGAGTTCGGGTCGAATCACATTCACACTTTCAACATCATCGAGGCCCGGGAATTTGCCCCTAGTCGTGAATTGATCGGCCAAAACGTACTTGCTTGTACTGGGGCAGTATTCATAGCTCCTAATCTCATAGCGGTGCGTAGCGAAGTGCGTTTCGCCTTCCGCCCAAATGAAATCTGCCACCGTAAATATGCCATACCCATACGGTGATGATGTCGCCGAACGCCAGAACAGATGTTCGCTCTGATTGGACGACGTGATCTCCGGAAACATGTTATCCCACATTCCATGGCTGTCGAGCACAAGCAAAGACCACAGCCAGGTCGCTCCGCTTCCGCTGTAATTCAAATTCGCCGAAAACAGTACCGCTTGATGCGAATCGGTGATATCCACAAAATTGACGTGGGGATCATCGAAGTACACATCTCTCTTGGTCTTGGCAGCGAAGCAGTCGAGAGTGCCGCCTGGGTTAATGGAATCTGCGCAGATCACGGCAGGAACAAACGGCTGCGAACTCTCCACGCTGCCAAATCCTGTCGTCACCCGAATGCGTACTGGCTCAGAGTAGCCGAACAGATAAACGCTCTGCTTAACGATCCGGTCGTGCGATTCATAGAAGTCTTGAGCCTGCAAGCAGCCAGGAAAGAAGATGCCAAAAGACAACAGCAGCAGGCAATGTCTAAAAAGGCGTCCAGCGGACATGCATAATTAATATCACGGATTGGGAACTGTTGGTTCAGTAATTCCGGGCCGAAAACCCTCCTGATGTACTCGCGCTGCTTTAAGACGGTCCAATTGAGCGCGACTCAGTCGCGATATGGGAGTATTCGGCGGCGCTCCGGCAGCGGTCGAAAGCATATGAACATAGTTCTTTAGGACGGCGGGATTCTCACAGCCTGGTGTTTTTGGATCTCCGCAACCCGTCCACCTCTTCGCTGCTCCCTCGATCGTGAGCCCTTGATATGTATGGCCATGCCATATTGCGTCTTGTGCTTTTTTACCCGCGTCCATCGTCGGAAAAATCGCACGACCGCCTCCATCCTTGCCGGTTGCTCCATATAGCCGCGCAATTGAATGTGGATTAGGACTGTACATGATATTAGCTGGGTTGTTGTTCCTCCAGCTTGCTGAGCCGCCGATTTTCTTTTCGTGTGGGTACACTGTGACATGAGTATGTGCCTGATGCGAATGCGCTTGCTGTGAACGGTGAGCGGGCTTATGCGACGCGTGATGCGCCGGAGGCTGCTGCGGCTGCGGGGTGTGGCCTTGCTTCGCTGTTTGAGCGTTACGGGCGGCCAGCAGCTCAATTCGCGGCTCGCCTGACTGCGCGGAATCCCCATACCTGAAAACCTCGTCGCTGAACTCAGGCACGCCACCGGATACGCCGGGATGGTAGACATCGTCGTGCATTCGAAGATGATCACGATTATCATTTCCAAAGAGATCATCGTCCATGTCGGCTTCAGGATTGGTAGCGAGGCCGCGTTCAAGCATCGCGCCATAGAACGGATTCATGTAGTAACGACCGTTGATATAGGGCATCGGAACTCCGTAATTGGCAAAAACTGTTGTGGTAAAGCAGACGAAACCGCGGTTAGCTCTACGAATTCGGTGTTGTTCGCGGCGGTTGCTGCGTTTGGGTTTGCGCTTGCTGCTGGCGCAGAAATCCCTGATGCATTTGCGCGTGCGCGCGCACATTCGC
>DASUAV010000127.1:0-15627 GCA_035763605.1 Candidatus Acidiferrales bacterium
GGATTATCAATCGCGGCCCACACGCCGTGGCCGAGATCATGCAATGTGAAAGGCGCGGGCGTTTGCGCTTCAGATTGGATGGCAAATGCCGGCCCCAGCAGCAGAACGAGTAACGGCAGGAATTTCCTCAGGCAGCGCATCGCGCCTCCTTCAAGAAACGAAAAATGAGGCCCAGATGATACGACGCAAGCGCCAAAGTGAACAGAGGAACTATTGGGCGGGCGATTCGGTCTGCGAAAAAGCGGGAGGGGACGCGGCTGAGTTTCTGCGATGCATTAAAAATGTTCCGATGGCGAGTGTGACTCCGAGGGCAAAGAAAAGGCCGTCTCGAACGAGAGTCCACGCGGTCAATTTTTCGTTGGGTCCAAAGCACCCGCAATTGATTGCCAGATGCAGCGCATAAGAACGAATCACGGCGGCATAGAACACGGCCAGTAGCAGCGTTGCGACAATGGCCACGTATCGCAGGGCGAATCCGGTCAGCAATAAAATGCCCACAGCCAGTTCAAGCCACGGCAGCGTGTGTGCAAAAGGCGCCACGGCCCACGCCGGCAAAATTTGATACGAATCCACCTGCATGCTGAAGAAGGTCATGGAAATTCCCAGCGATGCGGGAGTGATTTTGAGCGAGCTCAGGGTGTACGGAATTGCTGTTTGCGGGCGCAGCTTTCCGTAAGCGGCGAGAATAAAAGTGACGGCGAGCGCGAGCCGCGCCAACAGTAAAAAGACGCGACCGGCCGCCCAGCGAGAGTTTGCGTTCATGCGGTTATTTCTGACTGAGAAGCTGATCGAAAAACTGCTTCAGTAAAGTCCAGGAAACAAAACCTGCTGCGGGAGGATACGACTGGCCCTTGTAAGAAACCACGAAAGTGGGCGTCTGTCTAATGGGGAGGAGTTCACCCGCAGCGATATTCGTCTGAATTTCGGCATCCACGGCACAACCCTTCAATTCGGCATGATCATCCGATTCGCAGCCCTGCATGATCTTTTCGACGCGCTTGAATTCTGCGGGCGTAAGGGCCGATTGTACCAGCGGCTTAAGTTGACCTTTCGGATTGGCTGAACCGTATTCCGACCAGGCCATTTGGTTATCAAAGAATGCGCGCTCGACCGCCTCGAATTTGCCGATGCGCGATGCGGCGTTCACCCAACGCGCGGCCTGACGCGAAAATTGGTGGATGGGCAGCGGAAAATCGCGGTGGACCAGGTAAACTTTCCCATCAGCGACGTAGCTGTCAATGAGTTGACGCAGCGTCTGCTCATAGAACTGTCCGCAGGCCGGACACTCATAATCGTCATAGACAATCAGTTTAATGGGCGCTGACGGCGAGCCGAGAGATTTTTCCGCCTGCCAGTGCGCCTCTTCAGCGGGCGTGGGCGCGGCTTGGGCGTGTGAGCTCGGAGGGCCAAAGAGAGCTCCGGAAATCCCCAAGAGAGCGACGATGAACAGCGGTATGAGCCGACGCGTACTTGCTGACAAAGGAATCCTCCTAGCTCTTAAAGTCCGGGAAAACGGAATTATTTTACGCGAATTGGAGCGGCGGGCGCGCAAAATCGTGAAAAGTGTCGCGAAAAACGCACGCCGCGCACGAGGGTAGGATGCACAGAGCGGGCGGGGGGTTGATAGCGACCTGTTGCTACAGACGGAGGAGCAATTGCGCGAAAGGACGCCGTAACTCGGGGCTTGGGCAGGCGGAAAGGGCCGCTAAAGAATTGAAAGCGCAGGATATGGAGGAACAATCAATAAACTTGACAACGGTATGCTCAATGTGTAGAATGCTCTCCGATAACGACATAGCGGCGATCGACTGAAATAGATGACGCTCGCGAGCAACGGGAGGCTTTGGCAATGAGTAAGATTATCGGTATTGACCTGGGTACGACAAACTCGGTGGTCGCCGTCATGCAGGGCGGCGAGCCGGTGGTGATCCCCAATCAGGAAGGAGCGCGCACGACGCCTTCGGTGGTGGGCATCACCAAGTCCGGCGAGCGTCTCGTTGGCCAGGTGGCCAAACGGCAAGCCATTACCAACCCTGAAAACACGGTGTATTCGATTAAGAGGTTCATGGGGCGGCGCTATGACGAAGTGGGCGAGGAGATGAAGCGCCTGCCGTACAAAGTGGTGCGCGGGCCGCATGACGACGCGCGCGTGGAAATTTCCGGCAAGAGCTATAGCCCGCCCGAAATTTCTGCAATGATTCTGCAAAAGCTTAAGACCGCCGCAGAGGATTTTCTCGGGGAGAAGGTCACGAAAGCCGTTATCACCGTCCCAGCATACTTCAATGACGCGCAGCGGCAAGCGACCAAACAAGCCGGCGAGATCGCAGGGATGGAAGTCCTGCGAATCATTAATGAGCCGACCGCGGCGGCGCTGGCGTATGGACTGGACAAGAAGAAGGACGAAACCATCGCCGTGTACGATTTGGGTGGGGGCACGTTCGATATTTCGATTCTCGAAGTCGGCGAGGGCGTGGTCGAGGTGAAGTCCACAAACGGCGATACGCATCTCGGCGGAGACGACATTGACCAGCGCATCGTGGATTGGATGATCACGGAATTCAAGAAAGAACAGGGGATCGATCTGAGCAAGGATCGCATGGCCATTCAGCGTCTCAAAGAGGCGGCGGAGAAGGCCAAGATCGAGCTTTCGCAACTGATGGAAACGGAGATCAACCTGCCATTCATCACCGCGAACGAATCCGGCCCGAAGCACATGCAGATGAAGCTCACGCGCTCCAAGCTGGAGCAATTGATGGAAGATTTGCTGCAGCGGACCGTGGGCCCGGTAAAGCAGGCGCTCTCGGACGCGGGAATCACGCCAGACAAAATTGACGAAGTGGTGCTGGTGGGCGGTTCGACGCGCATTCCGCGAGTCGTGGACATCGTCAAGAACCTGTTCAACGGCAAAGAGCCGCACAAGGGCGTCAATCCGGACGAAGTTGTTGCGGTTGGCGCGGCGATTCAGGGCGGAGTGCTCGGCGGCGAGGTGAAGGACATTCTGCTGCTGGACGTGACGCCGCTTTCGCTAGGCGTTGAGACTATGGGCGGAGTGATGACTGTCCTGATTCCGCGCAACACGACAATTCCGACGCGGAAAACGGAGATGTTCTCGACAGCGGCGGACAATCAGACTTCGGTCGAGATTCACGTGCTGCAGGGCGAGCGGCCCGTGGCCAGTGGGAACAGGACGCTCGGAAAATTCCACCTAATGGGGATTCCGCCGGCCCCGCGCGGGGTGCCGCAGGTCGAGGTCACTTTCGATATTGACGCGAACGGAATTTTGAACGTGTCGGCGAAGGACATGGCCACGAACAAAGAGCAGAAGATCACCATCACGGCTTCCACCGGCTTGAGCAAGGAAGAGGCCGAGAAGATGCGCAAGGAGGCGGAATCGCATTCCGAGGAGGACAAGGCGAAAATCGCCGAAGCCGAAGCGCGCAACCGCTGCGACAATCTGGTCTATCAGACGGAGAAGTTGATTCGCGAAAACCGCGACAAGCTCGCAGACGCCGATGTGAAAGCCGCTGAAGAAGCCATCGAATCTGCTAAGCGGGCGCTTGCAGACGGCGGTGCGGACCGGCTGAATACGGCGGCGGAGGAACTGACCAAGGCTTCGCACAAACTCGCTGAGGCGATGTACAAGGCGCAAGCGGCTTCGGGCGCAGCGGGGGCTGGCGGAGCGGGCGGGCCGGGACAAGCTGGGCCGCAGGGTTCTTCTACCGACGGAGCAAAGACCAACCCAGGCGACGTGGTTGATGCTGAGTACGTTGACGTGGATGAGTCCAAGAAGCCGAACTGAGTAGCATCAGAAATCAGGAGCGAGGGCGGGAGTGAATTCCCGCTTTCGCTGATTATTGATGGGAGAGCATTTTGACGGTCATAACGGGAATCAAGCGATCCGGGCCGCCGCAAGCGGTGCAGAAAGTTCGCGAAAATTATTTTCTGGTGCAGGTGCTGCTGAACGGCGCCCCGTCTGCGGACTGGCGGCGGTTGTTTTACGAGGCGCGGCACGATGGAAAGGATTTCGCTCCTCGTGCCGTGGAAATCTCCGGCACGCTAATGCGTTTTCGATCCGAACCAGCAAGCGTCGAGCAGCGCATTCGCTCGATTGATGGCTGGGTGGAACATGCGAACCAGAAAGAAGCGGCCATGAGCGGACGCAATGAAGAGCAGCGCCGCAAGCAGGAAGAACTGGCGAAAGAGTCGCAAGAATTGAGCGAATGGAACGCGCGTTGGGCCAAGATCTAGAACCGCAACGTGTATTGGAGTACATCAGTCGTTTTCAGTGAGGCTTTGGCCCTTGCAGGCGCGTACGGAAGATGAACGATGGCGACGGCAACCAAACAGGATTATTACGAACTGCTGGGCGTGGACCGCAAAGCCACGCTCAAGGAAATCCGACAAGCCTACCGCAAAGCCGCGCGAAAGTATCATCCAGACCTGAATCCCGGCGATAAATCGGCAGAAGAAAAATTCAAGCAGATTCAGGAAGCCTACGAAAACCTTTCTGACCCGAAGAAACGGCAGATGTACGACCAGTTCGGTTTTGCGGGCCCGAATTTTCAGGGCGCCTATGCCGGTGCGGGCGGGCCAGGCGCAGGCGCTGCTCCGCAAGATGTGCAATTCGATTTTGGCGGCTTCGATTTTGGCGGCGCGGGCGGAACGAGCTTCAAGGATTTGTTCAGCCAGATATTTCGCGGCGCAAATGCCGCGCAAGCGTACGAGGAAGAGCCGGGCAGCGATCTGGAATATCAGATTGACATTCCGTTCAGCGAAGCCATGCGCGGCGCGGTGAAGAAAATCACCATTACCCGGCTGGAGGCTTGCAACGAATGTCACGGAACGGGCGCGGCGAAGGGCGCGGGCCAGCAAGTTTGTCCGACATGCGGCGGTTCAGGACAAGTGACGCAAGTTAGCGGACGGATGCGCTTCCAGATCGCCTGCTCGCGCTGCGGCGGCACTGGGCGTCTGCGGACCGTTTGCCGAACGTGCGGCGGCGAGGGTCGAGTACGCCGCGCGGACACGATTGATTTTCGCATTCCGCCCGGCGCGCAGACGGGCTCGCGATTTCGCGTCCCGGGACGCGGAAATGCAGGCACGCGCGGAGGCCCGCCGGGCGATCTCTACATCGTCACGCGCGTGGAACCGCATCCGTTTTTCGAGCGCCGCGGAGACGATCTTTACACAGTTGTGCCGGTTACGGTTTCAGAGGCGTCTTTGGGATCAAAAGTGGAAGTCCCCACGATTGACGGCCGCGCGCAGGTGCGCATTCCGCCGGGGACGAACAGCGGCAAGGTCCTTCGACTGCGCGAAAAAGGCGCGCCGTCGGTGCGCCGATCCGGAAAACGAGGCGACCAGCTTGTCGAAGTGCGCGTAGTGGTGCCGCGTCCTGAGGATGAGCGTGTGCGGCAACTGCTCCGCGATCTTGCGAAGCACGACCAAGAGGATCCGCGCAAGGAAATCTTCTCCCGCGCGGCTCTGTAGAGGAATTCGCGATGGCTCGTCCGAGAAAAAAAGCTCGCGCCGGGTACATGATTAGCGCGGTTGCGGAACTGTACAAGCTGCATCCGCAGACGCTGCGCCTCTATGAGCGCGTCGGATTACTGAAGCCTTCGCGCTCGCAAGGAAATACGCGGCTGTACACGGATCAGGATTTGGAGCGGCTGGAAGTGATTCTGACGCTAACGCGCGAACTGGGCGTCAATCTGGCGGGGATCGAAATCATTCTCAACATGCGCGACAAAATGTCAGAAATGCAGCAGCAGATGGAAGCGTTTATCGGATTCGTGCGCGGGGAATTGTCTCGCGGCTTCAGCGTGGAAGAGCGCCGCGGATTGCGGAACGCCATCGTGCGCGCCATGCCGCCGAAAGCCATTCACATCGAGAAGTAAATTTCGGACTTACCAGCGCGGCTCGCGCGGCTGCCGAGCCGATTCGCGATAATCCTCATGCGAGAAGCGGTCGCCTCGCCCGCCGCCGCGATTCCCGCCACCGCTGCCACGGTTTCCGCTGCCACGCCCGTAATTCGAACCTCCCGGGCGAGAGCCGCCGGGCCGCGAGCCGCCTTCTTTGGGACGAGCTTCATTTACCTTCAAGTTGCGCCCGCCGACTTCTTTTCCGTCCAGCGCCGCAATGGCCTTGGCCGCGTCGTCATCATTCGCCATTTCCACAAAAGCGAATCCGCGAGCGCGTCCCGTTTCCCGGTCTTTCGCGACGTGAATTCGTGTGACCTGCCCGAAGGGAGCGAACAGATCGCGCAGCTCGTCCTCGGTGGTCTGAAAATTCATGTTTCCAACAAACAAATTCTTCATTCTGGTGCTCTCCTTAGTTCTCGTGTGAATGATGCGCCGCTTGGCGGGTACTGCGCCGAACTAACTGCAATGCTCCTGTTGGGTCAGGAAGCGGATGGAGTCGAGGCGGCCGGCAAATCTGGCCAGAGGCAAAGACGCGATCCGAACCTTCTTGATACTGCGGCCTTAACTATAACATGAACGGGGCAATTTGTGGTGACGTGTTTGTAACACCCGCCATCCCGCCAAATTCATCGCTTTTCGCGCGGCTAGCGCTTGCTCTCTTTGGAATGCCGCTCGATAAGCTTCTTGGTCATAACGACCACGCCAAAAATCTGCGTCCATTCCGAAACAATATTGCCGACAACTTGTCCCCACTTCCCCTCCGAATCCATTCGAGCATAGGCCGCAACCCATGCAACGCCAGTGACCACCAAAAACACACTCAGCGAGTGGTCGCGTACCCATTCCAGCGCGGGCGACAGGATGCTCTTAGGCAACGTCCGGCTCTCGGCGGAGCCCTTCTCATACAGGTATTTCGTTGCAAGAATCATCACCACCGTGCCCGTCCAATCGGCAATAGCATTTCCGAAAAACGAGCCGATATGAGTGGAGGGATTCGAAAACACGTAAAGGAGAATCCAAGCCAGCAGGATCAGCACTGCGGCAATAGTCAGCGAATGATTGTGAAGAAAGCCGGTTTTGTGGCGATGCGAATGCGATGCCGCTCCCGTCATTGCGCCCTCCTATTCTCTAACTCCCGGCGTTCCGAATGAACAGAACTGCCACAAACGGGAACGATGCGCAATTCATCTCATTGCAGTGTTTCTGTCAGGGAAACAATCCACAGAATTCACAAACGTGCACAGGGCGACGGCTTGCGCGTGCCTTGCGCAACGCATATTCTTCCAGCATGGCGAAAGCAGATTGTCCGCAGTGCAGCGGCACAGGCTGGCGCGTTGTCGAGAATCCAGGGAACCGGCAAGCGCGTCCATTTGCACCGAGTAACGCGGCGCGTTCGGGTTCTGCGGCTGGCGAACCCAAGACCGTTTGGGCTGTGCCGTGCGAATGCACGGAGATTGACAGGCAGTCGCGGATTCTCGAACGTGCGCGCCTGCCACTTCGTTATACACATTGCAATTTCGAAAGCTTCGACACGGATCAATACGACGGCGAGACGCACAGTTCAAATGCTTCTGCTTGGAACCGAAGCCTTGCTCAGGCAAAATTGATTGTGCAGGGCTTCGCGCGTGGATTTCCCGTCGGCACGGAACACGGACTGATGCTGATGGGGCCATGCGGCGTGGGAAAAACTCATCTGGCAGTTGCGGCTCTCGCGGAAATCGCTTTGCGCGGGCACAGCGCGCTTTTCTATGATTATCGCGAGCTGCTCAAAGAAATTCAGGACAGCTACAATCCTGAGAGCAATTCCACGGAAATGGGCGTGCTGGAACCGGTACTGAAGGCCGAAGTCCTGTTGTTGGATGATCTAGGTTCATCGAAGCCCTCGCTGTGGGCGCTTGAAACGGTGGGGCACATCCTCAACACGCGCTACAACGAGCACCGCATGACAATATTGACGACGAATTTTCTCGACGCGCTGTCTTCGACCTCGCGGCAGCCGCACTCACGACCTACTCCCACGGAAGACACGCTGACGGACCGCGTAGGCGTGCGCATTCGCTCGCGCCTGTACGAAATGTGCCAGACGGTCGAGATTCTCGCGCCCGATTATCGCAGAGAGATCCGCCACGCCGGGCACTTCCACGCATAGTTCAAATTTCAAGAAAGATTTTCTCCGGTTTATTTTGTGCGGCACAAAATTGTGTGCTCTGGGTCAATGGCGAGTTTCACCGGCCGTACACGCATCGCAAAGCGAAATGAAGTCATCGCGCCCGTGGTGACCACAGTTCCCAGAAACACTTTCTTGCCTTGCGGCTCGACTCCATAAATCGGTACGCGTTCGGTAAAAACGTTAGAAACGCCGCGCTGATGTAAGACGCCTTCAACAAGTACGCCCGATTTGCGCTCATGCACAGTGAAATCGGCGCTGTACTCAGGGATTCCTGTCTGCCGCACCCATTGATCGAAAAACCAGTCCATCGAACGGCTGTTCTCGAGATCCATGGAAGGCGTCATCAGCTGCTCGACTTCCGTCTGGAAATCGCGCGCGGAGAAAGTCTTTTCACGATAGCGCGCCAGCATGTTCTTCAGCAACTTCTCGAAACGCGCATCCGGATTCTTGGCGCGCGGCTCGCGAAGCATCATGCGCAACATGTGGATGACCCAAGCGCCTTTCTCGTAGGTAATGATCCGATACGCATTCGGCGTATTCGAAGAGTTCAGACGATAGCCGAAATCGAGCGGCCCCGCGGCATCCACGGCTTTGCCTGTGCCGGGTTCTTTGGCGGTCAGCGCATCGCGATAAAGCAAAAGCCAGGTTTGCAACGCTGGCTTGGAACGCTTCTTCTCCTGGTCATACATCAGCGATTGATAATCGGCCATGCCTTCCACGATCCAGTTGTCGCGGTAACTCGCCGGCGCGATTACGTTTCCCCACCACTGATGAACAACTTCATGAAATGGAACGAGCCGCTGCACTTCCTCCTGTGAAATCTGCGGCAGTCCGGCCTGCGCCTGCGCTTGCGGGGACAGAAAAACGAACGTGGTGAGATACAACAATCCCGGCCAGCCCTGGCCGAACGTCCCCGGAATTTGCGAAACATCGAGTTCCGGAAATGGGAACGGCCCGTTCCATCGCTCGTAGTAGCGGACCGAATCGAGTAAGTTCTTGCCCAAGTCCTTCAGCACGGCAGCAGGGGTCGGCAGAGGGCGCAAAAACCGAGGCAGCGGAAGCGGAGGCCTGCCGGCATTCTGCTGCAGAAGATTCGCAATGCTTTGCTCCAGTTGCTGGTTGGCAAAGAGCTGAATCTCAGGCTTTCCCGCGACGGTTTCCGTGGCGTATTCGCCGAGATTGAACCCGGCAAAAATGAATGGTTCCGTGCTGCGCCACTCGCCAGTCAGTTGATTGCCATCTTCTCCGCGGGAAATCTCTTTGCCGGTGGCGACCAGCCGCAATTTCTTGGGCCAGCGGAACTTCAAATCGAACGAACTGAACTGCGGCGTGCCCGACAGATGCGGATACCAACTGCCGCGCGCGCCGACAAAATAAACTCCATTGCCGTCATCCTCGATTACCGTTCCTTGGTACTTGAAATGAAGTTCATAAGAGGCTCCGGCGGTCGCTTGTTTCGGCAGCACGACATAAAGTGCGTCATTTCCACGGCGCGCGATGTCTTGCCGGCGAATATCCTCATTCTGAAAAAAAGCGAGCGCGTTCCCATGCGCGTCAGTGACAGACTTCACTTCTAGAAAGCGCGAAAGCTCCAGATTCAGTACGCGCTCGCCGCCAATCAGGCATTTCAGCTTCAGAACAGCGCCGGCCGCGAGCGTCAGATCCTCTTCGATGGTTGTATCTTGCATATCGCTGATGATTGCAAAATTTTCGAGAGGAGCCGGAGCGTTGACCGGTTTGTAGGAGGTCCATACATTGAAAAAATCTTCGTTGTTCACGCGCCGGGGCTGCCCGATCAGCACAGCCTCCGCGCGGCTTTCATCGACGACAACGTCAAATCCGCCGAACTGCGTCGAGCTCACAGCAGCGTAGAAATAGGCGGTGGGTTGTGCCGACAATAATCCCTCGAACACACGCGGCGTGGAACTCAGATTCAGCCCGAAAATAATTGGACTCCACGCGGCGGCTAAATCGGCATCGTTGGTGGCGAGGGCCTTCTCATCGCTGACTTGTTCCGCGATTCGGTTTTCTGTCACCGAATCAAAGCGAAAGTAGGCTTGGCCGAAATCCACGTCAATCAGCGGGACTTTCAGATATTGCGCCAGCGACGCGCGTTCGGCGGGGTCCGGCGGCACAGCGAAAATGCGCCCATGACCTGAAAATACTGCGCCGGTGATTTGCCCTTCAATGGGCTGCAAGAATGCCAGTTTGCCGTTCTCGAAGAAAACTTCCACGCCATCGCGGCGTATGGAGATATCGCGAACGGAGTAAACTTTGCTGGTATCAAGCTGCAAGGAGGCAAGGGCCTGATAGAGCTGCTGTGGACTCGGCGGAGTCGAATGGGAAAGTGATTGCTTGGCGAGAGCGGATTGCTGTGCAGATGCAGAGAAGGAAGCGGCGGCAAAGAAGGAAGCGACGATCGCGATGGCCGCTATTCGCACGGCTTTGAATGTAACAACCTGTTAAATTTCCAGCAAGCCAGCGCAATTTGCGAGGACGTTCAGGTGCCGGCGAGCAATCCCGCAAGCAGCGCCGCACGCTGGGAGAGCGCGCTGATGCGAATATATTCGGAAGGACTGTGCGCGCCATCGCCCACGGCTCCCAGTCCGTCCAGCGTGGGAATGCCTAGCGCTGCCGTGAAGTTTCCGTCCGAACCGCCGCCGGTAGAGGCTTCGCCCAACCGGAAACCGATCTCTCCCGCGATTTCTTGCGTGTGCGCAAACAATTCGGCTGTTTTCTGCGTGCGCTCCATCGGCGGACGATTCAGACCGCCAGTTACCCTGATTTTTGCGCCGCGCAAAATGGGCTTTAGCGCGTGCAGTTTTTTATTGATCCTACTCATGTCTGCGAGACGGGCAACGCGCACGTCCAGTAATGCACGCGCCCTTTGCGGCACGACATTCGATGCCGTCCCGCCCTCGATCACATTCGCTTGAACTGTGATTCCTCGGCGCGGATCATTCCATTTGAGCAAACGCGCGATTTGCAAGGCCAACTCATGCACGGCGTTGATTCCTGTTTCCGGCGCGATCCCCGCATGCGCGCTGCGGCCAGTGATAATGATTTCCGCTTCGCCCACGCCTTTGCGCCGTGTTTTCGCGCAGCCATCCGGCCCGAACGAAGGTTCCAGCACGAAAACCGCCCTGCTTCTGCGCGCTTCGCGTTCGATAATCACGCGTGAATGCTTGCTGCCGGTCTCTTCGTCGGCGGTCCAAAGAAACACTAGCTTTGCCGCCGGAATTTTCATTGCTTGCAGCGCGTCCACGGCCGCAAGCGCCATCACCAAGCCGCCTTTCATGTCGAACGTGCCTGGACCGTGCGCGCGCCCGTTCGCGATCCGAAACGGCATCTTTGCCAGCGTTCCGCTGGGATAGACAGTATCCAAATGTCCAAGCACCATAATCTGCCGCGCGCCGGCACTTTTTGCTGCAAGCCTAATCTCCGCGCGCACATGATTTCCGCATTCGCGATTTGGCAGAATCTGCACGCTTGCTCCACGATTCTTCCATTCCGCAGCCACGGCAGTGGCAAAGTTGTCGACCGCGGCCTTCTCATAAGTGAATGATTCCATTTCCACGAATCGTTTCAGCAATTCGAGCGTCCGCGCTTCTCTTTCTTTAAGCCACAGATAAAGCGCACGCATCGGAATCATGGCGGCGCGTATGGTAGCAATCGCCGTACCATTCGGCAACGTGAAGCAGTCAAAAGCACCGGAGCCGCCGTAAAGTTTTGCCGGGACTCGCCCCTTCCGGTATATTGTTTGAGCAGCCATAAGCCGGTTTTTCTCCAAGCGCCCTCGGGCTGCGGAACGAGATGTTCGTCTGTCGAACCCGTCCAATGGCGCGCCACAATTCGCATGAGCCAACAAGAAACGGCCAAACATCTCGAGCGCGCGCGGAAGCACCTCGAGAAAAACAAACTTCAGGACGCTCTCGCCGAATATCAGGCGGTATTGCAGGAATCGCCGAACCATCCTGAAGCTGTGCAGATGCTTTCGGACATTTACGTCCGGCTCGGCGATCTGGTGCAGGCCGCGCATTATTTCGGGCTGCAATTCGACCGCCTCGCGGAATCCGGCGACGCCGCGCGTGCGTCGGCTATTTTCACGCGATATCTCAAGACCTATCCGCAGCCCGCTGCCCGTCTTGTGCGATATGCGTTCCTCCTACAAAAGCAGAACAAAACGGCGGATGCCATGGAGTACTATTCCACCGCCGCGCAGCAGTTCCGGTCCCAGAAAGATGCGAAAGGCGAATACGAATGCCTGCAGCGCATCGCCCAGCTTGATCCCGAAAATTCCAAGCGGCAGGAGCAGCTCGCCAAAACCGCCGAAGAATTGGCCAATCCCGAAGGGGCTGCGCGCGCGTATCTCCGTGCCGCGCAGTTGGCTCAGGCCGCTGGAAACACGTCCGGCGCGCTGCAGCATTTTGCGAACGCGCACCGTCTCGCTCCCAAGGATCGCAGCATCGCCCTGCTGTTCGCGGATGCGCACCTCCATAATGGCGAAGCCGCTGCCGCTGTGGAACTTCTCAAGCCTTTCGCGCCGCCGGATCCGTCGGATGTCGCATTTCTGGGCGTATACGGCGAGGCCCTGGAGAAAACCGGGCAGCTCGATCTGGCTCGTGACATGCTTTTTGCGGTTTGCCGTCAGAAACCCGAGGGCTTTGAAAAACTTTTCGCACTGGCGTCGAAATACCTCGCAGCGGAAAATGAGTCTGGCGCTGTTTCTGTTTTGGAAAAAGCCAAAGAATGGATGTTCGCGGCGCGGCTCGACACTTCTTTCGCTTCTCAGCTCGATTCGCTGGCTGAAGCTCACCCAAAATCCGTGGCGCTGATTCAATTCTGGGCTGGGCTTTATGAGCAACTGAACCGCGAGGTGAAATACTTCGACGCGCTGGTGCGGCTCTTCGATCTCGAACTTGAGCGCGGCAATGTTACCGAAGCCTGCGACGCGCTCGACCGGCTCGTTGAAATCGATCCGTACGATTACCGCATTCACGAGCGCATTTCGAAATTGGAAGGAAAGGCCAGCGCATCATTTCTGCGAAACATCAATGTTCGCGCAGCGAAAGTCGCCGGTAAGGGTGGGGATTCGGCTCTGGGATCCGCTGCATTGGGCGAAGGCGCGCGCGCGCCTGCAACCGACGAGGAAAAATCGCAGCGTGCGCTCGATGATTTAATTGTCCAGGCCGAAATTTTCCTTCAGTATTCGCTCCAGAACAAAGCCGTTGAACGGCTCGAGCAAATCGCCAAAGCTTTTCCCGGGTACGAGGAAAAAAACGAACGGTTGCGCCTGCTCTATGAACGCGCCAACTGGTGGCCCAAGAGCGGTGCGCAACCGCAAAAGCCGGTGTCCGCCCCTGTTCCTGCATCTCCGGCTATTCCCGCGTTTGCGGCAACCGAAACGCACCGCGATCTCAGCCAGATTGCGGAGATCACCCGGCTTATGTATCGCGAAGTGACTCCGAAGGAGGTCCTCAGCACGGCTGTGCGTGAAATCGGCAAATATCTCTCGGCGCGGCGCTGCGTTGCTCTCATCGGCGAACCGGGAGAAAAATCCCAATTGTCCGCCGAATTTGCCGCGCAGGGCGTGAAGACGGCGACTCCCGCATCTCTCGCGAAAGCCGCGGCCGAGCTCAGTAAGTGCCCGCCGGATGCGCTTGGTGGGCTATCGGCCCAATCCGCGCAAATGCCTGAACTGAAAGCGCTGGACCTGCAAACAGTGCTTGGAGTCCCGCTCACAGACAAAGAAACGCAGAAAAATGCGGGCATTCTTTTCGTCGGCGATGATGCTTCGCGTGTGTGGAAGCCGAACGAGAGTTATTTCCTTCAGGCCATTGGCGATCAGGTGATGATTTCCGTCAATCACACGCGGCTGCGCTCGCTGGTTCGCACTCTTGCTGTTGCCGATGAAAAAACCGGTCTGCTCGGTCGGGGCGCCTATATTGATTGCTTGCTCGCTGAGTCCAAGCGTTCTCGCGCCCAGGGAAATCCGCTGGCGCTTGTCATTCTGGAACTCGATCGCGGCGCCGATCTGTTGCGCGAAGAAGGCGACACCGCGCTCGAGTCTTATATGAACCAGATTGCACGGGCCGTTGAACCTTCCATTCGCCAGGGCGATTTGGGCGTGAAGTACACGGCATGGTCGCTCGCGTTTGTGCTTCCCGACACTACGCGCGACAATGCCGAGGCCTTCGCCGAGAAGATTCGCCAGCTCGCCTCGCAGGTGCAGCCCGATTGGGCGAAGAAACCGCTGACGCTTGCCGCTGTAGTGGCAGACGCGTCCGCACAGACAGCCGATGATAATGAAGATCGCGTCACTGAGTGGATGAATCGCGCGGAATTCGCTCTCGAGGAAATTCGCAAGCATGGCGGCAACCGCGTGCTTTCGCGCGCGGCGCCGCAGCCCGTTTCATAATTTGAGCAAGGAGGAATGATGTTCCCTACCGATGTTGTGATTCTCGCCGGGGCGCGCACACCAATGGCGCGCTACAACGGTGAATTTGCCGGCATCTCGGCGATTGACCTCGGCGCAATCGCGTCCAAAGAAGCCATCAAGCGTTCCGGTGTCGATTCCAAGGAAATCGAGCATGTCGTTTTCGGTAATGTGCAGCAGAGCAGTTCCGATGCGCATTACGGCGCGCGCCACGTGGGATTGAAAGCCGGCTTGCCCGTGGAAACTCCCGCCGTCACAGTAAATCGCCTCTGCGGTTCCGGCATGGAAGCCATCAGCCAGGCCGCGCAGCGCATTCTGCTTGGCGAAGCAAAAATGGTTCTCGCCGGCGGCATGGAAAACATGACCCAGGTGCCGCACGTCATTCGCGGCGCGCGCAGCGGTTTTCGTCTTGGCGAAGGCAAACTCGAAGATGCTCTGATGGTCGGCCTTCTCGATCCTTATAGCGGCTGCACCATGTCTGACACAGCCGAAAATCTCGCCGTGGATTACAAAATCACGCGAAAAGAGGCCGACGAATATGCGTTACGCAGCCAGCAAGCCGCCGAATCTGCGTATAAAGCGTGCCGCATGAGCGAGGAAATTGTTCCGGTCGAGGTCGGTAAAGGCAAGAAGGCGCACCTGTTTGCGCAGGACGATCATCGCCGGCCCGAGACCACAATGGAAAGCCTCTCGGCGCTTCCCGCCGCCTTTCGCAAAGACGGGATTGTCACGGCCGGAAACGCCAGCGGCATTGTGGACGGAGGGGCGGCAGTAGTCATGACGAACGAAAAAGGCGCGAAGGAGCGCGGTGCCAAGCCGCTCGGGCGCATCGTTTCCTGGGCTACAACTGGCGTTGAGCCGCGTGTGATGGGCATCGGGCCGGTGCCCGCGAGCAAAAAGGCTCTCCAACTCGCTGGCCTGAAACTCGAGCAGATGGACTTGATCGAAGTGAACGAAGCGTTTTCACCGCAATATCTGGCGGTGGAAAAAGCTCTTGGCTTGAATCGTGACAAAACCAACGTCAACGGCGGCGCCATCGCGCTCGGGCATCCGCTGGGAGCAACCGGCACGCGCCTCGTTCTTACACTTTTGCTGGAACTGCGCCG
>DASUAV010000128.1:0-3637 GCA_035763605.1 Candidatus Acidiferrales bacterium
TTGGTGCGAATCATGGCCGCGCCTTCGCCGATGCGGCGGAGAGCTTCGCCGAGATTGCGCGCGCCGCAGACGAAGGGAACTTTGAAGCTGTGCTTCCAGATGTGATTTTCTTCGTCAGCGGGCGTGAGGACTTCGGATTCGTCAATGTAGTCCACTTCGAGGGCTTCGAGGACTTGAGCTTCCGCGAAATGGCCGATGCGCGCTTTGGCCATCACGGGGATAGTGACCGTGTCCATGATTTCGCGAATGATGCGCGGGGCGGCCATGCGCGCGACGCCGCCTTCTTTGCGAATGTCGGCGGGGACGCGTTCGAGAGCCATCACGGCGCAAGCGCCGGCGTCTTCCGCGATCTTGGCTTGTTCGACGGTGGTGACGTCCATGATCACGCCGCCTTTGAGCATTTCGGCGAGGCCGACTTTGACGCGCCAGAGATTTTCGTGCGAACCGTTTTTGTTTCCGTTTTCCATGTGCGTACCCTCGATGGTGATGCTGCGAGCTTTTTCGGTAAGACTATTGTGAAGGAAAATCGCGGCGAATGCGAGTCACGGGAGAGCGAGGCGGCAGTCCATTTTGGCTTGGGTTCTAGAGATGATCGGTCGCTGTGATTCCGAAAAAGACGCACCCCAGCGGCTAAAGCCGCATTGATCTTCCTTCGCTACGGCACAGCTAAAAGCCGTGCCCTTACGAAGATCGCCGAAACAGGTCATTCGAACAATGCGGAACAGCGGGCGGCGCACTGCTCGAAGAATTGCACGTCGGCGGCAGTAAACGCGTTGACTTTATCGGAGTCGGCTTCCAGGGTGCCGATGACGGTGCCGGCGCTGTTCGTTACGGGAACGATGACTTCGGCGCGCGTCGTGGAAAATGCGACGAGATAGCGCGCGTCTTTAAGCACGTCGTTCACGACAGCGGTTTTGCGCGTCTTCACAACATCGCGCGTGATTCCGCGGGTGAGCGGAAAACTCAAGAAAGCAGGCGCTTCGTTGCCCGTCCATGCGACGGCCACAGCTTCGGTTTCCGTGATTTTAAAAAAGCCGGTCCACCCGCATCCGCACGCGCTGCGAATCATTTCGGCGACGCGTTTGGCGCGCGCGGCAACGTCACCGCTCGAATCGGCCGCGGCGGCGATTTCATTGAGAAGCCTGGAGTCGTAGTTGGGTGGATTCATCGGTGTCGCTCCCAGAGCATGATGCAAGAGGAATATCGCTAGAGCAAAGGTGAAAATCGCAGGCGTGTTGGGGAAGACATAAGCCGCTGTCGAGTGCTGCCAGTGGCGGAAGTAGGGCCGAGGTGGACGTCTCATGCGATAATTTGCTGCGCATATGCGAAATATAAAAGTCACGCTGGCGTACGACGGCGCGAAATTTCACGGCTGGCAGATGCAGCCGGGGATTCCGACGATTCAAGGAGCGCTGGCCGACGCGGTGCAGAAAATCACGCAGGAGCGCAGCGCGATTCACGGCGCGAGCCGCACTGATACCGGCGTTCACGCGTTAGGACAGGTGGCCAGTTTCAAAACGCGCTCGGCGCTTTCTGCGGCGGAGTTGCAGCGCGCGCTCAACGCCCTGCTGCCGCCGGAAATTCGCATTGTGGCCGCGGAGGAAATGGGGCCGGACTTTCACGCGCGCTGGCAATCGCTTGAGAAAACGTATCATTACCGGATTTTTCGCGGGCCGGTGCTTCCGCCGTTCGAGTACCGGCGGATGCTGCATTATCCTTATCCGTTGGATGAAGCCGCGATGGGCGCGGCGGCGAAATGCTTTGTGGGCGAGCATGATTTCAGTTCGTTCGGGGCGTCGAGCGGCTCGGAGGAAACGGACCGCGACCGTTCGCCCGTGCGCGTGATTTGCCGTTCGGAAATTGTGCGCGATCCGTCGCGGCAAGAAGTGACGTATGTGATCATCGGAAAGTCATTTTTGCGCTACATGGTGCGGAAGATTGTAGGGACGCTGCTCGACGTTGGGCGCGGAAAATTGAAAGCTGAGGACATCGCTCGAATTTTCGAGGCGCGCGACCGTTCGCTTTCAGGACCAACGGCGCCCCCGGACGGGCTTTACCTGGTGTGCTTGAAATATCCTGAAGTGTGGACCATCGGATGATTCACGGAAACGGCAACTTTTCGGGAGCGGGCGAGCGATTGGCGAAGCAACTGCGAGGATGGACTGAGAGCCGTGGCAAAGCGGCGTCGCACCGCCGCACTCCAAAGAATCGGGCTCCATCTGCGATTACATGCTGCGGCATCAGTTCACGTATTCCTCTTGCTTCCGCGGGAATTGCAATGCAGAGGATCGAGCTGGCGTGTTTTGCTCAGCGTGAGGCTGTTGAGGCGGGCTGTTGATGCGGCCGGCGCTAAAGAAAATTCTTTTGCTCATCGCCGGCGTTGTGGTGATCGCCGCGCTGCTTTACCACACGCGCAGAAGCGCGATGCTGGCGGGATTCAGTTGGCAGAAATTCAGCGCGGAACTGAAGGACGCGAATTTCGCGCTTCTGGCGCTTTCGCTGGCGACGATTTTCGTTTCTTACGCGATCCGCGCGCTGCGCTGGCAGCGATTTGCGCGTTATATGGGGCGTGCGCGTTTCAAAAACATCTACAGCGCCACGATTATCGGATTCACTTCGATTTTCTTGTTGGGCCGCGCGGGAGAGCCGGTGCGGCCGCTGCTGATTGCGCGCAAAGACCGCTTGTCCGTCGCGGGAAATTTCGGCGTGTACGTGCTGGAGCGAATTTTCGACGCCGCGGCGACGGTGGTGATGGCTGCGGTGGCGCTGGTGATGATTGCGCCAGGGTCGCTCAACACCTCCGAGCGCGGAATCAACATGTTGCGCGACGCGCGGCTGGCGGGATGGGCGCTCTTCGGCGGACTTCTTGTGGTGGTCGCGCTGCTGATTTACTTTCGTTTGCGCGGCGCGCACACTCTCGGCGCGCGACTCGGAGTTTGGCGAAAACGCGGCGGCTGGCGCGGACGGCTGGCGACGCTCACCGCTGGTTTCGGCGAGGGGTTGCAGGCGATTCGCTCGTTCGGCGATTTGCTGGTCGCAATTTTTTATACGGCGCTGCACTGGCTGGTGATGGCGTTCGTGTACTTGTGGATTATCGAAAGTTTTCGCGTGGGTGGACGGCCGTTCGAGTTTCGCGGAGCGTTGCTCGTACTGGCGTTCACCATGGTTGGTTCGGTAGTGCAGTTGCCGGCGGTCGGAGGCGGAATGCAGCTCTCGACGTTTCTGGTGCTCAGCGTAATTTTCGGAATGGCCAGCGAGCCGGCTGCGGCGATTGCGATTACCATTTGGATTATCAGCTTCGCAGCTGTGTCGGTTGTTGGCGTGCCGCTGCTGGTGCACGAAGGATGGTCCATGGGCGCACTGCGCGACCTTGCGCGCGAAGAAGAAGCGGACGAGGAGCGCGGAAAGCATGTTTCGCTCCGCGGCGTGGATGCGGCGAAACGTTCGACGGAGACAAAGCCGTGAAGTGCCCGTTCTGCTCGCATTCCGACGACAAAGTGGTGGATTCACGCGAAGGCAGCGCCGGAGATTTGATTCGCCGCCGCCGCGAATGCCTGAAATGCGGGAAGCGCTTCACCACGTACGAGCGCATTGATGAAATCCCGTACATGGTGATCAAGAAAGATGGGCGGCGCGA
>DASUAV010000129.1:0-3234 GCA_035763605.1 Candidatus Acidiferrales bacterium
GGAGCACGGCGTGAATCCGCTGGGCGGATGCCTGCCGCAACTGGTGCAACTGCCCATCTGGTGGGCGCTGTGGCGGACGCTGGATTCTTCGATTGAAATGCGCCATGCGCCGTGGCTCGGCTGGATTCACGATCTGTCGGCGCCCGATCCCTACTACATTTTGCCGATTCTGATGGCCATCACCATGTATTACATGACGAAAATGACGCCGCAGACGGTGACGGATCCGGCGCAGCAAAAGATGATGACGCTGATGCCGCTCGCGTTCGCGCTATTTTTTTTCTGGTATTCCAGCGGATTGGTGCTGTACATCTTCACCAGCAATTTGGTCAACGTGGCGCAGCAGTGGTATTTGAACCGGGCGGATCCTCTGCCTTCGCGAAGCCCGTATAAGAATAAGGCGGCGAAAGCTTGAAGCAGTGGTCAGTGGTCAGTGGTCAGCAACCGGGTATAGCCGCTCCGCGCTGAGACTTTCTCGCCTTCAATAGCCATGCACGCTGAGCCTTCCTGAGTCGGTCATTTCTAATCTGGTATTTCCAACAGATAGCCGCGCTTCCCCACGTTGAAGCAGCGGGTGCGGCCAAGCTGATCGGATTTGCCGCCGCATTCGTGGATGTGGCCGCAGAAGAGCATTTCGGGCTGTTCGCGATCAACGAATTCGCGGACGGCGGTGCTTCCGGCGTGTTTTCCTGGGGCGAATTCGTCGAGCTTGCTGCCATACGGCGGGGCGTGAACGACGAGATAGAGGGGCTTCACATTTTTGAAAGCTGAAAGATATTCGGCGATTTGCTCTTCGGTGTATTCGCCGGGCGTGTCGAACGGAGTGGGATTGCTGTAGCCGAGTCCGGCCCAGTGGGTCGCGCCAGTGTCTGTTTCAGGCGTCGCTCCAAGCTGGCGAAGCCGGCGGTGAAAATCCACGAATCCGCCGCGCGCGCAGAATTCGTGATTTTGCTCGGCGGTTTCGTGATTGCCGGGAATGGACCAGACGCGGCCGGCTTGCTTGGCGAGAATCGGCGCGCAAACATCAAGACCTTTGCCGAAGTTGCTGAGGTCGCCTACAGAGATGTAAACATCAGCGGGAACGCTCATGAGTTTTTCGAGCGTGCGCAAATCGCCGTGAATGTCGCTGAATAATTGAACTTTCATCGCGCGTCTTTCATTGGTCGTCTTTCATGGAGCTCTGTCATTCAGCGGGGGCGGCGCGGCGCCGAATTCGCCCTGCGTTCGAACCCACCCATATTTGAGCATTTCGCCATCGGAATCAAACGAAACGTAGAATGTGAAGGGCATGGGCTGATTTTCGCCGGTGAAGTAACGCATGTCGGCGTAAGAGACGAAATACTCGCCGCCGGCGGCAGTGAAATGCGTGACCGGGAAACGCGCGTACCAGAGATAGGTTCGCACAGGCTCGAGCATCAGAGCCTCTTGCGTGAAGCGGTTGGACGGCGAGCTGGGCCAAAATTTGAAAGCGGCGGGCGGGCCGCCGAGCGAGAAAGCGGATTGGTAGACGCCAGTGCGCGTGAGAATCAGGCCGTTCCAGCGCAGAAGCGAGAGCGGAAGAGGCATGGCGCCGATTTTTTGCGCCGAGATGCGGTTTTGCGCGGCGAAGGCACGTACGCGCGAGATTGCGGCGTGATGCGCGATTCCTGTGGCGAGGATGTAGGCGCAGGAAAGCGCGAAACCGGCACGGCACCAGGTTGCGCGCGAAAATGCGGCGCCGTCGCGATGGCGAATCGGCAAAAAGAAGAGCGCGGGGAATATCGCAGAGGCGACGATTACCACCGCGAATGAGAATGGGAATTGCGCGGCGCGGGCCAGCGCCCACGCGCCGAGTGCGAGCAGCGTGAGGAAAGTCCACATCGCGGCGGCGCGTTTTTGCTGCGTTTCGCGGCGCTGATGCACCCACGCGGCGAATTGCGGGACGAGCAGCAGCGCGGTGAAAATGAAATCAATGATGAAGAGAAAATCCCATGCGACGCGAGTGTTGGAAAAGGGATTCAACATGCGCGTGCCGAAATCGGTGAGGCCGTCGAGGAGAATGTGGCTGGCGATTCCGGCGGCGTAGATTCCGAAGAGAAGGGCGAATGAAGGAGGCGTCCATTCCGCGCGGCCGCGCTTGCCGCAATACCAGCGGAAGAAAACTCGCGTGAGCCATGCGAGCGTGAGCGCGAAAATCGGCAAGCCGATGAAGGAATGGGTGAACCCGCGATGATAACGCGCGATGGCCAGCGGGTCATGTGAGAACGAGTCCACGAAAACATCTATGTCGGGGAAAACGGCGCCGAGCGTGGCGGCGAAAATCGCGACGCGGGCTGTGGATGGAAAATTCGCCAAAGCGGCGCTGGGTTCAGCGGGACGTTTTGATGCGCTGCTATGCTTGGCGAAAAACGCTTTGCCGATCAGAGCGCCGGCGATTCCGTGGGTGAGTGGGTCCATCGTGAATTGAAATTCTACATGATGCGGCTAAAGAGACGCGCTATAGAACGAAATCGGATGAAAAGTGATGGAAGCTGTTCGAGACAACTGCTCAGATGTGAGCGGCACTGAGGCAAAGCGGCGTCGAGACGCCGCACTCCAAAAAGACAGACCCACCTTGGGTTCGTTGAAAGCGAGCCGCACTTCAAGAAAGCAAAAACTTTCGGGGTGGGCGGGGATTGCTTTACGCGGGCAAGTCTCTACGGACATTGGAGGCTTGCCAGACGTGGCGGCGCTCGTGCGCGGGGAAAACGGAAAACAGCGCGAAGAGGCTCATTCTGATGAAACTCGCGAATGGAGAGATGATGCGGGCGCGCGCGATGTCAATCCCGTTGGCGTTTTCGAGGCGCTGGTTGAACTGCTCTTGCGAGGCGAGAAATCGCGGCAGAGCGGCAGCGGCGGGGCCGTCGAACGAAACGCGGACGAGCTTGGGCGCTTTCAGCCGGAGTTTGGGCGGCGGCTCGGTATATTTCACGAAAATGTTGCCCATCAGCCCGAGTTTGAATGGGCCCTCGCTTAACCAGCCCTGGCGGCGCGCATCTTCGATGGCGCGGTCGATAATCGGGAAGAAAATCTGCGCGGTGCGCTCGAGATGCAGCAAATTCTCGGCGATGGACCATTTCGTTTCCGCGGGACGCCAGGCCAACTGCGCTTCGGACAATCCTGCGCAAATTTCGAGCAAACGCGCACTGTTTGCGTCCACCTGCTCGCGAATGTTTTGCAGTTGCGGATTCAGCGGCATCGAGTTTTTATTCCACG
>DASUAV010000130.1:0-8707 GCA_035763605.1 Candidatus Acidiferrales bacterium
GCGATGTTCGCGGACTGGTTTTTCGGCGGCGTGCTTTTTCATAGCAAATACATGGCGCATCCGGAGATTTGGCGCAACATTGGCAAACGCGCAGAGGAGAACCGCGCGGTGGCGTGGTCGGTGGTCTTGACCTATGTGACGTGCGCGGCGTTTGTGTTCGTGTGCCGCATTTTCGACGTGCACGGATTCGCGCGCAGCCTGGAACTCGCCGCGTTCATCTGGCTCATTGCGCCGCTGCCGCTGCTGATTACCAACGCGCTCTACATCAAAATGCATCCGCTGACGGTGTTCGCGCATTCGCTCGGCTGGCTGACGAAGCTGCTGATTGCCGGCGCGGCGGTCGGCTGGCTCGTCACGTGAAAAATTTGAAGCGCCGGGCAGAGGCGCGATGAAAAACGCCGTCGCGGAGCCGTTGTAGGGCCCGATTTAGTCCATCGGGCCGCATCTGGAACGTGCCGTTCGCAAACTCTGTAGCTACGTCCCGACCGTCGTTTCTGCCGGTCTGACGTGAGGCCCGTCCGTCGCTGTGCTGACTTACTCTTTCGGGCGCATCTGCACGAACCTGATGCATCGCATCACCCCTCAGTGTGAGTAGCACGGGCCGATCAAAAAATCGGGCCTCTACAGCTCCGGCGCGCCAAGTACCTCAGTCAATTCGCTCAAAGCGGCGAACGGGACGTGAGCCACAAAGCCGATGCGCTGCAACCGTAACTGATTGAACGCAGCTCGTGAAGTTTCACCGGAGCGCGCGGCGGCTAAGTGGATATACTGCGGGCGTTCACCACGAAGCACGCGCTCGAACAGGTCGTTCACTCCCTCGCACAGCTCAGGCAGCCAGGCAAAATTGCAGCAATGAATTTGTGCGAATTTGTGCGCGTCTCGCTTTGCGGCGCAGGACGGACCCGCGAGGCAGTACGCAGACGCGGGCAGTGCGCAGCGGCACGCCAAACAATTTGTCGCGCGAATGAAATTTGTTCCGCGAAATGAAGTCTATTCCGCGAACAAAGTTGCGCGGGCCACCGCAGCAACGCGCCACGCGAATTCCGGCGGCAGGGAGTTCGTTCCTGTGACGGAGAAAGCAGCCCTTCTGGCAGGAAGCGGCGGTGACAGTCCGCATCGCCGCTTCTGCAACTTTCACGTCCGCCGTGACTCTAACTTGCTGCGGGATAACCAGGCAAAGAACACGCCTAACATCAGACCATAGGACAGTCCGAAGGGAACAGCTTGAGCCATTTCGGCGATACCATAGGTCTCGACACTGACCAAGCAGACCCCGAACATACTAATCCAAGTGCCCAAACTGGCGTGCTGCTGGGGATCGTTGACGGCAGCCCAGTGCACCCCCGATGCAAAAAGAACAATCGCGAGGCAAACACAAATTGCTTGGAGAGCAAGCCATGTCGCTGCGACTCCACGCGCTCCCGACAAAAGCACCAGTCTCGTGCGATCAATGTTTTTGTTCGGCTCGCGAGGGATCGAACCGCGCATCGCCAACGCGACAAAAATACCCCCGAAAAACGCCGCACCTATGTTAGTCAACGGATGGTTCACAAGCCAGGGGCTGCCATCATTGGGGATAGCGACTGCTGGATATTCCCAGTGGGCGATCATTCGCAATCCGGTCAGATGTACCGCCGCGCCAGCTAGGAAAAGGCTGCCAACCCGCCTGATTGACCGCGACATACTTCCCTAAGGGTACTCCAACACTCTGAACTTGTGTGAACGGCGATCCAGCGAGGCGCTAATTGATGTTTGTCACCCCCGTCGCATTGACACTCCCTTCGCTTCCGCGCATCGTACATTGCGGAGAGCAGCACGAATTTGCGCAGCCAAAGCGTTACACAAACACGAGCAGCGGACGGCTCGGACACGCACACCGAAATCGCAGTCAGTGCAGCGAATGCCAAGCCGCGCAACGGCCGCGCGATTTTTTGGATGGTCATTGCGGCGCTGGCGGTGCGGCTGGCCGTGATGGCGTTCGTTTACCCCACGGCGCTCAATCCGGCGCGCGATCACTGGCGATTCGGCGGCGAGGCGGGACGCATTGCGCGTTCGCTGGCCACAGGCCACGGCTACAGCAGTCCCTATTTTGCGGACACCGGCCCGACCGCGTGGCTCGCGCCCATTTTTCCGCTGCTGCTCGCGGGCGTGTTCAATATTTTCGGCGTGTACACGAAAGCCGCCGCGCTCGCGATTCTCTCATTCGATTGCCTGCTGAGCGCGCTCACGTGCATTCCCGTGTTTTTGATCGCGCGGCGGACGTTCGGCGGCCAATTTGGGGAACGCGCGGCGAAGTGGGCCGGATGGATTTGGGTTTTCTTCCCGTACTCGATTAATTTTGCGGCGAGCTTCATTTGGGACACGACGCTCTCGACGTTGCTGATGGCGCTCCTCTTCCTCGCGGCGCTGAAGCTGGCGGAGCCGTGCACGCAATGCGCCGGCCTGAAGACCGCCGCTACGACCAGTCTTTCGCGCGGATGGCCGGAGTGGTTCGCGTTTGGCGCGCTCGCGGGCGTGGCCGCGCTGAGCGATCCCGTGATTTTGTCCGTCGCGCCGTTTTTGACGTTGTGGGCGCTGTGGCGGCAGTTCAAGCTCGCCGCCGCGCGAGCCGACTGTTCGGAGGAAACGACTCAACGGCAAAGCGGCGTCCAAACGCCGCACTCCATAGAAACAGCGGATTCTCGCGGCGCGGAGTCCTCGCGCCTCGCCATACATGAACGGCACGCCATCCGTGCTTTGCTCCTGTGCGCGTCAGTCTGTTTGTTCGCCGTAATTTTGGTTTTGTCGCCGTGGTTCGTGCGCAACTACCGCACATTCCACAAATTCATCCCGCTTCGCTCCGGATTTTGGTTCGAAGTGTATTGCGGCAACAACGCCGACAGTTGGCACTGGGACCCGCCCGGCTATCATCCCTCCGACAGCGCGACCGAATGGAGCGAATATCAGCGGCTAGGCGAAACGGGCTACATGGAGTTGAAAAAGAAAGAAGCGCTCACATTTTTGAGCGCGCATAAAACGCTTTACGCGCGGCAAACGCTGCGGCGCGTCGTTTACATTTGGACGGGATTTTGGAGTTTCAGCCGCCGCTACTTGCACGAAGAGCCCGCCGACCCAGGGAACATTGTGTTTTGCACGCTGCTCAGCGTGCTGGCGTTTTTGGGATTGCGTCGCGCAAGCATGGACTCAGCGAACAAGCACAATGGCGGCTTGACAGGATTGCCACGACGCGCGTGGCGCGAACGCGGCGCAGCAGCGGGCGCAACGCCCTACATCATAGCGTTTGTCTTTTTCCCGCTCGTCTATTACTTCACCCATCCCGAAGACTACTACCGCCGTCCGCTCGACCCCATGATGGTCGCCCTAGCCGCCGGCGCCATCGCCGCGTGGCGGCCCAGCCGTGGCGAGAAAGTTCGAACAATCTAACCGCGCCCGTGCCCGAAGCCACACATCGCAGCGGGAGTTTGAGCGTGACGGCACAACTTCGCGTCCGACCGCGCAATCGCTCGACTTCGAGCGTAAAATGGCTGGCGGAGGCTCGACGCAGCGAAGTTGGGAAAATCGAATAACGCACGATGAACTCGGCACGAAAAGACAAATTACACAAATTGAAGCCTCTGCCGCCTCTAAAGTTGAATCGCAAGGCCACCGATGTCATCGTCCGCGCCATTCTCAGTCCGCCGAAGCCAAACCGTGCTGCGCGCGCCGCAGCTAAGCGCTACAGGCAGACGTACATCTGAGCCCAAGGCGCATAGCAAGCTGCGCATGTTCGCAGAGAGTCCGCAGAGAGCCGAAGTTGTGCCTCACCGAATCGCGCGCATCGGCAACTCAAATCCAGCGCTGCGCGAAGCGAAGCGCGGCGGCTTCGCATCTAAATTAGCCCGCCCGGAATGAATACGCCACGGTGCGAACACGCCAGCTACGCGCGAAACCCCATCAAACAGCACGAAGCGCGCGCCAATCGCACTTCGCATTCGCCTTCGCATCAACAGATATTTTCGTTCAAATGAAGCCCCCCGTTCACGATGAACTTCCTCTTCCACGCAAACATGCCGAGTGAAAAGCGCGAGGCTCGGCGCAAATTGTTGTGGATGGTCGGCGTGGCGCTGGCGCTGCGGCTGGCGACCATGGCCTACGTCTACCCGCTGCAGCTCGTGCCAGATCGCGGCGGCGGGCATTGGCCGTTCGGCTACGAGACCGGGCAAATCGCCGCGAGCATCGCCGAGGGCCACGGATTTTCGAGTCCGCTCTTCGCGCCCACCGGCCCGACTGCGTGGATGACGCCCGTCTATCCGTACATCGTCGCAGGCGTGTTCAAACTTTTCGGCGTGTTCTCGACCGCGTCCGCGCTGGTGGTTTTGACCTTCAACGCGCTCACCTCGGCGCTGACCTGCCTGCCGATTTTCTTTTTCGCGCGGCGAAGTTTCAGCGCCCCACTCGGTGAGCGCACCGGCGAACGCGCCGGCGAATGGGCGGGCTGGATCTGGGCCGTGTTTCCCTACGCAGTCTACTGGCCGGTCGCGCGCATTTGGGACACGTGGCTCGCGACTCTGCTGCTGGCCGTTTTATTTTGCATGGCGCTGCGCCTCGCAGAAACGAATCGCGGCCGCGAATGGATCGCGTTTGGCGCGCTCTCCGGCGTCGCGGCGCTGACGGATCCCGTCGTGCTTTCCGTGCTGCCGTTTTTGGCGCTGTGGGCCCTGTGGACGTTGTGGCCAATGTACAAGCGCGGTTCCGCAAATGCGCAGGTTTCCGGGTTGAGCGAGAGGCCTCACGTCAACCCGCAAGAGATGCGGGCGGGACCCGTTCACTCCGCTCAGGGCGAGCGTGAGCTACAGTCGCGGAGCGGCGGCGCGGAAAGTATACGAGGCAACCGCTCGGATCAGTGGACGTTGCGGCAAGGCGGCGCCGAGTCGCCGCACTCCAAAGAGGCAGGCGAACTCTCGTTTGTCGCAAACGCGAGCAAATTCGGCCCCGCCGGCACAAAGAGCGCCGCGAGAAACTTACTTCTACCCGCGGCAGGATGCGTGCTCGCCGTACTCGTCGTGATTGCGCCGTGGTTCGCGCGCAATTTCATCGTGTTCCATCGCTTCATTCCCTTCCGCGACAATTTTTCGCTGGCGCTGCGCGTCGGAAACGTCGGCGACACGCGCCACATGCTCACGCTCGAAGCGGGCCCCTGGCTCAACGAAGCCGAATGGCAGCTCTTCCAGCGCGTCGGCGAGATCACTTACATGCGTTACGCGCGCGCCTCGGCGCTCGATTACATTTCCGCCCATCCGCGAGAATATGCCGACAGTTGTTTGCGCCGCGCCGTCTACCTCTGGACGCATTTTTGGCCGCTGCCGCAAAAACTGCTCCCAGGATTCGAGCCCAATCCGGCCGAGATTTTTCTGTTCACGGGACTAACTATCCTCGCGCTCTTCGGATTGCGCGACGCTTTTCGCAACCGAGCGCAAGGCGCGGGCGCTTACGCCATCGTGCTGCTGCTTTTTCCGGCGGTCTACTACATCACGTCGCTCGAACCGTGGTATCGCGTGCCGATGGACCCCCTGGTGATTGCGCTCGCCGCGTACGCGATTACACAGCGGCTCGACTCTCGCACGGCGCAACAGCACACCATGCGCATGGCCGACGCGCGCGATGATTCGTCAGAATCCGAAACCTATTCGCGGGTGAGTTCGACGAGCCACGTCGAATAATTTTCCGTGGACACAACGTACGCATGATTCCCGTCCGCGGAAATGTAGAAATTCGACGTGTCATTCTCCGTGCGCATCGTGCCCACGCCCTGCGCATCGAGCGAATACGTCCCTTGCAGTTGCGGCGTGTTGTTCTGCGGCAGTTCGCCGGACGCGTTTTCCGTGGAGATCACCGTGTAATGCCCTTTGCCATCGGCGATGCAGATGCCCGCTTCGAAAAACGGCCCGGTCGGCGAGACGCTGATGTTCACGCCCTGCGATTTGAAAAGATAGCGCCCGTTGAACGTCGAATTATCAATGGCCGCTTGCGCCGACGTATAGGCGCATCCGCCCAGCCCCAGCGACAGCAGCGTGGCGGCAGCCATCACGACGATCCATGCCGCAGCAAAAATCAGCCGTTTGCGAAGATCCGATGCGGAGCGCGTGGTCACGATTCACCTCGATGCACATTCGTCTCAGGCCCCGGCTCAAGAGGAGAACGAGGTACTCGCACGCGTTCATGTTCACTTCGGGGTTGCCGGATTATACCTCAAGATGGGTTCACAACAAGTACATTGCACGCAAAAAGTAACGCCGATGTTACTGGCCGAACCCCGTCACTGCGGCGATGCTCCTGTCACGTCCGATTTTTTGCCGGCCGGTTGCGACCCGCCTCTCCTTTTCGGCGGCGCTCTTGCAGTTGTAGGGCCCGATTTAGTTCATTGGGCCGTTTGTGCACGCAGGGATCCATCGCGAAGTTGCAGGCGGGCCGATAAAAACAATCGACCCCTACAAATGCCAAAGACAATCGCCGACCCACACAGAAGTTGTAGGGCCCGATTTAGTTCATCGGGCCGGTCGTGCCGCGTCGCCGCAACCGATTTCGTTCATCGGACCGGTTGTGCACGCAGGGTCCATCGCAAAGTTGCAGACGGGCCGATAAAAAAAATCGGCCCCTACAAATGCCCAACGACGCGCCGCGCTTCCTGCGCCCGTAGACGCGCATCTTAAGTTAATGTCGAGACTGATGCATCCGCCTGAATTTTCCTCCAGCCACATTTATACTTACAGGACGCATGGCGACTTCGCTGCAAGATAACGTGATGCCGCTCGAGGACGCGAACGCGCCTGCCCAACCACCATTGGAGCCGTCGCGGCGAAATCCCGTGCGCTGGCTCGCCATCCTGCTGGTCGTGTGGTGCGCCGGCGGAATTTACCAGGGGGCGCGGCTCAAACGCGGATGGGTTCCGTGGGATGCGGGCGCGTACGCGCAGAGCGCCGAGCGCGTGCTCCACGGCCAATTGCCGCATCGCGATTTCACGGAAGTTTACACCGGCGGGCTGACCTACCTGAACGCCGCGGCCATGCGCATCTTCGGCGTGAATCTCGCCGCGGAACGCATGATGCTCTTCGCGTTTTTTCTGGCGTGGATTCCCGCGCTCTACTGGATTTTCTCGCGGTTCTGCCGCGACTGGATCGCCGCCGCGCTCACTTTCCTCGCCGTGGCCTGGAGCGTTCCCAATTATTCCGAGGCGGTGCCCTCATGGTACAACCTCTTCCTCGCCACGTTTGGCGCGGCGGCGCTGCTCGCCTACGTGAAAAAGCCGCGGTGGATTTGGCCGTTCCTCGCGGGCGCGTGCGGCGGATTTTCCTTTCTCGCAAAGTCGGTGGGACTTTGCTACATCGCGGGCGCGCTGCTGTTTTTCGCGTTTCACGAACAGACAGTGAACGCTCGCGAAGCCCAAGCCGAGCTTCAAGAAAATAACTCTGCGACGCGCCGCACGCGCGCGCGGCTCGGCGTGTACAGCGTGTTCCTGTTCGCATGCTTGGCGATTTTTCTGTTTGTGCTGATCCATGTCATTTCGCAGCTCGACAGTTCCGGCGACGTGATTTTCTTCATTTTGCCGGGCGCGGCGCTCTGCAGCGTGCTGGTGTGGAACGAACTCGAAATGCCCGGCAGGCGTCCGAGCGCGCAGCGGTTCGTGGAGCTCCTGCACATGGCAATTCCCTTTTTCCTGGCCGCGATTGTGCCCTTCGTGATTTTTCTCGCGCCGTACGCGCGCGCACATGCCACCGGCGTGCTTCTGCGCGATCTTTTCGCGCAGGCGTCATCGCGCATCGCCATGGCTCACGATTTGCCTGACGACACCATCACCATTATTCCCACGATTTTTCTGGCCGCGCTGCTTGTGCTCAGCGCAAAAGTCCGCGACAGAGTGCGCTGGGCGTTCACCGCGACCGTTGCGGGATTGCTCGCCTGCGGCATGTTGCTCGCTATCGTGAACTACAACGCATACATCGGCGTGTGGTCCGCGGCGTATTGGATTTTGCCGGTGCTCACCGTCGCGGCCTGCTATTTGCTCATGCATTCCGCGAGGCTGCGCGCGAATCCCACGGCGCGCGAACGCATTTTCCTTTTGCTGTCTATCGCCGCTCTGTGCAGCCTCGTCGAATTTCCGTTTTCCTCGCCGATTTATTTTTGTTACATCGCGCCGCTGGCCATTTTGGCGCTGGCGGCCGTGCTCGAACCATTTCCGCGCGTTCCGCAGACCATGCTCGAAGTGCTCTTCATCGGATTTTTGCTTTTCGCGGTATTCGAAGTCACGCCCGGATTCATTTACGTGATGGGTTTCCGCTACGCGCCCAATGCGCAGCATTTCCTGCTCGACGGAGACCGCGCCGGCGGCTTGCGCACCGATGGGCAAACGTCCTCTGTGTACAACCAACTGATTCCGCTGGTGCGCGCGCACGCGGGCGACGGCGACATTTACGCCGGGCCGGACGCTCCCGAAGTTTACTTCCTCGCAGGCTATCCGAATTTGACGCCGAACATTTACGATTTTTTGGGCGATGCGGCGCAGCAGCGCGAGCGCGTTCGCCAGATGATTCGCAACCTGCGCGTGCGCGTCATTGTGGTGAACAACAAACCGGCGCTCTCGCCGGAGCTCGACGAAAATTTGCTTGAGGAGATCGCCCGCGCCTTTCCCAACGGCGCAATGGTCGGCAACTTCGCCATCCGCTGGCGATGA
>DASUAV010000131.1:0-2787 GCA_035763605.1 Candidatus Acidiferrales bacterium
CAGAGATGAAGGGCGAGGTCACTGTGAGCTCGCAACTGACATATCTGGAAATCTGGAATCACGCGCGCTACCTGGAGCAGATGAAGAACAATCCGCTGACGGCGGAGGATGTGAAGGTTCTGGATCAACTGGGTATTTAACAGGTGCTGCAAGAGGCCGTTGCACGCGCTTCAGGGGCTAAAGCCCTGTTGGCCTTAGGCGGGTTCATGTCGGAGCTGAAGCTCCGACCCCCTAAAAGGCCTGCTTGGCGGCGGGATTTTCGAGTTTGAGCGTGCTGCACACGCCGGTTTTGGCTGGCGCGGTTCTGGACTGGCTGCGCGTGAAGCCGGACGGAACGTATGTGGATGCGACGGTCGGGACGGGCGGGCACGCTCTGGGGATTGCGCAGCGATTGGGGAAAGCGGGGCGGTTGATTGGCTTGGATCGCGATCCGCAGGCGCTGAAAATCGCGCGGGAACGGCTAAAGGAATTTGAAAGGCAGGTAACGCTGGTGCAGACGGACTTTTCGAAGATCGGCGAAGTGGCGAGCGATCTGAGATTGCCGAAGCTCGATGGAGTGGTGGCCGATCTGGGAGTTTCGTCGCTGGAATTGGATACGCCGGCGCGGGGATTTTCGTTCCGCTGGGGTGGGCCGCTGGATATGCGGATGAATCCGCAGCATCCATTTGTGGCCGAAGAGATTGTGAACCACTGGTCAGAGAAAGAGCTGGCCGACGTGCTCTATCAATTCGGTGAGGAGCACGATTCACGCAGAATCGCCAGGGCAATAGTGAAGGCGCGGCCGGTCCGCGACACGGAGCACCTGGCAAAGGTTGTGGCAGGAGTCCATCGAGCAAGGGGAAGGCAGAGACTGCATCCCGCGACAAAAACGTTTCTGGCGCTGCGGATAGCGGTGAATCGAGAGTTGGAGGAACTCGCGCAGTTTCTTGACCGGACTCCCGCCACTTTATCTCCCGGAGCGAGATGGGCGATATTGAGCTACCACTCGCTCGAAGACCGCATGGTCAAGCGCGGCTTTCAGGCGCTCGCGCGGACCGGCGAATTCCAAATACTGACGAAAAAAGCGGTGCAGGCCGATGAGACGGAAGTGCAGGCGAATCCGCGAGCGCGGAGCGCGAAATTGCGGGTGATTGAGCGGCGCGCTGCGGCCGGCGCAGGGGACGAGGTTGAAGCGGTTGAAGAAAGGCGAGCATCATGACTGAATTTTATACTTCCAAGCGCATTGACAATTCACGGCTGAACCGTCCATCGGCAGCGCGCTGGCGCGAGTATGCGCGGCGCATGGCGTGGGCGGCGGCGCTGGCGTCGTGCGCGCTGCTGTACACGTGGCAGCATTTTCAGGACATTCAGTTGCGCTATCAACTGCAAGAGTTGCAGGCGCGGCACACGCAGGCGGTGGAATTGAATCAGCAATTGCATTTGGAAACGGCTGCGCTGACTTCGCCGATGCGCATTGACGCGCTCGCGCGGAATCAACTGGGGATGACGGTTTCGGTGCCGGCGCAGTACGTTCCGGCGGCGGAGACGAATGCGCGGGATGCGTATTTGGCGCAGCGGACGACTGCGACGACCGTTCAGCCGTGAAGAATTCCGGCTGGCATTGCTGGGAATTGAAGCACGTTGACAGTCTGTGTGAAACGCAAGAAGAAGACGTACCTCAGCGGCGCTTCGCGCCCTGGGCTGAAGCCCAGGGTCTACGAGCCGTTCTGGTTTGCGACTTTGCGGCACGGCTGAAGCCGTGCCCTGACGAAAACTCTCGCAAATCGCGGTTGCGACACAGACTTTCAAAGCCGTGCCTTGGCGAGAATCGCTTGCTCTCACACAGAGGCTTGGAGCAAACCGCCCGATGGCGGCGCGAGGCAATGGGCCGCCGAGTTGCGGGCTAAAAAGTTTACTCGAAGCAGGCCAGAGTCCATGGCGCAAAGCAGTTCCCGTCTCCGCTTAGGTGTTGTTTTCGCGTTTGTATTCCTTTGGATGTTCGCTGTTGTTACCCGCCTCGGATACCTCCAGCTTTACCGTTACCGCGACTATTTGGAACGAGCGAACCGCCAGCAGGAGCGAATCATCGAGATGAGCCCGATGCGCGGGCCGATTTACGACCGCAACGGGCGCGAGCTGGCGATGAGCATTCCGGTAGATTCGTGCTTCGCGGACCCGCAGGAAATCAGCGATCCGGAAATGGTGGGGAGGCTGCTGTCGCATGTGCTGGGGATTCCGGCGGAGGACATCGAGGAGAAGCTGGCGCAGTCGCGGTCGTTCGTGTGGATTGCGCGGAAGATTACGCCGGAGCAGGCGTCGCGGATACAGGCGCTGAATCTGCGGGGGATTTATTTTCAGAAGGAGAACAAGAGATTTTATCCGCAGCACACGCTGGCGGCGGCGGTGCTGGGTTACGTGGACGTGGACGAGCACGGGCTCGGCGGCGTGGAGTATTCGCTCGATAAGGAAATACGCGGGCGGCCCGGGCGAATGATGGTGCTGGCGGATGCGCGGCGTCAGTGGCTGGACCGGAGCGAAACGGCCGCAGATCGCGGCGATACGGTCGTTTTGACGATTGATCAGACCATTCAGTATATCGCGGAAAAAGCGCTGGCGGACGGGATTGAGAGGACGCACGCGAAGGGCGGCTCGGTGGTGGTGCAGGATCCGAATACCGGGCAATTGCTGGCGGTGGCGAACTGGCCGACGTTCGATCCGAATGATGCGCATTCGTATCCGTCGGCGGACTTTGTGGACCGGGCGGTGTCGTCGGCATACGAGCCGGGGTCAATTTTCAAGACGATTCTG
>DASUAV010000132.1:0-5767 GCA_035763605.1 Candidatus Acidiferrales bacterium
TGCGAACTGACGTGAGGCTTTTCGTTGGATTTTGCACGGGCCGATCTTTTTCATCGGCCCCGCTGCGTGCTTGTTCCGGGGTTTCTTAACAGGAGGGCAAATCATCAACAGGTGTGTCTTGCGGCGGTGATTCTCGCGTCAGGGAATTGCTGTAAAAATTCTATTTCGCCGTCGCCCTACTCGCACTTATCTTCCCGTATCGCCGCTCGCGCCCTTTCCATGAACTGCGGCGACATCTCCTTCATTCCATGAATCTCGCGCGTATGCTTCGCGACGCAATTCAACACATCTTCATCGTCCTTGCCGCGTGCGATGAACCCGCATCCAGCCACCACTTCATTACAGGGCATCACTTTGCTCATGCGCCGGGCCTCCGCGCCATGCGGTTCGATTTTTTCATCTTCATCCGGCGAACCTGTGCGCTAAACACTCAGCCTTCCGCCATGACGATCTCGTCGTCTTCGCGGATCGCCGCAATCACGCCGCGCAGCAGCTCCGGCGTCACCCACGGAATGTTGTGCTCGCTCTGCGCATGACGCGTCGCGCGAATAATTACTTCATTCTCATTCACGCCGCGCGCAATGAATTTGCATCCGGGAATCACGTCGCAACATCGGAGGAATTTTCTCATGCAAGTTCTCCCCAGAATTTTCGGGGCCAGAGGGACAGGGCTGAAACACCCAAATTGTACATGCCTCTCCGGTGAATGCCAGAGAATTCCCATGCAGTAAATCCTGTAGACGCCCTTACGCCTATTCCACCCTGTGGAAAACTCCGCACCGCACCGCGCACTGGAAAACTCCCATATGCCTAGCCGCCGCTACCCAATCCCCTGGGGCTCTCCGCACCTTGGCTTCGTAGCGCCGACCTTCAGGTCGGCGCGCCTTTTCGACACTCGAACCTCGAACCCTCCAACCTCCAAACCTCGACTTTTCCACAGGGCTCCGTCCACTGCGCCTCAAAAGTCTACTTTATCCCGCCGCCCGCCCCAGTAACTCATCCATCATCAGGCCCATCCTCGATTCTCGTCCCTTCTCGCTTCCGGTATTGACATTTTATGTCAGGCCGTCGTACCGTACGCTTACCATTTAACTTTCAAAAGTTCGCTCAGCGGCGTCTGTTCGCGCCGGGAGTTCACCCATGACGCAGGATCAGCGAACATTTGATATTTTCCGCACCTTACCCGACGGTACTCCCTTGTGGATTGAAGCCGTGAAGGGAATCGAGAACACTCGTAATCGCCTGATCGAACTCGATCGCATCGCGCCCGACAAATATCGCGTTTACGATTCCGTCTCGAATCGCTTCATTGACATCCTCGGCAAGACCGCCTGAACGTTTTCGTAGCGGCGACCTTCAGGTCGGCGCGCCGCCTCGTCGTGTAGGAGCCGATTTTTTTTCTACGCCCCGTTGTGTAATGTGTGGGGAACTTTGTTCCACGATTCGCTGTTCTTCCTAGCGGCGGCCTTCATTTCGGCGCGTCTCTCCCAGTTTCCAAACATCCAGCCTCCAGCACGTAGGGGCCGGTTTTTTCCATCGGCCCGTTGTAACGTGCAGTTCCGTCCTGTTCCGCGGGACCTTCGCGGGCGCAACGCCTCCTCTTTTTCCTGCGGGCACCGTTCAGAATCTGCATGCCGACGCGAAATTCACGAAAGACTTTCGTAAGCGCGGATTCAGAATCGCCGCAGCAACCCGACATGCGAGGGATCTTCGCGAGAACACGGCTTCAGAATCGCCGTAGCAATCCGACGTACGAGGGATCTTCGTAAGGGCACGGCTTCAGCCGTGCCGTAAGCCACAAGGACAACTGCGGCTTCAGCCGCTGAGGTACGTCCCACCCTCGCAACAAAACCATCTCCGCTCGTGCCCGACATGCGCCAGCCCGCTCTTCACGTGCGCCCGCCCAAAAAAATAGCGGCTGCTGCGCTCCGTGGATACGGTTGAACCATCGTGCTGGAACGCAACAGCCGCGCCTTGCAGGCAGGAGACAAATTCTTATCCGCCGGATCCCTCCGCCGAAACGTCGCGCATTGCCGCACGCGCTTTCTTCAACAACTCCTTGTCAATTTCGCGCAAGTCGTGCACTTCCGTCAAGTGATTCGCTGCATGAATCAACACTTCCGTCTCATCTTTCCCATGCGCTACGAAAGTGCATCCCGGAAAAAGCTCCCGGCAGTGAATCACCTTAGCCATCTCGATTTTCTTTCGCCAGCCCAATGTTTTAGGCCGCTGCGCAACATCCCGTCGAAAAACATCACGTACTAGATAGTCCATTACTCACCCTGTAACAGCAATCCGTTATACCATGTATCTTATGTCGGGTATACAACGTAGGCCAGTCTGGCGCCCAAGCCAAAATCTCACAGGCATGAAAACCTGTTCGGGGAAGCTGTTTGGGCCGAAAAGCAGATTCTCTGGAGGAGGGCTGGGCTCTACTCCTTTGCGCTAACCATGGGCTAAGTTCTCCGCGCCGCGTGCCGCTTCCTACGAATACCAATGTTGCGCCGCCGGCCACCACGCTTGCCCCGCCGCTCCGTCGCGCAAGTTGCTGTCGGGATGGCTTGAATCCTCATCGAAAATCACGCCATGAATCACGGCCGTCACTTCCGGCGAAACTTCGCGCACTTTGTGCTTCAGCCGTACGTGCTCAGCCGCGCGCGTGAACACCTCTTCGCTCGTTTGTCCGCGCGTTACGTAATTGCATCCTGGAACGATATCGCTGCAGCGAAGCACCTTCGCCATAGAAACCCCCGCGGTCAATTTTGTGGCGACTGGGTGTCGTGGCTGGACGACTTAGCTGGACAACTCGGCGTGAGCAACAGCGAAGAGAGCCTGAGGAACTCGCACCACCAGTATTGACGCGCCTTGCGCTCGCGTCAATCCGGATCGATTACTTACATTCTGTAAACCGTTTCGCCCACGCGCCCGCACATTGAACGCGAATGATGGGTCGCCTATGTTCTGTAAAGTATTTCGTGCACCGCGCCGTGAACCCGCGGCGGTTTTTCTTCGTCGTTCTTCCCCGACACTCCCGCGAGCGAATCTGTCCGTATCCGCGGTCGTCGCATTCACTGTCCTTCTGAGCGCAGCGAAGAATCTCGCCATGGCCGGTTTAGATTTTCGGGTTGGCTTTTCGCTTCCGGGTGCGTGCGTTTAATGTTAGTCCGATTTAAGTGACGCACGGCAGGCCTGGAACGCAGATTTGTTTCGTTTTCTCTAAAGTACCGCCGGACCGAGGATGGAAAATCGCGGCGAAGAGGTTTCGCTTCGATGCTTTTCTGAGGAGTCGGTGACGGCTGTCATCCAGATTCGCGCATGTTGTAACGAAAAAACGTGGCCATGCTTTTGCGCCGAAAGAGCGCCTTTTTGCCGCGATACACGCGCAAAACGCGCCGAATCTGCGCAAAATTCGAATTGGTGCGTTTTCGCCGTCTATGATACTGGTTCTGCGGGCATTTCGTTGCTATTTTGCGCGAGTATCGCGGACGCTTCGGCGAATTTGATCTGCCTTCTGCGGCGCAAAAATTCCGCCGCGCGCGCGTGCACTTCATACGCCGCCAGCGGAAGAATCATCGGCCCCATTGGGCACCGGTACCATCCTCCAACGTGCGTCAGGTAATAAATCAGCGGAAAGAAAATCACCACGATCGCATACGGCGCCGCCACGCCCGCTCCGCGTTTGCGCCACGCGCGTACGAGTCCCATGCACATCAGCACGCTGAGCAATCCCAGCAGCGGCACAGTCACAAAATCTATTTTGTGGTTGTCGTACGGATCCGCCATGTACCGCGCGCTGAAACTCCAAAACCCCGTCCACACATACACGAACCGCCGCGCCATCATTTTCGCGTACCACAGTGGATGCGCCTCGATGTACGTGCGCGCCTGCTCGCCTTTCAAATGGAAATAGGCGATCTCGCCCATCTGCGTGTACTCGTTCCATTCTGTGTTATCAATCCACGGAACCCACGGCCCCGCATTGATGATCAGCGGCTCGGAACTGTCACCGGTGTTTCCCACGCGAAATTCGAGAGGCAAATTGTCGCGAATCGGAATGAATTTGTGAAACACCACGGCGTTGCGAATCATCCACGGCGAAATCGTCAGGATCACTGTCGCGATGCAGCAAACTCCGCACGCAAACAATCGTCCAAGTCCGGGCGTGCGTGTTTTCATTCGCCCCGAGCTGAATGTTTGTGCTGTCATTCCGAACGTGCCAAGCGCAGCTTTCTGTTTGGCATCTTTGGAGTGCGGCGTCGGGACGCCGCTGTGCCGCAGCTCCCGCGCATCCGACCCGTTGTCTCGTATGCCTCGCACCGCGCGGCCCAGCAACTGTAGCTCACGTCCCGCCCGCGTTTCTTGCGGGCTGACGTGAGGCCTCTCGCGCACGTCCAGAGCCTGCCGCGAATTTGCGCTGCCACGCTTGTACAATCGCCACAGCGCCCGCAAACACAAAATCGGCAGTACGCCCAACACAATCGGATCCACCAGCGCCGCGAATCCCGCCAGCACGCCGAAAGCAATCCAGTGTTTCACTCTCGCCGTGCGCTCCAGTTTCAAAATTGCATAAAAACAGATCGCCAGCAGCAGCGTCACCAGCCACGTGTCCCAAATTCTGTACACCGGCCAGTACACGGAATACGGATAGAAAACCCACGCCCAGCCCGCCGCGAGCGCCGCGCCTTCGCCGAAACTCTTGCGCGCAAAAAGAAAAATCGGAATGCAGGTCAGCGCGGACACCAGCGCATTGAACATCAGAATCGCGATGCACGAGGCCACCGTGAACGTCCCAAACATTTTGAAATCCGCCGCCAAAATGTACGGATAAATTGGCGCGAACCACGCCGTCGGCCCCGTTTGCGTGTACAGCGGATTTCCGAATCCGTGTCCTGCGGCAATCGAAGCGGCAACGTGGCCTTCTTCCTGTCCGAGGAACCAATAATTCATCACCGGATTCATGCGGTCTTGATACGTGCACAGCGCCACGGTCACGCGAAGGGCGAGCGCCGCGAGCACCATCCAGAAAAGTATTCGCCGCGTGCTGCGGTTTTTGGGCGGAGCAGGAACGGGCTTGACTCTCTGTGCTCGCACGCGGGGAAGCGCCGCTGGTTTTGCAGGGAAGGGAAAAACTGTCGCCGGCGCACTCGCCTCGGGATTCGTTCCGGCGCTCGCCGCCTGGTTGTGCGCAAAAATTCGGTCCGGATCGTGATTGTTCACAAAAATTCGGTATGGATCGGCCATTCGGCTCGGACGCCTTTCGTTTTTTTGTGCGGGCCTGAGGTTGCTCTGGAATACGGCCCTGCTTGCCGTTGCGTTCGCTACGGCATAACAGGCTGGGAACCGCTTGAAATTCTTTCTCTGCGAACGGGCCTGAGGTTTACTCTGGGTTGAGGCCCTGCGTGCCGCGGCGTTTCGCTACGGCGCAACAGGCTGGGGACCTGCTTGAACTTCTGCTTGAAATTCTGCGTTCAATTCTTCGTGCACTTCTGCTTGTACTTCTTCTTTTAAATCTGCCGCTACGTGAACCGGTTTGTGATTCTCGCTTCTCCTTCATCTCGAATTGCGTGTGCGGCTCGCCGAATGACGCATTGCACATTCGCTGTTCGTTGGGGGCGAGCACGCTGCCGAGGCGCTCCAACCGCTGAACACATTCCCGCCCCGAAGGGCATCACAGAGTTTTGATGCAATCGCCGCCCTCGCGCGAGCCGCAAAACCCCTGAAATCCCGCGCTGATCTCACGCAGCCGCGCGTCAGCGAATCACCTTAC
>DASUAV010000133.1:0-6268 GCA_035763605.1 Candidatus Acidiferrales bacterium
TTGCTGACGTGGTTCGCGGCAAAAATGCAGACGCCGGCGGGAATGTTTTCGAGTCCTTCGGCGCGCACGCGCACTCCCGCGAGACGCATCGCCGCGGCGATTCCCCATTTGCCCACGCGGTAGAGCGCGTCGCTGGTGCCGGTGATGAGCGAATAGGCGATCATCGGCAATCCAACGATGAGGATGAAGAGCGTCAGGAACGCGGCGCTGATGAACGTGCGAATCATCGCGTTAAAAATAGCAGAAAGATTTCATCGCGTGACAAAATTGAGCGGAGGATTACACAGAGCGCAAGAATGCGAAATACGTACCTCAGCGGCTGAAGCCGCTAGTGCGAATCGCTGGAAGGCACGGCTGAAGCCATGCCCTGACAAAACACATCATCCTCGCGAACGACTTTTGTGACGGCGTTCCGTCATGCCGCGCACACGCTTCGCATACTGTCATTCCGAGGAGCGGTTTGTGCGACGAGGAATCTGCATTTCATCGGGTCGTTAGGAAGCGGTGTTGCGCGTCACTGCGGAAAAGAAAATGCAGATTCGCTGGCTGCGGCAGGCAGGCTCGCTTCGCTCGGAATGAAACGGACGAACAACAGACCCACTTGAGCTTTCGTAAGGGCACGACTTCAGTCGTGCCGTTAAGCGATGCCAGGAAAGCGGCTTCAGCCGCTGAGGTATGTGTTTCGCGTTCTTGCGCACTGCGACCTACCCTCAGTCACCAGTGCGTGACGCGCGTCATTTGTGGACGGCGACTCGCTTTTGGAGCGTTTGCGGCAGGAGGGTTGAGAGGCCGTCAAAACTGCCATTGGACATCACCAGGACGACGTCGCCGGGAGAGAGTTTTTCGGCGAGGTATTCGTTGATTTCGGCGGCCGACGCGAATGCTTCCGCTATTTTGCCGCGCGCGCGAATGGATGCGGCCACTTGCTGCGGGTCGAGGCGCTCGTCATCCGAGAGCAGTTGCGCGCGATTCACGGCGCCGAGGCAGACGCCGTCAGCCGTCGCGAGTGAATCCGCAAGCGCTTCGGCAAAAATGCGGCGGCGCATGGTATTGGAACGCGGCTCGAACGCCGCCCACAAGCGCCGCTTCGGCCACTGCGAGCGCGCGGCTTCGATGGTCAGACGAATGGCCGTGGGATGATGCGCGAAATCTTCGACCACGAGAATGCCGTTCACGTCGCCTTTGATTTCCATGCGGCGGCGCACGCTTTGAAATTCGGCGAGGGCTTCCTCGATGGCTTCGCGGTCCACGCCGCGGCCGAGCGCGAGAGCGACGCAAGCGAGCGCGTTCATCACGTTGTGGCGGCCGGAAACGGGAATGCGAATTTGCGCGACTTCCCTGCCGCGATGCGCGACGCGAAAATGCGTCATGTTGTCGCGCCATTCGATGTCGCCGGCGTGCCAGTCCATTTGCGGCGCGAGGCCGTACGTTTCCACGGGGCAGAATGCTTTTTTCGTGCAGGCGACGAGGGTGTCCGCTTCGCCCCACGCGAGAATTTTCCCGCGGCGGGGAACAAGATTCACCAGACGGCGAAATTGCAGTTCGATGGCGGCGAGATTTTCGTAAATGTCGGCATGGTCGAATTCGAGCGACGTGAGAATCAGTTCGTCGGGATGGTAATGCAGGAACTTCGGCTGCTTGTCGAAATAGGCGGAGTCGTATTCGTCGCCTTCGATGACGAATTCTTCGCCGCCGCCGAGGCCGTAGCTGCGGTCGCCAAAATTGGGAGCGACGCCGCCAATCAGAAAATCGGGTTTGCGTCCGGCAACGTGCAGAATCCAGGCGAGCATCGCGGTGGTGGTGGTTTTTCCGTGGGTGCCGGCGATCACGACGGACGTGTGGCCGGGCAGAAACAATTCTTCAATCGTCTGCGGCATGGACCAGTACGGAATTTTCGCGTCGAGCGCCGCTTCGAGTTCCGCGTTGCCGCGCGAAATCGCGTTGCCGACGACGATGAGGTCCGGGTGCGGATTCAAATTCTCCGCGCGAAAGCCTTCGTTCCACGGAATTTTCAGCGAGTCGAGCAACGTGGATGCCGGCGGGTACACATTCGCGTCGGAACCCGTGACCGTGTAGCCGCGCTCCTTCAACATGCCGGCGACCGGCGCCATGGCCGCGCCGCCGATGCCCAGCAGGTGAATGTGTTCGAGAGTTTGCTTCAGCAGGCGGGTAGTCATTTGGTTTTCCTGCGGGTGGTTTCCCTGCGCGCCGCAACGGAAAATTCCGGCGACTGGCAGGCCGGTTCGAGAATTTCGAGCCGTCCGCTTCCCTGCGCGATGAGCTTCGCGCGCACGCCGAGCGGAATCGTCAGCATCGCACGCGGCGTGTGGCCGACTGGCGCACCGTACGCAACGGGAATTTTCAGCGGCCCAAGAATTCTCTCGAAAACTTCGCGCGTGGTGGGGCTTCCCGCAGGCGCATCGCACTGCGGAAATTCGCCGAGCAGGATTCCGCGCAGGCCTTTGAATTTTCCCGCCTGGCGCAAATGCACGAGCGCGCGATCGATTTGATATGGCTTCATGCTGCAATCCTCCAGCAGCAAAATCGCGCCGCCGGTCTGAATTTCCCAGGGCGTGCCGAGAGTGGCTTGAATCATCGTCAGGCAGCCGCCCGCTAAAACACCTTCCGCGTTGCCGAAAAAAAACGTTTCGCCGCGCAAATCAACTTTCCAGCCGTGATTCGACTGCGTGAGCGCCTGGCGGAAGGATTCGGAATCGTAGCCGCCGTCTTTGTCCGCACCTTTGTCCAGTCCCGAGGCGACCATCGGGCCGTAGAACGTCACCCAGTTTTTCTTGCGCGACAGGAAAAGCTGCAGCAGCGTGACGTCGCTGAATCCGACGAGCGCTTTCGGCGTTTTCAGACGGCGAGGCTCCAAACGTTCCAGCAAGTATCCGGAGCCGTATCCGCCGCGCGCGCAAAAAATAGCGCGCGAAGAATTTTCGTCGAGCGCCATGAGCAATTTCGCGAGGCGCTCTTCCGTTGAGCCGGCAAAATATCCCTGACGCGCCAGAACGCGCGGATCCCATTTGCACGCGAAGCCCAGCCGCTCAAGTTCCGCGCAGCCTTTGCGCAACGGCTCCTCTTCCACGGGACTCGCGGGAGCGATGACGCGCACAGCGTCTCCGGATTCGAGTGGCGGCGGCTTAATCGCACGAGGCATGGGCCGCAAACGAGGATAGGAAAATTCGCAAGGCGAGTCCAGCGGGAGAAATCGGGCAACATCCGATTAGTTCACGGCTGCGCAGAGGTTCGTAGTCGCGCAGGGGGGTGCCGAGGCGAGCAAGATGACACACCCCGGCGGCTGAAGCCGCTCTTCTGCCACTCGCTTTCGGCACGGCTGAAAGCCGTGCCCTTACGAAATCTCTTTTGCCACACGGGTTCTGATGATGGGCTCTCACGGAACGGAGTCGGCCCGCGGCAGGGCGAAGCAGGAGTACGTACGCAAATAGGCGGACGGATGCAACCGATTGGCACACAGAGTGTTTCGCCGCGATGTTATCTGCCGCTTAGAACGCGTTAGCTCTCGTGGGGCAGGTCGAGATGAACGGTTTCGCAGCGCGCGGGCAGCGTGCTCAGGCGGCGCAGCAACTCGTGCTCCTGCGGGACGCTGACTTCGGCGTCGAATTCGCCGACGGATTCTTTTCCGACGCGGCGAAATTCGCTGTGCTGAACAGTAATTTTCAAATCGCTGAAAATCTGGCGCGCTTTCTTGAGCGTATCCTCGCCATCGAGCGAAGAAACTCGAAATGTGAGGACGTGCGTCTTGATGCCGAACCAACGCTCCGCCCAGCCAAGCGCGGTAAGCGCGAGCAAAACGAGTCCCGTGGCGTAGAGCGCCGTGAGATACATTCCCAGGCCGACGCCCATTCCTACGGCCGCTTCGACCCATACTGTGGCGGCGGTGGTCAGTCCCACGACATTGCCGCGCTCGCGCAGAATTACGCCCGCGCCGATGAAACCGATTCCGGCGATGATCTGCGCGGCAATGCGCGTGTGGTCGTCTTCAGGATGCGTGGCCGCGGCAATCGAAATCAGCATGAAGAAGCACGCGCCCATGCAGATGAGCATGCTGGTGCGCAGGCCGGCGGCTTTGCGGTGAAGTTCGCGCTCCAGGCCGATGATGCCGCCGAGCGCGGCGGCAAGAGCCAGTCTGCCGGCAGTCGCGTAGGTGAGATCTATGGCCATTGGAGCGCTTCGCGAATCGCGGCGCATTCTACTACATTCTTTCGTTCCCCATGCTGCGAGAGGTCGCGCGACGCTAATTTCGTGAACACTTCGTCAAAGCCAGCGTGGGGATTTGAAGGTAAAATCCGCATTGAAGAACAGAGAGTCCGCGCCTCGATGAAAAACGCGAATGTAGAAACCTCGGACGTTACGATGCAGGCCGTCGCAAGAGGACGGCATGGCCGCGGGCCGATGAAAACGAACACTCGAAAGTTCGGCCCGATAAACTAAATCGTGCCCTACAAAATCAAAATCAAGGCCGAATTGCCTTACCCGCTCGTTCTCGCCAGAGCAATGCGGGGTAGGTCGCCGCGCAAATTAAAGGCGAATTTGCGTCATGTCCACGAGAGCGCGGACGCGCGCGGTCACTTCGCGCAGCTTGAGAGAGCGCAGGCGCTCGATTCCCAGTTTCTCAACGGCGAAGCTGCCCATCACCGAGCCATAAACCATCGCGCGGCGCAGTGAAGCGTGGTCCGTTTTTTTCGCGCGCGCCAAGTAGCCCATGAATCCGCCCGCGAAACTGTCACCCGCGCCCGTGGGATCGTACACATTTTCGAGCGGATACGCCGGCACGGCCAAAATCTCATCGCGATGGAACAGCATCGCCCCATATTCGCCGCGCTTCACCACAATCGCTTTCGGCCCCATGCTGAAAATCCGCCGCACGGCGCGCAACAGATTGTGCTCGCCCGCGAGCTGCACCGCTTCTTCGTCGTTAATTAAAAGCGCGTCAATTAAGCGGAGAGTTTTCGCCAGTTCGTCCGGCGTGCCGGAGATCCAATAATTCATCGTGTCCAGCGCGACGAGCTTCGGCTTGCGCCGCATCTGGTTCAGCACATTGCGCTGCAAAGTCGGATCAATGTTGCCGAGAAAAACAAATTCGGAATCGCGATAGGCTTCCGGCAGTTTCGGGTCAAATGCGGCGAAGACATTCAGTTCCGTGGTGAGCGTTTGCCGAGTGCGCAAATCATCGCTGTACTTGCCTGCCCAGAAAAAACTTTTCCCGGCCGCGCGTTCGAGTCCGCGCAAATCGATTTTGCGCCCGCGAAAAACGGCCTCCTCTTCCGTGCGAAAATCCTCGCCGACGATGGCAACCAGCCGCACCGGCGCAAGCAGACTCGCCGCGAGAGAAAAATACGTGGCCGCGCCGCCGAGCGTGCGTTCCGCGCTGCCATAGGGAGTTTGCAGCCCATCGAACGCAACGGAACCAACCACGAGCAAAGACATCAGGGGTTCTCCCGTTCAGGAAATGTATTTCGAGATGAGCGGCGCGAGGCGGCGCTTTGCGGCTGCGGGAATCATTTTTCGATCCGTCAAAATTGCGTGGGCCAGCGCGGAGCCGCATTTGCATTCGCGCGAACTGCCCAGCGCGCGCAAAGTCTCGCGCAGAACTTTCTGCACGTTTTCCGTGTTCCTGTTCAAATTGTTGATGATGTCCGGCACGGTGACGGAATCGTGCGACGGATGCCAGCAATCGTAATCGGTAATCATGGCGATGGACGCGTAGCAGATTTCCGCTTCGCGAGCGAGTTTCGCTTCGGTCAAATTGGTCATGCCAATCACATCGAAACCCATTTTTCGATAGGCGTTCGACTCGGCGAGCGTGGAAAACTGCGGCCCCTCCATGCAAACGTACGTTCCGGATTTGTGCGCGGTGACGCCGGCGCGCGCGCAGGCTTCGCCGACGTGCCTGGACAAACGCGGGCACGTGGGCTTGTCGAATCCCACATGCGCCACGATGCCGCCGCTGAAAAATGTGGCAATGCGGCCGCGCGTGCGGTCGAAGAATTGATCTACGATGAGAAATTCGAGCGGATGCAAGTCCTCGCGCAGCGAACCGACGGCGCTCACGGACAAAATCTGCTCGACGCCCAGCGTCTTCATCGCATAGATATTCGCGCGGAAATTGATTTCGCTCGGCGAGATGCGATGGCCGCGTCCGTGACGCGCGAGAAATGCGACGCGTTTGCCTTCAAGCGTGCCGAGCATCAGCGCGTCGGACGGCTCGCCGAACGGCGTGCGGATGCGAACCTCGCGCGTGTCC
>DASUAV010000134.1:0-6561 GCA_035763605.1 Candidatus Acidiferrales bacterium
TTTTTTTGCGGCCAGTCCCGGCCTGTTTTCACTTATTAACCGTGATTCCCGCTCTGCTCGATCAGTTTCGCCACCAGCGCCGTCCAGCCGGTCTGATGACTAGCGCCTAACCCTGCCCCATTATCGCCGTGAAAATATTCATGAAATAAAATCAAATCGCGCCAGTAAGGATCGTTCTGAAAAATCTCCATCCCGCCGTAAACTGGCCGCCGCCCGTCCTTCCCCCGCAGGAAAATCCGCGTCAGTCGCCGCGAAATCTCCGAGGCGATTTCCCAAAGTGTCATCCGCCGCCCAGAACCACTCGGGAATTCCACCGTGAGCTGCTTGCCATAGTAAAAGTCGTATCTCTGCAGCGCTTCAATGAGCAAAAAATTTGGCGGAAACCACACCGGGCCGCGCCAATTCGAATTTCCGCCGAAAAGCGCCGTCGTGGACTCCGCCGGCTCGTAATCCACCACGTGCTGATGGCCGTCCAGCTCCAAAACAAAGGGATGCCCCTGATGAAATTTCGAGAGCGAACGAATGCCGTACGGCGAAAGAAATTCATTTTCATCCAGCATGTAACGCACGATTCGCAGCATCCGTTGCTTATTCGCGAGCGAAAGCAGCAACCGCGGCGATCCGTTCGCGGTCTTCTGGCTCATATCTACGTGCTCGGGCGCGTCCGCATGATGCGCCAGGAACCAATCCATGCGCTTGCGAAATCCGCCGAGCGGCTCGAAATCCTCCGGCTCAAATGTCGCTGTGGCAACCAGCGGCAGCAGTCCAACCATCGAGCGCACTTTCATCGGAATTTGCTTGCCGCCGGAAAAATGCGCCACATCGTAGTAGAATCCGTCCTCTTCATTCCACATGCCGATATCGTTCGTGCCCATCTGGTTCATCGCATCTGCGATGCGCACAAAATGCTCGAAAAACTTGCTCGCCATGTCTTCATAGGCCGGCTCTTCGTGCGCCAGCTCGATGGCCATTGCCATCATCACCAGCGAGAACATGCCCATCCAACTGGTGCCGTCTGACTGGTCAATGTACCCGCCGCCGGGCAGCGGCATCGAGCGGTCGAAGACGCCGACGTTATCCATCCCCAGAAAACCGCCTTCGAACACGTTTTGCCCGAGAGGATCCTTGCGGTTCACCCACCACGTAAAATTCAAAAGCAATTTCTGAAATACGCGCTCTAGAAAAATGCGGTCAAGTTTTCCACGCACGCGCCTCTCAATTTTGTAAACGCGCCACGCCGCCCAAGCGTGCACCGGAGGATTCGCATTCGAAAAGTTCCACTCGAAGGCGGGAATTTGCCCGTTCGGATGCATGTACCATTCGCGCAGAAAAAGAATCAGTTGCTCCTTCGCGAAATCCGGATCAATCGTCGCCATCACCACGCAATGGAAAGCCAAATCCCACGACGCGTACCACGGATATTCCCATTTGTCCGGCATGGAAATCACGTCGGCGTTATAGAGGTGCACCCATTGATGATTCCTGCCGTCGAGCCGCTCGCGCGGAGGCTCTGGCTGCGCCGGATCGCCCGCGAGCCACGTCTTCACGTCGTAGTGATACGACTGTTTGCCCCAGAGCAACCCCGCGAACGCCTGCCGTTGCGCCTGCTGCGCATCCTCGCTCAAATGCTCACACACGCGCGCGGAATAAAATTCGTCCGCCTCCGCGATTCGTTGCGCGAATGTGGAATCGAATTGCGCTCCAAAGATCGCCTCGCGCGAAAATGTTTTCCTCGCCAGCGCGTCTTCTGGTGAACGGTCTGTCAGCCGCAAACGAATCGCGAATTTCTCTCCCGCAGGCACATTCGTAAAATAATGCGCCGCCGCCTTCGTTCCCCTCTGAGCAGGATTCACAGTATCTCGCCGCGCGCTCACCACGTAATCGTTGATCCCGTCCTTCACATAAGGCGTTGTGTTCCTCGTTCCGTACAGTCGCGCAAAATTCGTTTCATTTTCGGTGAAAAGCAACGGCGGCGCGCCGTCCGCGAAGAGCCAGCGCTTCCCGTAATCCGCTTGCGTTGCTTCGATTATCGCAACGCCATCCGCAGCAGGAATGGCTCGCGCTCGCGCCTCGCGGACCGGCCCTCCCCATGCCCACGTGTTGCGAAACCACAGCGTCGGCAGCAAATGCAGCGGCGCGGCTTCCGGCCCGCGATTGAACGCCGTGATGCGAATCAGAATATCTTCCGAAGTAGCCTTCGCGTACTCCACAAAAACATCGAAATAGCGGTTCTCGCGAAACACGCCCGTATCCGTCAGCTCGAATTCCGGGTCCTCGCGCGTACGCCGGCGATTTTCTTCAATCAATCGCTCGTAAGGAAATGCAGCCTGAGGATACTTGTATAAACATTTCAGGTAAGAACTGCTCGGCGTGGCGTCCAGATAGAAATAGTATTCCTTCACGTCTTCGCCATGATTGCCCTGCTGATTCGTCAATCCGAAAAGCCGCTCTTTCAAAAACGCATCATGCTCGTTCCACAGCGCCACCGCAAAACAAAAGCGCTGATGCTTGTCGCTGAATCCAGCGATGCCATCTTCCCCCCATCGGTACGCGCGCGAGCGGGCGTGCTCGTACGGAAAATAATTCCACGCGTCGCCGTCGGCGCTGTAGTCCTCGCGCACCGTGCCCCACTGGCGCTCCGAGAGGTACGGACCCCAGCGTTTCCAATACACCTTGCGTAACCGATTTTCCTCCAGCCGCTGCTCTTCACGGGTAATTGGTCGAGTCATGTCCCTGCCATTCGCTGCTTTCAACTTTGAGCCGACCATAGTACCGCACTCGAAGCCCCGCGGAATGTGGCTATGCTTGCCGTAACGTCGGTAAGTTCCACCGTAGTTTCATATCGGTACGCATACGTTCCGTTGTGGAACTGCTGAGATTGTCATAAAGAGATCGCTCGCTCCGATTCGCGCCTAATCCCGAGCACATACTCTGCTCTTTCCCCAATGATTCCAGTGATTTGAACTGATTCAACGCGTGCAGCCTTTACCCAACCGGAGGACTGCGCCGGAATGGAACAGTTCTTGCGGACTGGCTGTGTGTGCGAACGCAAAATTTCAAGACGCCGAACCAACACAAGTGGAATGTTGCAACGCTTGTGCTCGTCACGCTCGCGCTCATCGGCACAGCCGGATGCGGATTCACAGGAGGCTCCGCAGTTCATCCCGCTCCAAATGTAAACGTCGCTATCGCGCCGCAAAGCGCGACGGTCATGCTCGACGGCACCGCTCAGTTCACTGCGACCGTCACCGGTGCGAACTCGCCCGCGGTGAATTGGAGCGTCAACGGTCTCGTGGGAGGCAGCGCGGTCACAGGAACAATTTCGGATGCCGGCCTGTACACGGCTCCATCGAGCATGCCTGCAACCGAGAGCCTGACGGTAACGGCGACAGCAGTGAGCGACCCTCAGGCGAGCGCGTCTGCCAGTGTGCAGATCGAAAGCGCGATTTCGGTGAGCATCACGCCGAACGCCGCGAACTTGCCGCCGGGTCGAACACAGAATTTCACAGCAACGGTTAGCGGTGGCGCAAATTCAGCCGTGAGCTGGAGTCTCAACAGCGTGAGCGGAGGCGGCGGGGCGAGCGGAGCGTTAAGCGCGACAGGACCGGACACCGTGACGTACACAGCTCCGCCCATTCCGCCAAGCAGCGCGGTGACGGTGATCGCGGCGAGCGTGGCCGACCCAGCGAAATCCGCGTCGGCGAGCATAACGGTGTCCTGCCCGGCGGCAAATTCCATCGCGCCATCGTCGGCTACCGTCTCGGCGGGCAGCACGCAGCTTTTCACAGCAACCCTGTGCGTTGCCCCCGAAACAGCGCTCACATGGGAAGTGAACGGTGTGTCCGGCGGAAGCCCCTCTCTGGGCACGATTGTTGCGGGCCCTGCGAATACGTCCACCTACACTGCGCCATCAAGCGCGCCGGCGAGTCCCGTGGTGATTGAAGCTGTGGCCGGAACGCAAAGCGTGTCCGCCACAGTAACTATCGTGAGTCCTCCCGCAGTCAGCATCATGGTTTCGCCGCTCTCCGCAAACGTGGCAGCAGGAGTGCGGGCGAGCTTTACCGCATCCGTGACCGGCACAGCAAACACGAGCGTCATCTGGAGCGTCAACGGGATCGCCAACGGCAACGCGACAGTCGGCGAGGTTTGCGCGACTGGCTCAAGTCCCTGCGCTTCACCCACCGAAGCGGCAGCCACAGTGGATTACGTTGCTCCGCAGTTTCCACCGCAGCCGAATAACGTGACGCTCACGGCAACGAGTGTCGCGGACACTACGAAAAGCGCCAGCGTGCAAATCACCATTAGCGCGCCGGGCCAGCCAGGCCTCACACTCGCGCCGTTTTACGCGTTCCTTGCGCCATCCCAGCAATTTCATTTCACAGCAAACGTCACTGGCGGATCGAATACAGGCGTCAACTGGAGCATCGCAACTGCTGTTCAGAACCAGGGATGCGTAGGCTCAGCGTGCGGCTCAATTGACAATGCCGGGAATTACATCGCGCCGCCGCTCGCGCCTTCGCCCAATGCGATTCGCATCACCGCCACGAGCGCGGTGAATCCGGCGCTCACTGCCTCCGCGACCGTGGCCGTTACCTCCGGCCCGACAATCGAAACCGTGTTGCCGTCGAGCGTAGTGGCCGGCGCGCAGCAGAATTTTGTGCTGACGGTGAAAGGATTGAATTTCGCCGCGAGCACCTCGACCGGCAGTTCGCAAATTCTATTAAACGGCGTTTCACGCACGACCACTTGCGCCACGCCGAATCAATGCACGATCACGCTCCAGCCCGCCGAGGTAGCCACAGCGGGCGCGCTCTCCGTGCAAATCCAAAATCCCGGAGCGCCCGGTGCCCTCTCGAATCCCGTGCAGCTCATCATCCTGTCCGCACCAGCATCGCCTTCCGCCATCTCGCTAAGCAGCACCGTTCCCATCGTTTCAGGCGAGGACATCTTCGTACCGGGGGCAACCACCGCCGGCGCGAGCACTTCGCCGGTCAGCGTGGATTTCGTGGGAATGGTCTCCGCTGACGGCTCAACTTGCACGATTCAAGCCTCGCCGATCGAAATCACACGCCCCACTTCGGGCACTGAAACGATGAATGTATGCGTGCAGGGAAATTTTCTCGGTCCCACATTCACGTACGCCTTCAGCGGGCCAGCCACCGGCGGCGACATCGGAATCAGCACCGCGTCCATGTCTGGCCTATTTCCAAACTTGATCGAGCTCACTTTGACGCTTTCAAGCCAGACCGCCGCGGGCCTGCGCACTTTATTCATCACTACGCCCAACGGAGATATCGCAGTAGCAACCGGACTTCTGGAGGTGAAATAAATATGAGAACTGTAGACGCGACGATTCTTGCGTTCGTTTGCAGCGTTTTCCTGCTGATGATTTCTCCGCTATCGCGGGCGACCACGCTCGCGCAGCTTTCGCTTGAGCAACTCGTGGACGCGGCGCATGCCATCGTCCGCGCCGAGGCAATCGTGAATCTCCCCGTGTGGCACGACGGCGAAATTTGGACGATTACCACGTTTAGCGTCGAGGAAAACTGGAAAGGCCAAGCCTCGCGCGAAATTCAAGTTTGGATGATCGGCGGCCAGGCAGGACGCATCACCAGCTACGTCGCGGGTGCTCCGCGATTTCGGCCCGGCGAAGAAGTGATTCTGTTCCTGGAGCCCACGCGCGACGGAGAAATTTCCATTACTGCGTGGGAAGACGGGACATTTCGTATCACGCGAGATCTCCGCACAGGTGAAGCTCGCGTGACACAAGATTCCGCATCAGCTCCAGATTTTGCGCCTGCGGGTCACGCAGCACATCGCGACGCGGTACGCGATTGGCCGATAGCGAAATTCAAAACGCGCATCGTGCAGTCGCTCGCTGCAGGGCGAGACGTGAAATGAATCGCCGAACGAGCCTATGCGTGGCACGAATTGCAGCTGCAGCCATAGCGGCGCAAATGGCATTCGCGCCAGTGGCCCCTGCCTACATTCGCGATTACATTGTCCCCGCATCCGGCGGCTGCCCTGTTGCAGAACGCCAAAACATTGCGTTAGCTGCGCCGGCGCTGCAACGCCAGTGGAGCACTTCCCTGCCGGACATCAACCCGCCGGTGATCATCACTGCTGCGCCGCGAGGCACGTCGGCGCAGCTCGATGAAATCGAAAACACAATCACCACGGCGTACGAAGTCTGGAGCGGCGTAAATGGAACGCTGCTGAATGCGAATAACTTCCCAAATGCGCTCGGCCCGCTCGCGCGCACCACGTCGCAAAACGCCTGCTCGTCCGATCCGGCGAACGGCGTCCAGAGCGGCATAGACGGCATGAACACCATTTGCTTCAACCAATCCTCCTCCGCGTTCACCACAGGCGTGCTCTCGTTCACGCGTATAGTCGTCGCCAATTCTCCGGGCCAAATTCTCGGCAGCGCCCCGCCGGCGGCTTTCGCTGGACAAATCATGGATGCCGACATTTATTTTCGGAATGACGGCCAGGCCGCATTCGCCACTCCAGCAGCGCTGCCCAGCGCGCCCGGAGCCTACGATTTGGAATCGCTCCTCG
>DASUAV010000135.1:0-4254 GCA_035763605.1 Candidatus Acidiferrales bacterium
GGCCAGGTGGTGGGGTTGCATTCTTCGCAGGCGACTTCAATTTGCTCGAGGGCCTTCAGGATGTCGGAGATAGCCGGTAATTGGCCGTCCTGCTCGATGATCCACTTCGCGTAAAGCTCGCCATAACGGTCGGCTACAAAAACGCCCTGGCGTTCAAGGCCATTGTGACCGAGCGCATCAGCGCCGAGATAGCGCGCGATGGATTTCCCCGTTTCATCCGTGCCGGCGATGACCTCCGGCGGCAGCGACGCCGGAAAGTTCCCTAGCGGCGGCGTGGGAAATACTATCAGCCCCACCGCGTCTTTTTCTTTCCAATCCGCAGCATGAGCAATAACCTCTGCGGCGAAATCCCAGGCGGCCTGCGAATCCGCGCGCAAGAGAGCGATCACGCGATTACGCGTTTGCTTGAAGTCCCAGGCGGAAACACTGCGCCCGGAACGCGTCCGCAAAGTAAGCGGCGGAATTTGATAGCGTACTTGAAGGGCCTGTTGCATTGGCGGTCCTGGAGATTTCTACCATACCACTATGAAACACGCTTCGCTACAGTGATGAACGGCCGTGTTGCGTAATGGATACTGCTATGGACGTATGCGCGTCCGTGTTGGTTGCCTGTAGTTTTGTGATTGTGCGCTTCGCGTTTAACTGCAGCCGGAGGTGCTGCCGCAGTTCTCGCATTTGTAGCAACTGCCGTTGGGCGTCATGAGCATGCCGCATTCGGAACACGAGGGCGCGTCGTCAATCGCGGCGCGCGGACGCGAATCCTTCACGGAAGACTTTTCCTCGGCAACGCTCACGCTGGAGACGTGTTTGGGCTCCGGCGCGCTGGGCGGCATAAGGTTTTCCGCGGGCGATTCGACGGTCTGCACCACGTAATCCTGCGAGATGAACTTTCCGCCAAGCCAGCGGCCGATGTAATCAATGATGGATTTCGCGTACGGAATCTGCTTGTTGCCGGTGTAGCCGGAGGGCTCGAAACGGGCATTCACGAATTTATCCACCAGCGCTCGCAGCGGCACGCCGTACTGCAGCGCGATGGAAACGGAAAGCGCGAAACCGTCCATGATGCCGGAGAGGGTCGAGCCTTCCTTGGCCATCTTGATGAAAATTTCGCCGGGCGCGCCATCGTCGTACATGCCGACGGTCAGATAGCCCTCGTGCCCGCCGACATTGAATTTGTGAGTGATGGAGCGGCGTTCGTTGGGCAGTTTTTTACGCGGCTCACGGAAGAGTTCTTTCTGCGCCGGCGCGGGCGCAGGAGCTTCCGGTTTTGTCGCGGCTGCGGCTGACGCACCGCTTTCCGTGGCCGTTTTCTTTCCGCCTGCTGCTGAGAGCGGTTGCGAGCGCTTGGAATTATCACGGTAAATGGCCACGGCCTTGAGTCCCAGCTTCCAGGATTCGATGTAGGCCTGCATCACGTCTTCGACCGTGGACTCTTCCGGCATGTTAATGGTCTTGGAGATGGCGCCGGAGAGGAACGGCTGCGCGGCGGCCATCATGCGCAGGTGGCCGCGCCAGGGAATGGAACGCCCGCCATTAGTAGCGAGCGAACAATCGAAAACGGGCAAATGCTCGGGCTTGAGCGAAGGCGCACCTTCGATGGTTCCGTGCTGGTCAATCCAATCCACGATGATGGAGGCTTGCACGTCGGAGTAGCCGAGGCGCATCAGGGCCATGGGGACGGTATTGTTTACAATTTTTATGACGCCGCCACCGACGAGGCGCTTGTGCTTCACAAGCGCCAGATCCGGCTCGATGCCGGTGGTGTCGCAATCCATCATGAAGCCAATGGTGCCCGTAGGCGCGAGGACGGAGGCTTGCGCGTTGCGATAACCGAATTTCTCGCCGAGTTCGACGGCATCGTCCCATGCCTGTCGCGCGGCACGAAGCAGCGACGGCTGAACGTTTTCTTCGTGGATGGGCCGCAGCGCGTCGCGATGCATGCGCATCACGTCGAGCATGGGTTCACGATTTTCCGCGTAGCGCGAAAAAGGGCCAAGGCGCTCGGCTTCGCGCGCGGATTGCGCGTAGGCTTCGCCGGTCATCAGCGCAGTAACTGCGCCACAGATGTCGCGTCCCTGATCGGAATCGTACGGAACGCCAAGCGAAAGCAGCAGCGCGCCGAGATTGGCGTAGCCCAATCCCAGCGGACGGAAATCGCGCGAATTCTGCGTGATTTTCGGCGTGGGATAGCTGGCGTTGTCCACCAGAATTTCCTGCGCGGTGATAGTGATGTCCACGGCGTGCTTGAAACCTTCCACGTCGAATTGACCATTCGTGCCGAGGAATTTCAGCAGATTGAGCGACGCGAGATTGCAGGCGGTGTCGTCAAGGAACATGTATTCCGAGCAGGGATTCGACGCATAAATGCGATCGGTTCCTTTGCTGGTGTGCCAGCGGTTCACCGTCGAATCGTACTGCATGCCCGGATCGCCGCAGTGCCAGGCGGATTCGGCCATTTGGCGCAGCAGGTCGCGGGCGCGGAATTTTTCAACGGGCTGGCCGTCATTGACGTTGCGCGTCCACCAGTCGCGGTCATCTTCAACGGCTTGCATGTACTCGTCGGTCACGCGAACTGAGTGATTGGCATTCTGGAAGAAAACGGAACTGTACGCTTCGCCGTCAATCGAGGAATCGTAGCCCTGCTCGATGAGCACATGGGCTTTCTGCTCTTCTTTGGTTTTGCAGTTGATGAATTCCACGACGTCAGGATGGTCCACGTTGAGAATGACCATCTTGGCGGCGCGGCGCGTTTTGCCGCCGCTCTTGATGACGCCGGCGAAGGCGTCGAAGCCTTTCATAAAACTCACCGGACCGGAGGCAATGCCGCCGCCGGAGAGCGTTTCCTTGCTGCCGCGCAAAGTAGAAAAATTCGTGCCCGTGCCGGAGCCCCATTTGAAGAGCATGCCTTCGGTTTTGGCAAGATTCATGATGGAGTCCATGGAATCCTGCACGGAGTTGATGAAGCAGGCGGAACACTGCGGCTTGGGCTGCACGCCCACGTTGAACCACACCGGCGAATTGAAGGCCATTTTCTGCTCGACGAGCAAATGGGTCAGCTCGTCGTGAAAAGCGTCGCGCGATTCGGCATTTGCAAAATAGCCGCCGCGCTCGCCCCAGTTCGCGATGGTGTAGGCCACGCGGGAGATAAGCTGGCGAACGGAGGTCTCGCGCTCAGCGGTATTGGGTTTTCCATGGAAGTATTTCGAAGCGACGATGTTGGTCGCGGTCTGCGACCACGACTTGGGAACTTCGACGTTCTCCTGCCGGAAAATGACCGCGCCTTTCTCATTCCCGATTTGCGCGGTGCGGCGCTCCCATTCGACAGCATCGAATGGCGCTGTCTTCCCATCAGTGAAGCGGCGGTGAAATTCCAAGCCGCCGGAAACGGCTGTTTGCGTCGCGTGTTCAGTTTCCGCTTTGCTGTTCAATGCCATTTTCGCTTCCGCCATATCCGCCTCCGCGCAGGCAGTCCTGCCGCTCATGAATTTGTGCCGGTCGGAGGGCGATTCGCTCCATTATACCGCACCCCAATCCGGGTTTCTTGCGGCGCAGAAGGGCAGGGAAACGCCGCGTGATTCAAAGGGCCTTGAGTCTAGCTCCGCCATCGAGCGCCGCACAATGGGCTTCACAGTGGAAAACTTTGCTTCGCTGTGAAAAACGCGAAAAAAGAAAGCTCCGCCATCGAGCGCTTTTACACGTCAACTGCGCTCGGGCGATTCGCCCTTAATGTCGCGATTGTGACCCCGTCGGCGCTTCGAACTAGTTCGACTGCTGGCTGCGGGACCTTACCCGCGCACCCTCGGAATCTGGCTCTGTGTTTTACAGGTCTGTGGAAAACGTGTCAAGGAAAAAGCGCAACAGCACCACAAAATCTTCGGGTCGGAGTGTCTAAACCGCCCACATATAGTGTATCGGTTTCCTGCAACCGGAAGACACAGTTCACTCGCCCCTGCCTCTTCCACCGCGTTGCTCCACGAGCGGTTCAGCAGTGATGTGCGGAACTCCCGCTTTGTTCATGGCGTTGTTGAGGGCCGCCAGGTCTTTGTTTATCAATTCGTGCAAGGTAGCCATGGACTGATCCAGCTCCTGTGACGCGTCCGCGATTTGTTCTTTTTCCGGCTCGGTTGGAGCGGCGGAGTAGCCGTCCAGTTCAGACATAAGGCGGCCGATGCGCTGCGGGATTGGCGGAGGCGTGTAGTGCAGCGGGCCTCCCGCACCGCCGAAGCCACGCTCGGAAACGAATTTGCCGCTGAG
>DASUAV010000136.1:0-7551 GCA_035763605.1 Candidatus Acidiferrales bacterium
CGATTTTCCCTGGCGCATCATTTCGACGACCGTCGCGCCGCCGGCGATTTTGATATCCTCTTCGCCGCGCCCCGTCGAGCCAGCGCCGCCCACGTCCTGATCGAGAAACAATCCCGCGCCAATGATGGGCGAATCGCCGACTCGTCCCGAAATTTTCCACGCTAGGCCGGAAGTGGTGGTTGTACCGGACATTTCGCCTTTTTCGTTCACCGCCAGGCAATTGATCGTGCCGGTGGGAGGATGCGCGATGACATGGCGAATCCACGGCGCCCACGGGCGGCGCTCCGGCGTATCCAGCAATTCGGTGAGCTGCTTGTCGGACTGCTTATCGAATTGAGGCGAATCGAGGCCAGGACGCCAGTCCTTCGAAGATTGCGCCTTCCACGCGAGCCATGCGACGCGCGATTTTTCGGTGAGCAGGTTCATCGGCTCGAATCCTTCATCAATCGCGAACTTCGTGGCGCCTTGGCCGACGATGAACGTGTGATTGGTGCGCTCCATCACCGCGCGCGCGACTTTCGCTGCGTTTTTCACTTTTTCGAGCGCCCCGACAGCGCCGCAGCGGCGCGTCGGGCCATGCATCACGCAGGCGTCGAGTTGCACCACGCCATCCTCATTCGGCAATCCGCCGTAGCCGACGGAATTGTCGTTGGGATCATCTTCGACGGGCGTGACCACGGCGATGACCGCGTCGAGGGTATCGCCGCCCGCACGCAGAATCTGCATTCCCGCGTCAAGATGCGGCAGGCCATTGTGCGCGGAGATGATGCACGGACGTTTTCCCTGTAGTGATGCGGATTGCGGGGAATCGAGGCTTGCGCTGCTCGTTCCTGCTAAGCTGCGCGGCAAAGCTGCGCCAAACAGTTTGCTCGTACTCGCCGCGAATCCGCCCGCGAGCGCGCCCATGAAAAACTTCCGTCGCGTCCAAGTCTGCATTGTCGCTCCTCGAAGAAGCTTCTGAATGGCGGGAGCAAGATCGAAATAGTCTGTTCTTTGTGGACGGGTAAAGAGCGGCAGTAACAGCCGCCTCCGCCTACCGAAAACGAGTTGACAGACAAAATTATCTTCGCCGCATGCCACCGCCGCCGCTGTCTGTCTCGACCGACACAAACGGCACATTGCTGCGCCGCATCATTTCGTTGAACGCAGCGAGATCCTTCATTTGCACTTCATGCCAGGTGGCCAACTGCGCGTCGATCTCGCCCTTGAGCTGATTGTAGACCGTGTAGTCCGCTTCAGTGGGGCCAGAAACTGCGCCGTCCTCTGAACTGCCGAGCGCCATCATCTGATCGGCAAGCTGGATCGGGTAATTCAACGGGTCCTCGCCTGCCTTTGATTTGGACTGGATGAGTTTGTCCTCGATGGCGACGGATTTCTCGTCCAGCGATTTGGCGCTGTCGGCGATGTCCTTGTGCTCCGAGCCGAGCCGCTTCTGAATTTCCCCGAGCTGCTCGTGCAGCGCACGGATTTGATTCACAGCGTCGTGCGCGGCGTTCACTTCCTGCTGAATCTGCAGCGCAAGCGCGAGCTGCTTGTCGAGATCGTCTTGCGTCAGATGCAGGCGCGGATCGAGTTTAATTTCGAGAGGAGCCGTGTAGCTCTTCCCATTCACTGTGAGCTTCACCTGATACGTGCCCGGCACGGCTGTCGGTCCCGCAGACGAACCGCCCCAGGAAATCGCGCCGGGAACGGTATGGCTGGATTCATAGCGCAAGTCCCAAGCGAAGCGGTTGATTCCCGCGTTCTTGGTCAGCTGCGCGCCGCGCCCGAAGCGGAAACCGCCGAATTCCGGCGCCTCCGCATGGTGCGCCGTCGAGTACTTGCGAATCACTTTCCCGTGGCTGTCCGCAATTTCCAGTGTGACGTCGCCGGAAGGCTCGGACTTCAGCCAGTAATCAATCGTTGCGCCGGCGCCGCCTCCAAAGAAGCTAAATCCTCCGCCGGCCCGGCGATACGCTGCTGCGGGCGGGAAGAGATGCACAGCGTCATTCTGCAACGCTTCGGAGTAATGGCGCAGTGGCGTGATGTCGTCGAGCGCCCAGAAGGCACGGCCGTGCGTAGCGACGAGCAGGTCGTTTCCATGAATCGTCAAATCGCGCACCGACGCATGCGGCAAATTGGATTGCAGCGATTGCCAGTGCCCGCCATCGTCGAACGAAACATAAACGCCGAGTTCCGTGCCGGCGAAAAGCAGCCCGCGATGGACCGGATCTTCGATCACTGCGTGGACATAATCGCCGTCCGGAATGCCGGCGGTGATTTTGGTCCAACTCCGGCCAAAATCGCTCGTTTTGTAAGCATAAGGATGAAAGTCGTCGAGCTTGTTGCCGCTAATGGCGATGTACGCGGTACCTGCCGCAAATGGCGAAGGGCAAATGCCGCTGATCTTGTCCCATTCGGGAAAACCTTTCGGCGTGACATCCGTCCAATGCGCGCCATCATCGCGGGTCAGGTGGACCAGCCCGTCGTCTGACCCTACCCAAATTTCGCCACGCGCAACTTTCGATGGCGCAATGACGAAAATCGTATCGAAATATTCCACGCTGGTGTTGTCTTTGGTGATTGGCCCGCCGGCGGATTGCTGCTTGGATTTGTCGTTGCGCGTCAGGTCCGGGCTGATGATCGTCCAGCTTTTTCCGCCATCGTTCGTACGGAAAAGAACGTTTCCGCCAAAGTAGATCGTCTTCTCGTCAAACGGCGAGGAAGCGATGGGCGCAGTCCACTGGAAGCGATACTTCAAATTCGCCGCGCCATGGCCCATCGGGTTGAGCGGCCAGGGAGAAACGTCCACAACCTCGCCCGAGGCGTGATCGAATCGCGTGATTTCTCCGTCGTACGAATCGCCGTACACCGTGTCGCCATTGCTGTCCGGAACCACCCAGCCGCTTTCGCCGCCGCCTACGTCGTAAAAATCCGTCGGATTGCCGCGATTGGCGATAGCCACCGTGCCGGCATCCTGCTGCGCGCCGTAGAGGTAATACGGGAAGCGATTGTCTGTGGCCACGTGATAGAACTGCGCCGTGGGCTGGTTATCGCGCGTTGACCAGCTCTTGCCATTGTCCAGAGAAACGGCCGCGCCGCCATCATCGCCCACAATCATGTGCGCGGAATCCGTGGGATCAATCCACAGAATGTGCGAATCGCCGCCGATGATGGGCTGGAAGGAATGCCCGCCGTCCACGGAACGAAAGACGCCGGTGTTGAGCACGTAGACTTCGTTCACATTTTTTGGATCCGCATAAATGTGCGTGAAATACCACGCTCGCTGGCGGAATTCATGATTGTCCGTGGCAAGATTCCAGCTGCCTCCTGCATCGTTTGAAACGTACAGTCCGCCTTTGTCTGCTTCAATTAACGCATAGACGCGTTCGCCGTCTGCGCCCACGGCGATTCCGATTTTACCCAGCGGTCCAGCAGGCAGGCCGTGGCCTTCGAGCGGTTTCCAGGTCACACCTTCGTCAGTGGACTTGTAAATCCCGCTGCCCGGCCCGCCGCTGATGAAGTCCCACGGCTTGCGCACTACTTGATAAAGCGCGGCGTAAACGATGTGCGCGTTCGTTGGATCGAAAACGATGTCGCCCGCGCCGGTGTTCTCGTCCTTGTAGAGCGCCTTCGTCCACGTCTTTCCGCCATCTGCTGATCGAAAAACTCCGCGCTGCTCATTGGGCCCAAAAGCGTGGCCAATGGCCGCGACCATCACAACATCCGGATTCCGCGGGTCCACGATAATTGCGCTGATGTGCTGCGTGTCGTTGAGCCCGATGTGCGTCCACGTTTTTCCGGCGTCTGTGGATTTGTAAACGCCATTGCCATAGCTGATATCGCCGCGCAGGCACGGCTCGCCCGTGCCAACGTAAATCACATTGGGATCCGAAGGCGCGATGGCCAGCGCGCCGATGGATTGCACCGCCTCTTTGTCGAAGAGCGATTGCCACTCCTGGCCGGCATCATCGGAGCGCCACACGCCGCCATCCACCGAGCCGAAGTAATACGTATTCGTGCCGGGAATTCCCGCGGCGGCTTCCACGCGACCTCCGCGATACGGACCAACCAGCCGCCATTTCAGCGCCGCGAACGGGCTGGCCTGATGCTCGTGCTCCTGCTGCGCGAACGCGGAAGGGGAAAATGCAAAAATAGCGGCGAAGATCATGCCGCAGAAAATCACTATGGCTGCGCAATGTTTGCGAAGCATTCGGACGCCTCCTGTTGGCAAGTCGCGCGGATTCTATACTTGCGGACGTGCAGGACGCAATAAATCCGTGCTTGCAGGAGACATTCTCTTGCGCATTAACCTGCATTGCGGCATGTTCATAGGCAGTTCATGCCGCGATTGCTTGGACTCAGCGAGGGTGGCCTGCATGCGCTTGAAATTGCCTATCCTAATGCTCATCGCAGGCAGTACGCTGGCTTTCCGCAGCGCCGAAGGCCAACTTGCTTCAACCTCTCTGGATTTTCATTCCGTCGTTGTCCATGTAGGCAAAGCTCCCGGCCCTATCGCGGTAGCTGATGTGAATCACGACGGCAAGCCCGACATTATCGTCGGAAATATGGATGCCGCGACCGTTTCCGTTTTGCTCAGCGATGGAAATGGCCGCTCCACTTCCGCGCCGGGCTCACCATTTCCATGTAATGCCAATCCCAATGACATCGCTGTCGCGGACATGAATGGCGACGGGAATCTCGATCTGATCATCGCAAACACGCAGACTCCCTACCTCACCGTGCTGCTCGGCGACGGCAAAGGGAGGTTCACGCCCGCAGCGCATTCGCCCTTCGCCACAAAATCCTATCCGCACCCGCACGGCATCGTTGTCGGCAATTTCACGGGAAACGGTAAGCCATCCGTTGTCACAGACAGTTGGGGACACAATCAGATTCTTCTGCTCGAAACCGACGGCAAAGGCAATCTGATTCTGCCGGGGAAATTTTTCGACGCAGACCTGCACACCGATTCAGGCGTGCGCGCCGCTGATTTCAATCGCGACGGGAAACTGGACATCGTCACCGTCAATCAAACCGCCGGAGCCGTGGGCCTCTTGCTAGGCGACGGCCGCGGCAATTTCCGCAAAGCGCCAAACTCGCCTTTCCCTGCGGGCGACACGCCCTGGTCTTTCGACGTCGGAGACGTGAATGGCGATGGAAATCCTGATGTCGCGGTCATTCCCTACGAGCGCGACATGCACGACCGAACAAATCTCGGCGTCACGATTCTGCTGGGCGACGGCAAAGGTAGACTGACAACGATGCGCGGCTCCCCATTTTCTTTGCAAGGTTGCACCGGGCCAGCCCGCGCCGCGATTGGAAACGCCGCAGGCCACAGCGCGGGCGAATTGCGCGACGTTGTGGTTTCATGCGCGCAAAACGACAAACTATTTTTCTTCATCGGCAAGAAGAGCGACAGCTTCACCGTCTTTACTCGCAGCATCCCCACCGGCTGGGGCGGCCTGGTTCTCGCCGATCTCACCGGCAAAGGCCAGGATGACGTCCTCATCTCGAACAGCAATGCCGGGACGCTTACAATTTTGCTCAAACAGTAGAATTAGAGTGGATCAATTCGATGGAAACCGCCGTTCCGATAAACTGTGGAATTCAGCCTTATCGCGGGACACGACGAAAATTCGCTAGCGCTTCGCGTTGCGACTGGATATGTTGCGGCCGCCTGCGGCCGGCGAATCGGCAAGACGTTGCGGCTGGGTATGACCCGCTGTTAAACTGTTTCCAGTCACAATCGTTTTTTATCGGGGCGTGGCTCAGCCTGGCTAGAGCGCCTGGTTCGGGACCAGGAGGTCGGTGGTTCAAATCCACTCGCCCCGACCACTTCTACTTCCCTCTGCGAATTGGGTTTGCGCCATTTCACGCGGCGACAGGTTGCTCCTCATTTTGTAGCCCATGTAGCCCAAGTAAGGCCGAGCTCACTTTGGGCAGATCGAAACCCAGGCTGACCTTCTCGGCCCATTCCTTCCGGTACTCCACATCTTCGAGAAGCTGCTTGCCGTACCGCGCGCTCATTTCGTCGTTCTCATGCCCCATCCAGTAGTCAATGAGGAGTTGCCGAGCATCGCTTTTTTGTAGAACCGCTTCGCGGAAGCGGCGGAATGCGTGGAAGCGTACGCCCTTTCTTCCCATCTTCTCTAGAATGGTCTCGAAGCCGTCTCGAAAGAAATTCTCGGGGGACAGCATCTTGCCATTCTCCGTCTGTATGAGGAAACCGCTCACACGATCGCCGATGAAACCGTCGAGCATCTTCGCGAGCGAAGAGTGCAGGTCGATGTCACGGCAGGCCGCCGCGGTTTTGAGAACGTCCGTCACGCCGCTCCCGTCCTTCCTTCGTTGTTGGCGGACGTGGAGGGTCTTGCGGTCGGGAGAGATGTGCTCCTCGATCCGAAGCGCCAGCAGTTCCGAGATACGGAGGCTGCTTCCCGCGAGAAGCGCAGCCCCCATTTGATACCTGCCAGTCAAGTTCGCAATGAGGTGGCTCATCTCTTTCGCCGTGAGCGTGGGACGGTGCTGCTTTTTCTTTTCAACTTTCGGCAGGCCGATGAACGCGAGATTCCAGGTACGCGGATGCATCTGGTTCCCGTTTTCATCCACCGCCGACTTTAGGACCTTGGTGAACACCTTGAAATACTCGGTGAGCGTTTTCACGCTGAATCGCCTGGACCCGTCCTTGTTCCGCTCGCTTCGCATGCGTCTGACGAGTTCTCGGGCTTCGCCGTTATCGATGTTTGCCAGCGGCTTTGTTCCGACCTGTTCGGTCAGATAGGTAACGGCCGTTGAGTAGAAATCGATAGTGCGATCCCCGATTCGCTCCCGAGTCTTTCCGTTCACGATCCGCCCTGCCTTCATCTCCGCAATCATCCATTGCGCGTGCTGCGTGAAAGTTGCCGTGGAACTGATGCGTTCCCGCAGTTTCGCGGCATCCAACACGCCCGCATCGCTCATAGCGTTTTGGAGTTTGAGCATTGCGGATATCCTGTCGCGGCAAAAGCCCAGGGCGATGCGCACTTCGCGCTGCCCCGGCTTGCCCGGCACGTCTACCCGATAGCGCCCGTAAGCTCGTTCCGCCGGAATCCACTTGTCCGACTGCTTCCGATTTTTCTGGTAAACGTAACCGTGCTGCCGTACTTCCTGCTGCCCTGCTGATTCCACCAATCGACGCGACAATGATTTTCTCCTTGTCTTTGTCGAATTGGCGGCACTGCCTGTGCATGGCGCAAGTGTACGGTCGCGAGCTGTGGAAGGCAATGATGGAGCGAGGCAACTCTGCGAGGGCGCCTCCAAGTTTCTTGGAGTTCGACTATTGCTGATCTCGGTTGTCTCTTGCATCCTTCGCCTGGTTGGCACAAATCCTCTCCGCAACCGACTTGTTTTGTGGTTAAAGCAGAGCGGGTGAGGTGGAAGGGGAAAGGTGGCGGATCAGGAATGGCTGACGGAAATGGCTAAGGAGAAAGGGGTAAGGGCGAAAGGGACAATGGAATGGATTCCGCCCTGTAGTCGCCCAAGGGCAAAGCAGAAGCCGCCGAGACGCGGCGGCAAGCTTGCCGCCGCGTC
>DASUAV010000137.1:0-3162 GCA_035763605.1 Candidatus Acidiferrales bacterium
ATCATCCTGCAAAAAACTCACTCGTAGCGCAGGGCGACAATGGGATCTACCTTCATCGCGCGACGCGCGGGGATGTAGCACGCGCCGAGAGCCACGAGAATGAGCAGGCCCGCCGTTGTGAGGAAACTGGCCGCGTCAAACATGCCGATGCCGTAGAGCAGGCTGTTCATGCTCTTGGCCAGCAAAAGCGAAAACGCCAAACCGGCGCAGATTCCGGCGATGACCATGGCCATGCCACTCGAGAGAATCAGGCGCAGGACATTCGAGGGCTGCGCGCCGAGGGCCATGCGAATGCCGATTTCATTTCGGCGCTGGCTGACGGAGTACGACATCACGCCGTAAGTCCCAATCGCCGCAAGAATCAGCGCCAGCAAACCAAAGGTGCCAAGCAGCTCAGCGCCGATGCGCGGCGCGGTGAGCGATTGCACCAGCACCTCGTCCACGGTTTGCACGCCGACCAGAGGCACCGAAGGTGCAAGGGATTTCATTACGCTGCGCACGCTGGGAATCACCGATGAAGGACTTCCTTTGCTGCGGACGAAGAGCATTACCGCCGGCGAATAGTGCTGCTTGAGCGGCATGTAAATCACGGCCTGCGGTGCTTCGCCCAGAGTCGCAAATTTCACGGTATTCACTTCGCCGACTACGGTCACGTCCCAAGTTTCGCCGAGGAAGTGCAGATGCTGCCCGATGGGATTTTTACCGGGCCAGAAGCTCTCCGCCGCGGTGCGATTGACGATGCCGACCAGGTTGCTCGCCGGAGTGTCCGCGTCAGTGAAATCGCGTCCCTGAAGCATGGTGATGCCCGCCGCGGAAAAATATCCCGGCGCTGTGTTAACGATGGGCGTTAGTTTGCCATTGCGCGGATCGCTGCTGTCCACGCCGTCCGTGAACGTCGTCCGCGATATGTTTCCACCAAGCGGGGGAGTGTCCGACAAACTGGCGGCCGCTATCATCGGCATCGTATCCAGCCGCTGAATAACATCGCGATAAAGCGCTTCCGCGCGCGGCTGGTCGTAGTTTTCCGCGCCCACGTTCACGAACGCCACCATCTCGTGCTGCACTTCGAATCCGGGATTAATCGCTTCGGCGTTACGCAGACTGTGAATGAAAAGTCCCGCGCCCACCAGCGCGATCAGCGAGAGCGCCACCTGCACCATGACCAGAACGCCGCGCAGTCCGTACCAGCGTCCGCTGCCCGTCGGCGCGCCGGTGCGGTCCTTCAGCGCAACGACCGTATCGCCGCGCGACGCTTGCAGCGCCGGCATTAGCCCGAAAATCAGCGTGGCAATCACCGCCAGCGCCAGGGTGTAAATGAAAACACGCGCGTCCAAAGTGAAATCCAGATTGCGCGTCAGAAATGGCGGCAGCAGCGAAACCAAAAATGACTTGGCCCAGAAGGCGCAGAAAATTCCGAGCCCGCCGGCCAGCAGCGCAATCAGCAGGCTCTCGGTCAGTAATTGGCGGACCAGCCGAGAACGCGAAGCGCCCAGCGCCAGCCGCACGGCAATTTCACGCTGCCGCTGCGTTGCGCGAGAGAGAAGCAAATTGGCGACATTGGCGCAGGCAATCAGCAGCACAAGTCCGACGATTCCCATGAGCAGCACGCCCGCCAGCGAAAATACACCGTGCAATTGCGGCGGAACAGTCGTCTCGTTGATGGGAACGATCTCCTCATTACGGCCGTTGTTGTCCTTGGGATATTGCTTCTCGAGTTGCAATCCCAGCGCGTGAACTTCCGCGCCCGCCTGCTCCACGCTGACTCCCGGCTTCAGCCGGGCAATCATGGCCGTCAGCCGGAACGCGCGCTGATGCAGAAAAGTTTTTATCACTCCGGTCAGCACGTCGTCGCTCAACGAAATGGGTATCCAGACGCTCGGACTGCCCAAATTCCCCACGCCTCGAAAATCACTGGGCATCACTCCAATCACCGAATACTGCATCTGGTCCAACTGAATGGTCTTGCCCAAGATGCCCTTGTCCGCCCCGAACTGCGTGTTCCACAAGTCGTAACTCAGCACGACGACAGGACGCCGCGACGCTTCATCATCGGGCGTAAGCGCGCGGCCGATCATCGGCTTCACGCCGAGAACGTCGAAGAAGTTGCCGTTCACCAGTTGCCCGGGCACTTGCGTTTTCTTGCCGGAGACGATCAGGCTGAATCCGTTCCCGATGTCAATGGCCGCGCCCGAAAAGGACTTGATGTCGTTGCGATAGTCAATCGCGTTCGGAAGCGGGGTGGGGATGTATTCCTGCAATTTTCCGCTCTTGTCGAGCGCCGTTGAATAAAGCACCACTACGCTCCCCGGATCCTTTACGGGGATGGAATGGAGGAAAATGGCCTTGGCGAGCGTGAAGATTGTTGTGTTCGCGCCAATTCCCAGCGTGAGGGAGAGCACCGCGACGGTGGTGAAGCCGGGGGACTTGAACAGCATGCGTATGCCGTAGCGCAGGTCTTGCAAAAACGTGTTCATAGGCACACCTCGCGAGGAGTAGAAGAGAGATTCGGGGCACATTCCATGCCGAAGTTGTCTGGCGCAAGCCGTTCGGAATCAGCAGATTACATTAGCACTTCATGTGGCCGCAGTGCGGCAGTGTCCGTTTGCGGGACGCCTTCGCCGGAAACGGGCAGCAGCGCACGATGGCGGCTATTCATAGCGAAGCGCTTCCATAGGCTCAATTTTCATCGCACGGCGCGCAGGAATGTAGCAGGCGAGCAGCGACGCACATGCGAGAACACAATCACAAGATGAGATGAAAAGATAACGGGATCGTGTGGGCATGCGCTTCGTATATTCGGAGGCAACGCATTCGCGCTCCACATCGGATGCCGTCGGTGTACTGCCCATCCATATCTAGGGCGTTTACCCCACTGCGTGGGACCAAGTGGGCGTCTAGAATGATTCGAGAATAAGGGAGCGACGACAACATGCTGAGTGATTACAGTTTGGAATTTTTGGGAGGCAGTTATGAGCCCGGAGCAACGCAAGTCGAAAACCGGCAAGGAATTCGAGACCGAGACCAAACAGCGCGACGTGAATCGGCGCGAGCACGAAGTGATGCTCCAGAAAGAAGTCAATCAGGACGTGCAGACCGGCACAAATGACGCGCGCCATCCCGGCATAAAATGGGGCGCGTCCTACACCGCGCGAAAACGAAAGA
>DASUAV010000138.1:0-19688 GCA_035763605.1 Candidatus Acidiferrales bacterium
CGACATTTTCAGAGTTTTGAATTTGCTCAGCTTCGCGTCGAGCGCGGGATCTCTGCCGGAAGTGAAGCTCAGTTGCTCATCAATCCATTTCTCGAGGCCCATTTTGCGAATGCGTTCCACATCGCCCGGGCGCGGGCCGTACGCCAGCCGGTTGAGCGCATGCAGAATGGCTTCATTTTCCGTGAGCTGCGTGATGTGAAGATTGCCGGCCAATGATTTGGGAAGCTTCTTGCTGGAATTCGCGAGTTCCGCCGCGCCGGATTTGCGCGCATGTGCGCGCGGTGACATCATCAGCGCGAGCGCGGCGGCAAGCAAAATCAGGATGGCGCAAAGCGACAGTAGTTCGAGAGAATTCAGCTGCTCCGGCGGTACGGCTCGCGCGCCCGCTTGCAAACGGGCGTGTTTCGGCAAATCGTAGATCTTTGCGCGTCGCATGGGTGCTCTGCTCCTGCTCGCATGTTAAACCCGTGCGTCGCTCCAAAGTTGCGACCGCGCCTCTTGCGTTCTTAACCCGCCAATATGCTTCAGGCGCTCTGGGTGAACGCCTGCTTCACGTGCGGCTTGAACAGGTACGCGAGAATCCAGGCGTCAATCACAATCGTAATAATCTGTATGGCGATCGCGGGCGCTGCTACGTGCGTCAAGCCCATAATAAGTCCGCGCACGCTCAAGAGAATGCTCAGCACCACGAGGATGATCGTGAGTATGCGCCCCCAGCCGGCAAGCTTCAGCAGTCCGACGCCGCTCACGATGTACAGAATCGCGAAAACCAGGCAAAACACGCCGGCGAAAGCGCCTAACGTCGCCAGCATTCCGCCGCCCATGGCGTGGCCGCCGGCCATTCCTGCGATTCCTGCCGCTCCCACCGCAAACATTACGCACGCAGCCAAAAGCGTTAGTCCTCCCAGAATAAAACCGAGCACCGCGAGGATCGTTACTCCCGTGGGACGAGCCATTCGTCACCTCCAAGTTGAAATGCACTTCAACTTCCAGGAAGCCAGGAGCACCGTATGAGAAAGGCCGTTATGGCGAGGAAACTATCGCGCAAGCTCACGCCCGTCAAGCACACTTTTTTTGCGGTTGCGCACGCGCTAATCCGCCCGGAGAGGAGAACCAATTTGCGCCTCGCGGGATTTTTCGCGCGCCCCGCGCCAGTACAGCGCCAGTCCCACCAAAATTGTGCCCACCGTTCCGCCAATCAATTTTGCGAGAAAACTGAATTTGCTTGCCGTTTCGCCGGGCGGAATGAACGACAGTGCGATGCCCAACGCGGTAATCGAAAATCCCAGGCCGCCGGCGATCCACGTGCCAAGAATTCCGCCGGGAATCAGCACTGCGCTTGGATTGCTGCGGCGATCTTTGCGGTACGCGAGCTTTATCGCCGCCGCGTACATGTACAAAAACGGAATGAAGTACAAAATCACCGCCGCGTCCACAACCACCTGATAAGCCGTTGTCGCCGTGGCCTGAATCTGCGCCAGCAGCAGAATGATGCACGAGAGCGCTGCCTGCACCAGCATGGAAATGTGCGGCGTGCGCCACTTGGGATGAATTTTGCCGAAGGCCTTCGGCAAATAGCGGTCGATCCCGACGATGAATGGAACGCGCGCGATTCCAGCCACGGTCGAACCGACTCCTCCGGCATTTCCAATCGTCACCAGCGCGGCCGCGAGAATACCGACGAATCCAATTTTCAAAATTGTCGAGCCGGACGTGAGCGCCTGAAACACGCCGCTCAGCGGATTCACTTGGTGCGATGGAATCAGCGCCAGCACGGAAATCGTGCCGGCAATGTAAATGAACGTTACCGCCGCGCCCGCGCCCCACACCGCGCGCGGCAGCACTTTTTGCGGATTGCGCACCTCTTCGCTCATCGCCGAGACCAGCTCGAATCCTGCGAACGCGAAAACCATCTGCGGCCAGAAATTCACGGTGGCCTGATTCCACACCGGCAGCATGTTTTTCACCGTGAAGTGCGTGGCCGAGCCGTGCATGGCCCAAATCCAAATGCTGATTCCCACCAGCATCAGCAGCGGAATGTAAGACAGGACGCCGCCCGCGTTTTGCAGCCATTTGCCGATGTTCAGGCCGATGATGTTCAGAAACACGGCGACAAACAGCAGGACAAACGAGCCGATCACCAGGAATTCGCGATTCGTCGCCAGGTTCGCGTGTCCCGCGCCGCCGATATACGCGCCCATCGAGGCGCTGGCGAGCAACAGGCCCGGGAAATAAAAAACGGTGTAGATCCAATACGTCCAGCCGGCAATGAAACCGTGAAAATCGCCGAAGGCTTCTTTCGACCAGACGTAGAGCCCGCCCTCATCGGGAAAGCGCGTGGAGAGTTCGTTGATGACGAACGCGCTCGGAATGAAGAACAACGCCGCGGCGATAATCCACAGGCTAATCGAGGAAGTTCCGTTGTACCCCGCCGAGGCGAGCCAGCGCGGGCCGAGCACGGTAGCGATGTTGAAGAGCAGAACGTCCCAGAATCCGAGGACACGCCGGAGCTGTTTTTTTGCGTCAGGAGCCGCGGGGGCGCTCATCCGCCCGCGCTCGTTGCGAGAGTAACGTCCAGTGCCGGAATCAATTCATCTTGCAAGCGGAAATTGCGGATGAACGGCTCTTCGGATTTCTCGAACTCGCTCCACGTGCCGAAAAAAGTGATGCGCCCTTCCTGCAAAAAAATAATTCGATCGGCGAGCTTGCGCGCGAGATGCGTATCGTGCGTGACCACGATGGATGTTTTGTGGTACGCCTCTTTCAGCTTGAGGATGAGGTCGCCTGTATGGGTGGCCATCAGCGGATCCACCATCGTGGTTGGCTCGTCGTAAAGAATCGCTTCCGGATCCTGCGCCAGCGCCCGCGCGATCGCCACCGCGCGCTTTGTTCCGGTGCTCAGCTCCGACGGCAGCTTATCCGCGAACTGGGTCACTTCGAGCATCTCCATCAGCTCCGCAACGCGCTCGTCAATGTGGTCGCTCGGCACATTGCCCAGAGCCTGCATCGGGAACGCCACATTCTGCGCCACCGTCAGCGAATCAAAAAGCGCGCCGGATTGAAATACCATGGTCACTTTGCGCCGGATGGAAGTCATGTCTTTTTCGGCGAAGTCGGTTACGTCCTGACCCGCGACAATAATCCGGCCTGCGTCAGCCTTCAAAAATCCCAAAATCAATTTCAGCGACACGGATTTCCCCACGCCGCTGCGCCCCATAATCACGGCCGTCTCGCCGCGATCCATGTGAAAATTCACGTCGCGCAGCACGGCCTGATCGCCAAACGACTTCGACACATTTTGAAATTCGATATAGTGCCCGTTCATTGCTGTGTTAACGCACGTTTATTGCGCCATTCATGACTTTTCTTCCGCCGCGGTGCGCGCCTCATCGTAGTCCGCCGGTGTATTCACATTTTTGAACAGCCGCCCGCTCGGGTCAAAGCCTTTCCATTCCTCGCGTGCAATCGCAGATATGGTCAGGCCCGCAAGCCCATCCGTAACTTTTCGCACGCCGCCCGAAAACGCCGCCGCAATCGAGGTATGACACCGCTTCCGGTACATCGCACACAACGGCTCGTACCCGCGCTCGTTTAACGGGATCACTACATCCGCCGGCGAATCGAGCGCGCGCGCAATCAAAAATTCCAGCCATTCGCGAGTCAGAAACGGCAAATCGCACGCCACAATCAGATTCCATCCGCGCGTCGCGATGCGCAACGCCGTGCAAATTCCCACCAGCGGCCCGCCGCCGATTCCAACTCCGCGCCTGTCATTGCCAACCCCTCCGCGTTGGTCGTCAGCCATCACGCGAAAACCAAATCCGCCATATTTTCCGGGCGGCCCAATGATCACCGGCGCGTCTCCCGCAAACTCCACCAGCCGCGCCATGCGCAACACAAGCGGCTTCCCCGCGAATGGCAGGAGCCCCTTCTCGCTGCCCATGCGCGAGCTCCGCCCTCCCGCCAAAATGAACGTTCCGATCGCCTCGCGCGGCAAATTGTCCATCTTACGCGCCTTCTATATGCCACACTTTCAGCAGCTTACAGCAAACCCACGCCTCGATTCCGCAAATCCGAAAAAATGCGCCTCGAACTTGACACTCCGCAAAGTTCTGATATATTAGCACTCGTCGTAGGAGAGTGCTAAACGCTCTGCGCCGCACGTTTCTCCTCGACAATCCCGAAGCTCTCAATTGGAGGTTATTCAAAATGGCGGTGAACATTACCCCGCTGCACGATCGCGTTATCGTGAAGCGGATTGAAGAGAAGGAAAGCGTGAAGGGCGGCATCATCATTCCCGACACGGCCAAGGAAAAGCCCCAGGAAGGTGAAATCGTCGCCGTCGGCAGCGGTAAGCGCGAGAAGGGCGAACTCATCCCCCTCGACGTGAAAGTTGGCGATCGCATCCTCTTTGGCAAGTATAGCGGCAACGAAATCAAAGTGGACGACGAAGAGTATCTCATCCTCAAAGAAGACGAGATCCTCGCGAAAATCGGCCACGCCGCGAAAGCAGCGTCCGGCAGGAAGTAACATCCGCGGCCCGGAATTCGCCGCGCGGAACCAATCCCAAAGTATTCGAGTTCAAGCAGTGAGCAACCAGGTTTGGCAAATTCAACGAAAAGGAATTGAGGAGGAATAGGTCTCATGGCAAAGCAAATCGTGACTGGTGAGAATTCGCGCCAGTCGATTCTCCGTGGCGTCAACATTCTCGCTGACGCCGTGAAGATCACCCTCGGCCCCAAGGGCCGCAATGCGGTGATCGAGAAGAAGTTCGGTTCACCCATCATCACCAAAGACGGCGTTACTGTCGCCAAGGAAATCGAGCTGAAAGACGGGCTCGAGAACATGGGCGCGCAGATGGTGCGTGAAGTCGCCTCGAAGACGTCTGACGTCGCCGGCGACGGAACCACCACCGCTACCGTTCTCGCGCAAGCCATTTTCCGCGAAGGCGTGAAGACCGTCGCGGCCGGCGCAAGCCCGATGGCGCTCAAGCGCGGCATCGAAAAGGCCGTCGAAGTCGCCGTTGATGAAGTCAAGAAGCTCCACAAAGACGTCAAGGGCGACATGATCGCTCAAGTCGGAACCATCTCCGCCAACAACGACAAGCAAATCGGAAACATCATTGCCGAAGCGATGAAGAAAGTCGGCAAGGATGGCGTGATCACCGTCGAGGAATCCAAGACGATGGAAACCACGCTCGAAGTCGTGGAAGGCATGCAGTTCGACCGCGGCTATCTCTCTCCCTACTTCGTCACCGATCCGGAACGCATGGAATGCTCGCTCGAAGACGTGCGCATTCTCATCCACGAAAAGAAAATCAGCTCGATGAAGGACCTGCTTCCCCTGCTCGAACAGATCGCCAAGATGGGCAAGCCGCTCCTCATCGTTGCGGAGGACGTGGAAGGCGAAGCCCTCGCGACTCTCGTGGTCAATAAGCTGCGCGGCACGCTGCAGTGCGCTGCCGTCAAGGCACCCGGCTTCGGCGACCGCCGCAAGGCCATGCTCGAAGACATCGCCACGCTCACCGGCGGGCGCGCCATCACCGAAGACCTCGGCATCAAGCTCGAGAACGTGAAGATCGAGGACCTCGGCCGCGCTAAGAAAATCACCATCGACAAGGACAACACCACCATCGTCGAAGGCGCCGGCAAGCCCAGCGAAATCGAGGGCCGCGTGAAGCAGATTCGCACGCAGATTGACAACACCACCTCCGACTACGACAAGGAAAAGCTCCAGGAGCGCCTTGCGAAGCTGGTCGGCGGCGTGGCCGTCATCAAGGCCGGCGCGGCGACGGAGATCGAGCTGAAGGAAAAGAAGGCTCGCATCGAAGACGCCATGCACGCCACTCGCGCTGCGGTCGAGGAAGGCATCGTTCCCGGCGGCGGCACCGCTCTCCTGCGCTGCATCCCGGCGCTCGAGAAGCTCAAAGTCACCGGTGACGAGGAAATCGGCGTGAACATCGTCAAGCGCGCTCTCGAAGAGCCCGCGCGTCAAATCGCTCACAATGCGGGTGAGGAAGGCGCCGTCGTCGTCGGCAAAGTCCGCGATAACGAGAATCCGAACTTTGGATTCAATGCGGACAACGGCGAATACGGAGACATGGTCAAGGCCGGCGTCATTGACCCGGCTAAGGTCACTCGTCTCGCGCTCCAGAACGCCGCTTCCATCGCAGCCATGATGCTCACCACCGAAGCTCTGGTGGCCGACATCAAGGAAGATGAGAAGAAGGCTGCCGGCGCGGGCCCCGCAGGCCCCGGCGGCATGGGCGGCATGTACTAATCGTTCCGCTCACTTCAGCCAATCGAGGCGCTCGGAAGTTTCCTCCGGGCGCCTTTTTGTTTTTCATGCATCGCGGTTTGTCCCGAGGAGTTCCGATGCAATCCAGTCGGCGCGAGGGATCTGCTGTTAGTTTCACAAAAGCGCCCCGATTCACTCGGAACGCCTTCCTTCGTTACCGCACGTTGGTAATCATGCCGATATTCGCGCTGAGGACCGTTTGTTTCTCGAACGCCAGATAACGACCGTCCGGCGATACATCGAAACGATCCTGCGCGTTTTGCGCGGGATCGACCCAGTAAGAATGAATCATCGGAATGGTCGTTGAAGTCTGCACAAAACCCTTGCCATCCAGATTCACCTTGCAGAGGAGGGCGTTCAAATCAGGTTTGCCTTCGAGAAAATAAATTGCATCTTTGGGTCCGCGAGCTAGCCATGGGGCGACCCAACCTCGAAAGAGTTGGCGCTGCGGATTCTTGAAATCATCCACCCAAAGCCCTGCATTCGGATCGCCTTCCCGCTTTGCAGGCACGATGTATATGATCGAATGCCCATCGGGAGCCCACCGCACCGGCGATTGCTTTAAGCTCTCAGGAGCGCTGCCGAGTGTTTGCCTCTTTTGAGTTTTAAGATCGAATGTCTCCACCTGGTCGTTGGAATTCCGAAACAGCAGCCGGCCGTCGGGCCCAACATCGAAAGATAGGTCGAATACGTTCGTGAGGACGACTTCTGGAGTCCCTCCGGTGACCGATACACGAGAAAACCTGGGCGGATTTGAGGTGACGGCATAAACCAGGTGCCGGCTGTCCGACTCCCAGCGCGGAAAAACGTTGATCCCATCATCCTTGACTAACTGCACCGGCTCTGAGCCGTCCGCATTCGAGATCCAAATGCTCTCTTTTTCCGCGCCTTTCAGATTCGAGAAATAGGCGATGTATTTTCCGTCCGGCGAATAAACGGGAGCAAGTTGATTGCGGGCAGGGTCAGTGGTCAGAAATCTTACGTCCGCCTGGCCAGGCTTGGCTTCCAGGTCCGCGCGAGCGATGTTCGCATTCTGGCGCCAAGTCGAGAAAACGATTTTTTTTCCATCCGCGGAGATATCGAGTTGCGCATCATCCCCCTGGCCCGCCGTAATCTGTTCCGGCTCGCCTCCGTTCGACGGAATTTTCCAGATGTTCATCGTGCCTCCGCGGCTTGAGGCGAAGTAAACGAACTTGCCGTCCGGCGACCACGCCGGCGAGAGCACCAGCGCGAGATCATGCGTCAGGTTGCGAACCTTTCCTGACGCCAAATCAACAACTTGCAATTCGGAGTAAGGTCCGTTTGACCGGCTTGAGAAGGCAATTTCCAGGCCGTCAGGAGAAAATCGCGGTTCGCTATCGCGCGGCAGGCTGATCGTGTGTGCGAGGACGGAACCGCTCGGTGCCGCCACTCGACGTGCATTCTCCCCGGAAGTTCCGGAAATCCAAAGCCCCCGGTCACTCATACTTTGGTAGGCCAGTAAATGACCGTCCGGCGACCATGCCGGATCCGTCGCATTCAAAATAACGCGGCGTGGCGTGCCGCCCAGCGTGGGAACCTCCCAGATGTCCCATAGACCGGAGTCATTCAGTCGCGCATAGGCCAGCGTTGTGCCCTCCGGCGACCACGCCGGCCGCCCTTTCAAGTTCGCATCGTTGGTGACCTGCACCAGACTTCCGCCGCCGGTCAGTCCAACGTAAATGTTGTAATGCCCGTCGCGATCCGAGACGAACGCCACAGAGCGCCCATCCGGCGACAACGCCGGCTGCTCCTGCACTCCGGCGAAATTCGTCACCGCGCTGAAGTGCATCTCCGTTCGCGCGCTCGAACTTGGCGCGAATTTCCATACCACCAAGCCTGCGATCAGTCCACCCACAATCAAACCCGCGGTGAGCCACGGCACGATGCGCCGCGCAACCGGGAAGGAAACTCCCGCAGTCGAATACGAATCAGGCGAACCCGCGAGCACTTCCTCCAGCGAAACGCGCGCGTCGCCAATATCGCGCAGACGTTGCCGCGGATCCTTCTGCAAACAGCGCCGCAGCAGCACGCGCACATGCGCCGGTGTTGACGACGGCAATTGCGACCAGTCCGGCTCGCTTTTCAATATGGCCGCGAGCGTGTCGGTCACCGTCTCGCCAGTGAACGTCATCTTTCCCGTCAGCATTTCGTACAGCACGCAGCCGAACGCCCACACGTCCGTCCGCCGATCAACCGATTTTCCTTTCGCCTGTTCCGGCGACATGTAGGCCGCCGTTCCCAAAATAATTCCCGCCTGCGTGGCCATCCGGCTGATGGTCGGCGAATTCGAAATATCTCTCGAAGCCGCGTCGCCTTCGACCGCTTTGGCCAAACCAAAGTCGAGAACCTTCACCGCATCGCTTTCTGTGATTTTTATGTTTCCGGGTTTCAAATCGCGATGAACGATGCCGCGTTCGTGCGCATATTCGAGCGCATCCGCGATCTGCCGCGCAATCGGCAGCGTTTCTTCCACCGGAATCGCGCCTTGCTTAATGCGCGCGGAGAGCGCCGGCCCTTCGACAAGCTCCATTACCAACGCGTGCGTCGCGCCGGAATCCTCGAATCCGTAAATCGCCGCAATGTTCGGATGATTGAGCGAAGCGAGCACCTGCGCTTCCCGCCGCAAGCGCGCCATGCGCTCCGCGTCCCGGGCAAACGCCTCCGGCAAAATCTTCAGCGCCACGTCGCGCCCCAGCCGCGGATCGCGCGCGCGATACACTTCGCCCATTCCGCCCGCGCCGAGCGGTGCCAGAATCTCATACGCCCCGAGTTTCGTCCCGATTTGCAACCCCATAATCGGCGCGCATTATATATCAGCTCCTCATTGCCTGAGTTCCCTCGCCGAGTGGTCCCTATAGCCGTTTGGACACGTCGTCGCGACGGTTTTCTTGAACGCCCGCCCCGCGCAGGCTACGCTCAAGACATTCGGCTCTAGCACCAGACGCCGCGATCTGTGCGGCACAACTTTTTGCTTTCCGGGGTGTTTTACCAGTGCCCGGCAAATGTCGCTATCGAGGTGACACTATGAAACGCAAGTTTGGCATTGCGCTGCTCCTTCTGGCCGTCGTGACTCTGGCGCTTCCCGTCGTGTCCCACGCGCAGGTTGCCGTGGGCCTCTCGGTTCGCATCGGCCCGCCGGTGCTTCCCGTTTATGCACAGCCCATCTGCCCGGGCCCGGGCTACATCTGGACGCCTGGCTATTGGGCCTACGGTGAAGACGGCTACTATTGGGTTCCGGGCACCTGGGTTCTGCCTCCGCAGCCCGGCCTTTTGTGGACTCCCGGCTATTGGGGATTCGCTGAAGGCGTCTACGTCTGGCATCGCGGCTACTGGGGCCCTCATGTTGGCTTCTACGGAGGAATTGCCTACGGATTTGGCTACCCCGGAACAGGTTTCTATGGTGGCGAATGGCGCCACGGCGCGTTTTTCTACAACCGCTCCGTGGTGAACGTAAACGTTGTCACGGTCCGCAACGTCTATGAGCGGCGTGTCGATTTCCGCGAGGGCAACCGCGTCAGCTTCAACGGCCGCGGCGGTATCGAAAGGCGCCCTGATCGAGACGAAATGCGATGGGAGCATGAACGACATTGGGACCCAACGCCGGACCAAGACCATCACCGCGATTTCGCCGCTCACGATCGCAACCAGTGGAATTCCGTGAATCATGGCAGGCCCGGTTTCGCTGCTACGCCGCGCGCTGGCGAATTCGACCATCGCGACGCAGATCGCGGAGACCGCGGTGAACGCGAGAATCGCGAGATGCGCCAGGATAATCGCGAACTTCGCCACAACAACGCGGAAATGCGCCAAAACAACCGTGAACTTCGCCAAAACAATCGCGAAGTTCACCAGAATAATCGCGAGATGCGCCAGAACAACCGTGAGCAGCGGCAGCAGAATCGCGAAAATGGCCGCCCCGGCAAGCCGGACAAGGATCACGGCCATCCACATGGCCGCGGCTTGTAGCTGAATCAGCTCCGGATATAATCGCCGTTCCGGATTTGGCCCGCAGTTCGCCGATTCGGAACGGCTCTTTTTTGATTTTTCTCGTTATTTCCCACTCGTCTTAACCGGTTACGTTTATACCCCGCCGAACTCTGCTCGACTATCTCTCCTGCCGTTCAAGCACCGTAAGCCTCACTCCAGCAATCACTTGCCCAAAAGCTCGATTGGTCTCGCACATGCTCCTTTACCATGCGGACGCCAGCTATGCTTCTCGTGGAGGTTGCCGTCCCAATCGAATGGACTTGAACATGAACCCGAAACTCACATCGCGTTCGCGCGCCACCGGCTTCTCGCTGATCGAACTGCTCATCGTCATCGCCATCGCTTTTATCATCGCCGCGGTTGGAATTCCGCAAGCTCTCACGGCTTACCGTACTTACCAGCTCAATCGGGCCGCTACCCAAGTCGCTCAACTCATCAAATTGACTCGCCTGGATGCTATTCGTCAGAACAAGCTCGTAAGCTTCCGCAGCCAGATCATCGCCGGCGGAACGCAGCTCTGGACCGACGAACCTGCGGCCGGATTACCCAACGGCGACGGCGCGGCGCAGCCGACAGAGAATCAAGTCATCCTCGTCCAGAGTGCGAACTTTGTTCCTGTGGGAGGGGTACCCAATACGGCGAATATCGCAAACGCGCTCAATGCGCCCGCGCTCGTGGGACTGGCACCCGCAAATGCCTTCTTTCAGTTCGATCAGCGCGGCGCCGTCAATCCCATAAGTTTCTACATCATTTGTATCCAGAACACCGGTATCCCCGCCGCAGGCTATCGTGCCGTAATCGTTATGCCTTCCGGCGCGGTTCAGATTTGGTCCGCTGACGCGGCCGGTACTTGGACCCGCACCAGCTAAGCAGCTGAGAGAATTCATGGAGAACCCAGCCATGCCACACGCCAAGCAAATTCAAAGCCCGAGCGCCGGATTCACGCTGATGGAAGTGCTCGTCGCCACGGTCGTCCTGCTCATCGGCATCGTCGCCGTCGCGCAGCTCGTCCCGGTCTCCGTCGGCTTGGACGCCAACAATCGTCGCGACACCACTTCGCTCGTTATCGCCCAGCGCGAAATGGATGCGCTCATGGCCCAGCCGATCGGCAATTTTACCTTTACGGACGCGCAAGGCCTCACTTGCCCTGCAGCGGCCGTATGCAACCTCGGCAACGCTGCAGTGAACGGCGTGTGCGCCGGTAATTGTCCGCCACTCAATATCGCTGGCCGCCCATTCATCAACTACAACGCAGCCGCCGTCGCCGGCTACAGCTTCGTCCTCAGCGACCCCAATGATCCCTCCGGCTCTTACGACGTTCGCTGGGCCGTTGTCACGTTCGCCAATGGCGGCGCTGCCTTCGGCAAGCGTTTCGTCGTCGGCGTCCGCAAATCCGGAGGTAACGGCTCATTCTTGCCAATCAGCCTCGACAGCATGGTGGAAAAATGAAAACTGTGCGCATCGCACGTAAACGCAATCAGCTCGGCTTCACTCTGATCGAAACCATGGTGGCTCTCGCCGTCTTCGTGGTGATTTGCGGCGCCGTTTTCAAGCTGCTGAACACTTCCCAGCAGCGCTATCACACCGAATCGCAAGTGCTCGATACGCTCCAAGATTCGCGTCTCGGAATGGACCAGCTTGTTCGTGATGCCGGCGACGCCGGCTATCCACCTTTCATGAACTTTTCTAATCTGCCCGCTGGCTGCAATGCTGCAAGTCCTTGCGCTTCCTATGCGAATTCACCTCTGGCATGGTCCCCGGGCTATGTCACCCAAACACCCTGCCAAATCGGGACTGCCGGAGGCGGCACCTGCATTACTCCCGGCGACTTCGACGTCATCTTTGAAGAACAGCCTGACAATAATCCGAACGTCCAATTTATTCGCTACACGTTGCAGGGCACGACGCTTTTTCGCGGCACCGCTAGAAAGCTGAACAACAACAGCGCGCTTGCGACCCTCAGCATCGCTAACAACAACATGTACCCCTACATTTACAACGTTGTGAACAACGACACGGCGGCGAATATCGCCACCTACAGAGCCGCGTATCCGACGATGTTCCCGGGCGGCAATCCTGTTCCGATCTTCCAGTTCTACTGCCTGACGGCAGGCCCGGCCGGGCCGGTTGCACCTGCAATCCCGTGCACGAATCCGGCTGCAAGCAACAGCCCCAAGAGCGTTGTGGACGTCGAGATCACTTTAATTGTCAACACGCCCCAGCGCGACATGCAAAATAACTCTCTGCACCTCGTTGAACTGAACGGACGAGGTCACGTCATCAACCCGCTTTAACGGTTCTCAAGGAGCCATTCACATGCACACGCCCAACCCGAAATCAAATCGCCAACATCGATTCAATCGCAATCGGCAGGCCGGAGCAGCTCTGATTATCGCCATGTTCACCCTGCTCCTCGTTAGCGCCGTCGCCCTTTCTCTGGTCATGGCCTCCGGCACCGAAAGCTCCCTCGCCGGCAATTACCGCTCGTCCACCAGCGCCTACTATGCCGGACTCGCCGGTGTCGAAGAAGCCCGCGGCCGCCTGCTACCCACCAGTCCTCAATTCTTCAACAATGACGCCGCAACGCCTAATTTCGTCACCGTGAATGGCGCTCTCCCTACACTCGCGCCCGGGCAGGTTCGCTACATCATCAATCCGGCGAACGGAGAGGTCGTGGATCCGGTCACCCAAACCAATCAATATGCCGACAAGGAATATCAGAACGAATGGGCCAACTCTCCGGGGCCGTGGCCCGCAACTTTACCTCCGGTTGGCGCTGGCACCCAGTACGTCAACTCCATTTACCTGGATCCGCAATTTAATCCGGCTGGCACCCAGGGCCCGATGTTCAAATGGGTCCGCATCACCCCAGCCACTGAACAATCTCTCGGAATCGACGTGGATGGCAGCGGCGGAGCCTTGGACAATCAAAAGGAAGTGTTCTACGACGCAACCTTGGCCAATGCCACCGGCGCGAACGATTCACTCACGCTCACCCCGTCCGTTGCCGGCACGAGCGCAGAAGTTTTCCAGATCACCGCGGATGCCGTGATGCCCAATGGCTCACAAAAACTTATGCAGTACGTCGTCGCTCCGTTTACATTCAACCTCAATTTGCCTTCAGCCCTCACCATGCCCGGCCCCATCGGCAGCTTCAATCCGCCGAACTCAATCGGCTACTGCATGGACGGAAACGATACTTCTCAAGTCACCACCAATGGTATCCCGGGTACCAACTGCTCCTTCACGCCTGCGCCGCCCGTCCCGGGCTGCAGTACCACAGCTCCCGCTGTACCGGCCGTGGGCGTTTCAACGGGCCTTGACAACGCGGGCAGCCAGACCAACACCGACTACGTCGACACACAGATTCCTCGCCCCGGCAACTACGTTGGCTCGACCGGAACCACCCCAAGCGTCTCCACTCCTGGTCTTCCGCAAAATCTGAGTTCACCTCAGCAGCTCGATCAGGAGCTTGGCATTATTCAACAAAACGCAAACGTCTGCCTCGGATGCAGCGGCCCCGGCGGCGGAACCTACACCTTCTCGAGCATTGATACTGCCTCGGGCAGCCTGTGGACATCCTGCGGTACCAGCTGCGGAACCACGCCGCAAATCACCTATGTAAACGGCAACATGGATATCAGCGGCAGCACCACCGGCTCTGGCATTCTCGTCGTCACCGGCAACCTGACTTACAACGGAGCTTCCAGTTGGAACGGAATCATCCTCGTGGTCGGCAACGGCCTCACCACCTACCTGCAGAACGGCGGTGGCAACGGCCAATTCAACGGCGGCATCTTCGTCGCCAACACCGACGGTATTACTCCGGATACCTACGGCGCCTCGGACTTCACCATCAACGGCGGCGGCGGCAACGGCATTTACTACAATAGTTGCTGGATCGCAAACTCGCAGAAACCGCCCAGGCTCCAGGTTCTGTCGTATAAAGAAATTCAGAATCCATGATCCGGGAGAAACTTATGAAGATGAAATCATTTCTGCGAATTTCGGTAACTGCGGCGCTGGCTTTCCCGCTGATCGCCTCCGCACAACAAACTCAGCAGGCCGCGCCGGCGCAGCAGTCGCAGGCAAAAGCCGCTCCGGCAAAACCCGCGCCTGCTAAAAAGGCCGTGGTCTGGACCGACGAGAACATCGGCTCCGTCCGCTCCTCTGCTGACAATTACCGGATCGCGCAAGCACAGGAGAAAGATGCGCAGCAAGCCACCGCAAAGCAAGCCAATGCGAACCAGCCCTCGGCCACCGATTCATCAGCACCCAAGACCATCCAGCAGGCCGACAGCATGATCGCCGCAAAGTCTCACGACCTTGCCGGCGAACAGGAATACCTGAAAAGTCTTCAGAAGGACGTCAACAATCCTGCCATCACCGGCATCGACAAGGAGCGCCTTGAATGGCGGCTGCAATCTCACACCATCACTGCCCAGACTCTCCAATCGAACATCAAACAGTTGCAGGCTGATCGCGACGCGCTCGCCAAAAAGCAGCCCGCGAGCACTTCCTCCTCTCAGCCCCAATCGCAGTAGCGCCGCTTCCCATTTTCAATTTCGTCAGGGCCCGCTTTAGCGGGCTTGACGTTTTTTCCTGTGAAGACCTCAGCACCGTTGTCTTCAGACACGCGCGCACCTCTCAACTTGTCCAAGATTGCCGCGCACTAAATCCCTGTAATATGCCGCAACTTCGCTGGTATCCCGCGTTCAGTTCGCGCTAAACTCCTGCGCGCAATGTCCAGTTCATTTTCTGTTTCGACCCGCTCCCGCTCCCTTGTGCTTATTCTGTCGCTCGCATATTTCGCGCAATCGCTCGGATTCGCGCAATCCTCCGCCCCCGCTCAAAAGCATCCCGCGCCAACTCATTCCGCAACCCACGCAAAATCCGCCGCCCCCGCCACCTCGCAGCGCGCCAAACCCGCTTCCGCCGCGGCGCATTCAACTCACGCCCAACTCACCGCGCTCCTCCGCCGCAAAATCAAATACCTCTTCGTCATCTATCAGGAGAACCGCTCCTTCGATTCCTATTTCGGCACTTTCCCCGGCGCTGACGGCATCTACTCCCGCCCGCCCGCGCAAACTCCCGGATTCTCCCAGCCGCTCCTTGACACCAACGGTTCAACCATCACCATTCAGCCCTTCCGCATCGGCCCCGAACAATTCGCCGCCGACCTTGACGACGTAGACCACTCCCATCCCATGCTCGTCTCCAAAATAAATATCGTCAACGGCGCTCCGCAAATGGACCGCTTCGCCTTGATGGAAGAACTCAGGCGCGTCAAGTCCGGCCAGCATCCCTCGCTCGTCGCCAAACAAATGGGCGAACTCGCCATGGCTCACGAAGATTGCGACACCATTCCGCTCCTCTGGCGCTACGCGCAGCGTTTCGTCCTCTTCGACCACATTTTTCAGGAAATGACTGGCCCTTCCACGCTCGGCAATCTCTCCATCATCGCCGCGCAAACCGGACAGACGCAGTGGGTTCTTCATCCCGACGAAGCTTACAAAGGCAATGGCGCGCGCGGCCCGGGCGTTCCCGTTCTGAACGACTCCGAACCTTTTTGGGGTTCCAAGCTCGATCCAACCGCCCCAAATCAAAAAATGCCCTATAATCCCCGCGACATCCGCAATGGCTACGATCAGCATCCGCAGCTTAATTTGACTTTCGCCTCTCTCCCGCTCAGTTTTCTCGGCGCCGAAGCCGGAAACGTCACCAAACTCGACCGCGATCCCTCTCGCGATCTCGCCGACATCCAGCACGACATCGCCTACATTCCCAAGCACAATCCCGCCACAATCCCCTTTGCCTGGTTCCAGGAAGGCTATGACGACGAAAGCGCCGCTTCGGAATCTGCCACCAAGAAGAATTCTGCCGACGACGATGACGACGATCCCGTCGACGCCAATGGCCTCCACGCTTCCTACATCACTCACCACAACGGCCCGCAATACTTCGGCTACATCGCCAACAATCCCAAAATGCGCGACGAAATCCACGGCATGACCGACTTCTTCCGTGCTATCTCCGCGCATGAGCTTCCATCGCAAGGCGGAATGTTCTTCATCAAAGGCGGTAGTTCCAACATCCTCGGCCTCACGCCTTCGAATCCCGATTCCGCCGTGCAAAAAAGATTCAAAGGCGACGACGACCACCCCGCATACTCCGATTCGCAAATTAGCGAGGCTCTCGTAGCCAAAGCCATCAACGCCATCGTCGCCAGCCCGTATTGGTCGCAAAGCGCCATCATCATCACCTGGGACGATTCCGAAGGCGACTACGACCACGTCCCTCCGCCAATTCGCTCCTATGGACCCGACGGCTCGCCCATCACCGACGGCCCGCGCGTTCCATTCCTGCTCATTTCTCCTTACGCTCGCACCGGCTACATCGCGCACCCACAAGGCAGTCAGGCCTCCGTTGCAAAATTCGCCGATCTGCTTTTCAACCGCACGCCTCTCGCGCTCCTCCCCGACGAACTGCGCGCCCGCGCTCTCGGCGAACAAAAATTTCATCAGAAAAATCTCGGCCCCGAAGACGCGCTCACTCCTAACGTCACCGATCTCACCGACGCATTCAGCGCCTCGCGCCTCCTCGGCAAAATCCCCCCGCTCTCCCCGTCATATGTCGAAATTCCCGAAGCTCTCATCCTCCATCTGCCCGCCGAAACACATTACGGCTGCTCCGCGCTTCATATCACGCCTGTCGACCGCGCCCGTCACCTCCCCAATCCCATCCCACCCGACTTCAACCCTCGCCCCCTCACAAATCCAACTCCCCATTAGCTGCCGCTTCGCTTTCTTGGAGTGAGGCGTCTCGACGCCGCTTTGCCGCAGCCGCGTCAATCATTCGCAAACTTGCCTCGGACGGGGCCGCACGACCAGCGGCCACCCTGAATGCGGTCGTGATTACGAGCATCCCAATGCATTGACCGGAGCAACTGGAATTCGCGTTTGGCGTTCGTAGCGACGCTCCCTCGCCCGGCTGAGCCGTTGTAGGGCCGATTTTTTTCATCGGCCCGCTGTGCGCCGTCGCCGCCGTAGCGCAGACCTTCGCATTTTGAAGGTCTGCGGCTTTTCGCCGTGTTTATTGCATCGCATCAGCAACACATTTTCTCGCCGTTTCTGCCCTCCAGCGTCCAGCTTCTAGCCTCTGGCCTTGTAGGGGCCCGATTTTTTCCATCGGCCTGCCGTGTTTCGGTTTTCACGGCGCGTCGTTGCGGCTGTTGTGCCGACCTTTCCGTCACCCGGCATTTATTCGCTAACGTTGAACACCTTCGTCTCCAACCTCGAACCTCTAGCCTCGAACCTTCAGCTTCTATCCTTGCCTCCAAGCCGCTTCCCTGATAAAAATTGACTCGGCATCCGATTCCCTGGACGCTGCCGACTATGCCCGGTCTCTTCAGCAAACTCTTGCCTCACGAAGACGGCTTCCACGACATGTTCGTGGAACTCGCCGATAACGTTTATCGCGCCGCTCAAGCTATGGTCGCCATGCTCGACGACTACTCCAATCCCGCCGCCTCTGCCGACAAAATTAAAGACCTCGAGCACGCCAACGACACCATCACCCACAATCTCATCAACAAACTCAATCGCACTTTCATCACTCCCTTCGACCGCGAAGACATTCACGAACTCGCCAGCCGTATTGACGACGTCCTCGATCTCACCGACGCCGCCGCCAGCCGCCTCATCACTTACCGCATCACTTCCGTCCGTCCGGGCGTCCCCGAACTCTCCCGCGTCCTCATGGCCGCCTGCAAAGAGCTCGTCGCCGCCGTTCGTGTCCTCGAAAAAAGAAATGGCGTCCTCGAACACTGCATCGAAATCAATCGCCTCGAAAACGAAGCCGACCGCCTTTGCCGCGATCTCATCGCCGGCCTTTTCGAACAGGAAAAAGACCCCATCCTCATCATCAAATGGAAGGAAATTATCGAAGTCCTGGAATTCGCCACCGACAAATGCGAAGACGTCGCCAACGTAGTTGAAACCATCACCCTAAAAAACGCATGAGCGCCGACTGTAACGCTTCCGCGGTTGGCTTTCATCCATCCTGCTTCCATCAGCCGCGCCGGCGCGTTTTCGTAAGCGCACAGCTTCAGCTATGGCGGCGTGGTTTCGTCAGGGCACGGCTTCAGCCGTTGCAACAGTTTTTCGTTTGGGCGTGCCTCCAGCCGCGCCGGCGCGGTTTCGTAAGGGCACGGTTTGAGCTATGGCGACGCGGTTTCGTAAGCGCACGGTTTGAGCTATGGCGACGCGGTTTCGTAAGGGCACGGCTTCAGCCGTGCCGTAAGGAGCACAAAATTAGAGCGGCTTCAGCCGCTGAGGTATTTTTTTCGAGTCGTCGCACGGAAGCTTCAGCCCTCGCGTTTTTTCTAACCGCGTCCTTCGCGCCCCGCACTTCAACTCCGCCTTTTCCAACCTCTAACCTCCAACCTCCAACCTCCAAAACCCCATGACCAGCTTCCACCTCCTGCTCATCATCGTCGCCATCAGCCTGGTGTTCGACTTCACAAATGGCTGGCACGACGCCGCCAGTTCCATCGCCAGCGTCGTCTCCACGCGAGTTCTGCCCCCGCTCTGGGCCGTCATCTGGGCCGCCTTCTGGAACTTCGTCGCTCCCTTCGCCTACGGAACCGCCGTCGCCGCCACCATGGGCAAAGGCCTCGTGGACCTCCGCCTCGTCAACGAACACGTCCTCCTCGCCGGACTCCTCGGCGCCATCGTCTGGAACTACGCCACCATCCGCCTCGGCATCCCCTGCAGCTCCTCTCACGCCCTCATGGGTGGATACGGAGGCGCCGCCATCGCCGCCGCCGGCGTTCGCGCCATCATCGTCTCCGGCTGGACCAAACCCATCCTCTTCATCTTCCTCGCGCCCATCATGGGACTCATCGCCGCCATTCTCGTCATCACCGCCATCAGTTGGATGGTCTACCGCCTCCCCGTCCATCGCGTTGACAGCACCTTCCGCCGTCTCCAACTTCTCTCCGCCGCCGCCTTCAGCTTCAGCCACGGCACCAATGACGCCCAAAAAACCATGGGCATCATCACCGCCGCTCTTGTCACTGGGGGATTACTTCCGACCTACACCGTGCCCGACTGGGTCATCATGTGCTGCGCTCTCGCCATGGCCGGTGGCACCATGGCCGGCGGCTGGCGCGTCGTTAAAACCATGGGCCAGCGCATCACCAAACTTCAGCCCTTCAGCGGCTTCTCCGCAGAAACTTCCGCCACTCTAACCCTTCTCCTCACCGCCGCCTGGGGCATTCCCGTCAGCTCAACTCACGTCATTACCGGAGCCATCTCCGGCGTCGGCGCTTCCCGCCGCCTCACCGCCGTCCACTGGGGCGTAACGCGCCGCATCGTCTGGGC
>DASUAV010000139.1:0-36405 GCA_035763605.1 Candidatus Acidiferrales bacterium
GCGAGCAGAACGGTCATTCCCTCCATGCGATCAATTGCTTCCACCAAAAGAGCGATTCGCGACTTGCGGAGAAGTATCGCGTGCTCCGCGCGCGACGGCGGCAGCCCAAAATGCTCGAATCCGCTCACCACAAACAGCGCTCCATCGCCCCTTCGCAGCAAATGCCGCACATTAGGAACCGCCGGACACGAAATTTCCATCACTGCCGCGGAAAGGCTGTCAGTATTTCGAATTTCGTGCATCGCGCTCGCGCTGATCGCAAACATCTGCCCGGAAATCGTGAACAAAATCACCGGCTCGCTCCGTCGCGACCGCCGCGTTGCCTGCGATTCGCTGGAAGCGATTTTCACCGCAGCACAGCCTGTGGCGCATTGGCAAGCTCGCGCACGCGCTTCTCAATCGCGCCGGCGATTTGGTCCAGCGGCAGCACCTGCGTTACGAATCCGCTCTTAATCACCTCCGCAGGCATGCCAAAAATTACGGAAGTGGCTTCGTCCTGCACGAATACTTTGCCGCCGGCCGAATAAATTGCCTGTGCGCCGCGCGCTCCGTCGTTACCCATTCCGGTCAGTACCACTCCCGTCGCCAGCGGCCCGGCCCACGCCGCTGTCGTTTCCATGGCTACGTCCGCGCAAGGACGATAGCCCGCAATGCGTTCCCCCGCATCAAGCGCAACTTTCCCGTCCGGGGACACGCGCAAATGATGCGATCCCGGGCAGATGTAAATCACGCCCGGCGCGAGCGCCTCGTTTGCCGTCGCCTCTTTCACTTCCATTTCCGTCGCATTCGCGAGCTGCACGGCATACTGGCTGGTAAAACTCGCCGGCATGTGCTGCACCAGCACAACCGCTGCCGGCAAATCCTTCGGCAGCCCCGGAGCCAGCGCCATTACCGCCGCCGGACCGCCCGTCGAAGCCGCAATCACCACAATAGGGAACCGATTCCCCGCCGTACTCGCGCGGTTGGCGCGCGGCGGCTTTGTGGCTGCGGCGCTCGCTGATGGCGCACCTGTCCGCGCAACGCGAGCCGCCGTTCGCACCACTCTCACTTTCGCGGCCATCTTCAATTTGCGATTCAAATCTTCGCCCACCGAATTCATATCCAAATCTATGCCGCTCGACGGTTTGGGAATAAAGTCGATCGCTCCAAGCTCCAGCGCCACCAGCGTGCTCGCCGCGCCATCGCGCGTCTCCGAACTCACCACCACGATCGGCCGCGGATTTTGCGACATGATTTGCTCGGTAGCCTGCAAACCGTCCACGTGCGGCATATTGATGTCCATGGTAATCACGTCCGGCTTCAGCGAATTGGCCATCGCCACCGCCTCGCGGCCGTCTTTCGCTTGTCCCACGACTTCCATTTGCGCGTCCGCGCTGATGATGGACTGCAGCACTTTCCGCATGAACGCGGAATCGTCCACAATCAGCACGCGTGTTTTTTTCATCGCTGCGTTCATACGCTATGCCACCGGCACCGGACGGTTGTGCGCCGCGGCCTTATCCACGCCCAAAATGCCCGACACTGCCGCGAGCAGTTGCTCTTCCTGCACTGGTTTCGTGAGGAAGGCCGCCGCCCCCTCTTTCATCGCGCGGTCGCGATGTTTTGCCCCCGCGCGCGAAGTCACCACCATCGTCGGAATGCGCCGGGTTTCTGGATTCGAACGCAAGTGGCTCATCAGTTCGTAGCCATTCATCCGCGGCATTTCGAGGTCGGTGATAATCAGATGCGCTCCGTGTTGCGCCACCAATTCCGTCGCTTCCAGTCCGTCGGAGGCCAGCAGCACGCGGTACCCCGCTTTTTCCAGCATTCGTCCGACAAACTTCCGTATGCTGATCGAATCGTCCGCCACAATCACCACGCGTTCTTTTTGAATTTCGTCTATCGCTTCCGCGGGGATGCTGCCGGACGCAACCGCCGCCGCCCCGGGCGCAAAAACGCGCGCCGCCGCTGCTGTGGCTCCCAACGTCACATGCTCGGAAAGCTCCTGCGCCGCCAGCCGGTGCAGATCAATCGCCAGAATCAGGCTGCCGTCCGGAGCAATCGTCGCGCCCGGAAACAGTTTGACGCTTCGCAGGAATGCGCCGAGATTCTTGATGACCACTTCGTCTTTTCGCAGTACCTCATCAACCACCAGCCCAACGCGCCGCCCCGCCACTTTCACAATCACCATGCGGAAGTATCCGTTCACCGTCTCCAGGAGCGGCAAACCAAGCCGCGCATCCATGCGCACCACATCAATAATTTCGTCGCGCACTTTCGTCAGCAATTTTCCGCCGACGTCATCAATCTCCTCGGGCCGCAACCGCCGAATTTCTTCCACAAATCCGAGCGGCAACGCAAACACTGACGTGCCGCAGCGCACAAATAGCGCCTGCGAAATAATCAGTGTCAACGGAACTTTCAGCGTGAAACATGTTCCCTTCCCGATCTCTGAATGGATGTCCACTTCTCCATTCAGCGCATCGAGATTCGCTTTGACAATGTCCAGTCCCACTCCGCGCCCGGCCAATTCGTTTTTCTCGTGCGCGGTGGAAAATCCCGGCAGGAACAGCAGATTGCGCAGCTCGCGCTCGTTCATCTGGCCGGCTTGGGCCGATGTCGCGAATCCTGATTCGACAGCCCGCGCGCGAATTTTCTCCGCGTCAATGCCGCAGCCGTCATCCTCGATCTCGATGAAGATATGGTTGCCGCGATGATAAGCGCGTGCACGGATGTGTCCGCGAGCCTCTTTTCCGTGCGCCACGCGCTCCGCGGGCATTTCCAGCCCATGCGCCACGGCGTTTCTCACAATGTGAATCAGCGGATCGGAAATCTGCTGAATAATGTTGTTATCGAGCTCCGTGGCCGCGCCATCCAGCGTGAATTCCACGTCCTTCCCGGAAATCCTCGCCGCATCACGCACCGTTCGCGACAGCCGCGTGTACAAATTTCCGATGGGCACCATGCGCGCTTGCGTAATCTGATCCTGCAAGTGGTGCGCCAGCTTCGTGAATTCGTCAATATCCGAATCCACTCGGCCCATGAATCCGCCCAATTGCGTGAGCACCTCTCCCACATCGGCGGAAATCTCCGTCAATGACCGCGACAGAATATTGAAATCGTCGTAGCGGTCCATCTCCAGCTCGGTGAATTCGCTGAAGGCGTCGTGCCGTTCGCCGCCCGGTTTTTTTCCATCCGCGCGCGATAAGCTGGAAGCGCCAGCCGATAGCGGCGAAGAGCCCAGCCAGTTGAACTCGTATTTATCCTGAAAAGCCGAGATTTTTTCTGCAAGCCGTCCCTTCGAGAAATTCAGAATTTCCACCAGCCGCTCAAGCTCCGCTAGCCGCCCGATCATTCGCGTTCGGTTGATCACCAGTTCGCCCACGGCGTTCATCATCTTATCGAGGCGCTGAAGCGAAATTCGCACCGAATGCGACTGCTGGCCGCTGCCGAGTTGCCGCGAACTCGCCGGCGCTTGGGCAGGAGTCGCGTCCGTTTGCGTTCCATGCCATGAAGCCTCTTCCGCCGCATGAACCAGCCCTTCTCCTGCATTTCTCGCCGCGGATTCCCCTCCGCCTTCTGCAATGAGCTCGCCAATCCTTGAGAACAGATCATCCACCGCATCGCGCGCCGACGAATCATCAGCCCAACCCGAATGCAGAAATTTCTTTAGAATGTCTGCCGCACCCAGGCAAAGATCGGCAATCTCCGAATTCGGCGCCAGAAAACCGTCGCGAATCTGCCCAATCAGATCTTCCACGCGATGCGCAATCGCCGAGATGCGCTGCAGCCCAACCTGCGCCGCCGAACCCTTAATCGTGTGAATCGCGCGGAACAGCCGGTTCACGTCCTCCGGATTTGGATTCGCCTCCAGCGCCAGCAGGCAATCCGTCATCACCTGCAGGTGCTCTTCGGCCTCCGGTGCAAAAAACTGCATCACCTCTTCCGGCACATCGCCATCCGCCGGTAGTTGATCATAGTGTGACTCCGCCGGCGCTTCGCGAGTGCCTGAAGGATTCTCTTCCGCGGTGGCCTCCACAAGCTCGGGTTCCACGCTTGCGGCAGCCGGCGTGGCAGGAAACGCAAACGAATACCGCTGTTTGAACGCTTGGATGTCTGCGGCCACTTCGCGAGCGTTATCGCTGATTTCCAGCAGATCGAACTCGAGCACCGAAATCGCATCCGAAAGGAATTCCGTCAGCGGCGCAATCGTGTCCGGATTGAGCGATGCGTTTCGCGTGTACTGGAAAATGTGCGCCAGCTTGCCGGAGATTTCCGAGAACAGCGGAAATCCGTACGTCGCCGACGTCCCCGCCAGCGTGTGCGCGGCAATGTACAGCCGTTCGATATCTCCCGGGTTCGGCTGCGGCTCCTGCAAAATGCCGGTGTATTCCCGCAGAAATTGCAGATGCTCGGAGGCTTCCTGCAGGAATACTTCGATCGCGCCTTTGCCCAACTCGCTCACAACGCTCCTTCAAGCAGCGCGGCGCCGCGATAGATCATTTCGCCGGCAGGCTTGCGGTAAAGAATGCAATCCCCGCACACCACCGATTCGAATTTCACTGGCGCGCTCGACACCGACTCAGAATGCCCGAGGAACAAATAGCCCCCCGGTTCGAGATATTCGTAAAAGTGCTGAATCAGCGAATTCCTGCGCGCCTCTGAAAAATAAATCATCACGTTCATGCAGAAAATGCAGTCCAGCCGGCCGAGGTAAACCGCCTGCGCCAGATTCATCGGCGCGAACGAAACCATTTTTCGTATGCGGGGCTTCACAATGTGCTCTTCGCCCGAAGCGGAAAAATACGACTCCAGCTGCCGCGGCGAAATATGCCCCAAAGTCCTTCGTGGATACGCCCCTTGTTGCGCCTGTTTCAGCGCGTTCTTGCTGATATCCGTCGCCAGAATCTCCACGTTCCACGCGTCGGCGAACATCAATGCATCCGCCACGGAAATAGCGATGGAATACGGCTCCTCGCCCGTCGCGCAGCCCGCGCTCCAGATGCGCAGCGAGCGCGGATTCTCCCAGAATTTCTTCATATGCAATTCAGGCAGGACTTTCTTCTGAAACGCCTCGTAAACCGCCGGATACCGGAAGAACGAAGTCTCCTGCGTGAGCAGCCGCTCGATGAGCGCGTCATATTCCACGTTCGACGCTTGCAGCTTGCGCATCAGCGTCGTGCCGTTCGCCAGGTGCTTCGCCGCCATGTGCTCGCGAACGCGCGTCGAGAAAAAACGCTCCCGTGACGCATCGAACAGGATTCCCGAGCGCCGTTCGATGAGCGCGCGAATTTCGTCCAGCTCGTATTCGCTAATCGAGGTTGTCACGCTTTTCATGTTGGCCGTTTGAGTGCCCGGTTAAGAGTGGGACCTACCGCCGCGCGCCGACGATGACCGGCTCGGGACGTGCGTCGTCGCCCGCGCCAGCGTTCGCGCCGTTTTTCGACTTTGACCGGAATTGCGCCAGCGCCTCGTTCAACTGCTCCGACAGCTTCACCATGTCTCCCACCGTCGTCACCGTTTGCCGCGCTCCCTGCGAAGTCTGCCGCGTGATCCCGGAAATGATCTGCATCGCGTTGGCCACGCCTTCCGTGCCGCGCACTTGCTGCTTCGACGCCAGCGAAATTTCCTGAACCAGCTCGGCCGATTGCCGCACCACGTTCGAGATCGCTTCGAGCGCTTTTCCGGCCTGATCCGCGAGGCCCGCGCCAACTTCCACTTCCTTGGTGCCCTCTTCCATGACCACCACCGCCTCGTTCGTTTCGGCCTGAATCGCTTTAATCAGCGCGGCAATGTCTTTCGTCGCGCTCCGTGAGTGCTCTGCCAATTTGCGAACTTCGTCGGCAACCACCGCGAATCCGCGTCCCGCTTCGCCCGCGCGCGCCGCCTCGATCGCCGCGTTCAAGGCCAGCAAGTTGGTCTGCTCGGTGATATCGTTGATTACGTTGATGATTTCCGAAATTTCCAGTGAACGGTCGCCCAGCGATTTGATTTTCTTCGCCGTCGCTTGCACCGATGCGCGGATTCGCTGCATCCCGTCCAGCGTATCGCGCACCGCGCGGTTGCCCTGCTCCGCCGCGTCCAGCGCGCGGCGCGCGGCCTCCGCGCTTGCCTCCGCGTTGTTCGACACCTGTTTCATCGAAACCGTAAGCTCTTCCACCGCTGACGATGTGTTGGTAATTTCCTGATCCTGCTGCGTCGCTCCGGTGGTCATTTCGTCCGCCGCATACAGGATGTGACTCGCGCTCGTGCTCACGTCAATGGCCGCTTTGCGCACGCGTTCGATAACCGCCGTGAAGTTATCAAGCATCAAGTTCACCGAGTCCGTGACGTTCCCAAGCGCATCGTTGGTCACTTTTCCGCGCATCGTCAGGTCTCCGCGCGACACCTGATTGATCAAATTCAGCAGGTCCGTGATGCTCCGCTGCAGCGCCTCCGACGCATCCTGATTTCCGCCGGCGCGTGCCAGCTTCGCCGCGCTCCTGTTCAAGCTCTCCGCGATGAATCCGAATTCGTCCGAGGACGAAATATCAACTTTCGCGCGTCCGTCGCCTGCCGCGAGCTTCTCCGCAAAACTCGCCAGCTCTCCCACCGGAGCAATCACCCGTCTCGGCAGCAGCATCACGTGCGCCAGGAACGTGCCCACGATGAGCGCCGCCGCTCCCAGCAGGTCCGTGCTCGCTCCGCCCGGCAGCGCCGAGAAGTTCGCCAGCGACTGCCCATTCGCTGCGGCACCGGCGTGGAAGGCGAAGAACAGCACGCCCGCGAGCGCAATCGCATCCCAGAAAATCAACATCCAAATCGTCGAGCTAATGCGCGATTTCATGACCGCCTCCAAATTCGAAGTTCCACGGGGTACTCCCGATTTTTGTCTTGCTCCATTTGGCCCTTTTGGCTCTTGATTCCAGTTCTATCCCGCTCATATCACTGGCACAGGAAAAACCTCGATCAGCTTCTTCAAATCCAGCACCAGCGCCAGCCGGTCGTCGTGCCGCAGCATTCCCCGGCAGTGCGGAATCTCGCTCGGCACTTGATCCAGCAGCGAATCGTCCGCCGCCGTGTACGTTCCAATGACTTCATCCGCCGCGATTCCCACGCGAATCGTCCCGGCATTGCCTTCGTCGTCGAGCGACGCAACAACCACATGCCGCGGCAGCAACCCTGTGCGCCGCCCTTCAGTGAATGCTATATCCACCAGCGGAACAATCGAACCGCGCAAATTGAAAACTCCCATCAGGAACGAAGGTCCGAGCGGAATGCGCGTCACTGGCGGCCAGTCCACCACTTCTTCCACGCTCAGCACCGAAAGGCAAAATCGCTCGCGCCCCGCGCGAAAAACGCAATACTGGCTCTCAGGGACCCGCGTGGAGGCTGATTCCAAATCGAGCGGCGCGATGCTCTCCGATATCTCGAGCAACTCTCCGAGCTCGTAATCGGCTGCCGGAAACGGCCGATTCGCTTCCGTACCGCTCTTCTTCATGTTCAAATCGTCCATCACGCGAATCTCCGCACAGTCGCCAGCAGTTCTTCCGGCGTAAAAGGCTTTCCGATGTACGCATCCGCTCCTTGCTGCTGCCCCCAGAATTTGTCGCTCGTCGTATTTTTCGAACTCACCAAAATCACCGGTATGCCGCCAAAGAGCGAATTCCCTTTCAAGTCGCGGCAAATCTGGAATCCATTGCGCTCCGGCATCACTACGTCGAGCAAAATCACTCCCGGATGCTCCATGGTGATAGCTTCCTCGATTCGCATCGGATCGCTCAGGCCAACCGACACGTAGCCGCCCTGCTCCAGAATCCCTTGCATCATCTTCACGGCCGCGACCGAATCGTCAACGACCAGCACTTTCTTCAACACACCAGCCTCCGTAGCCCAAACATCTCGCAAATTCCCTGTGTCTGTCTCGTCGCGCTCACGCCGGCGCTTCCTCCAAAGCCGAAAGCAAACGGCGCGCGCTGATTCCGAGATTCACTGCCGCCTCCGTATCTTTCGTGCGCTGCGCTTGATCCACGCGCCCTTGCAAGTACTTCATCTCCTCCCGGCCCAGCGCGATCGCGTCATCCAGTTTTCGGCGGTCTCCTGAAGATTTCTGTTCTTCACGAGCCAGCGCAACCAGCGCCCTCGCCGCCACTGCTCGCCGCAAATCCTCTGAGAGCTGCCCGCCGTCGCTCACAAACGCATTCACCTCCCACGCGGAAAGCAAAATTTTCGCATTGCCCAGCGCCACTGTGCTCATGGAACGTCCGCGTACCGGCGGCGCTTCAATCAGTTGCTCCCAAATATTTTCGAGACAGTTGTCGAGCTCTTGTGAAGGCAGCTGCCGTTTCGACGCGCCGCTTTGCACTGCTGTCGGCGCGATTTGGTTCCGCTCCGCGCCATTCGGCGGTTTCGGAACAGCAATCGGCTCTGTGCCTCGCGAAGCAGAAACCGTTGGCATTTTCGGTGCAGCAGTTGGTGCTTGGCCCTGCGTCGGCATAGCTTTTGCGGGAGCGCTCGGGACTGTTTGCGTTTTAACGAGAACCGGCGCGCTTGGCTTCGGAATTGCCGAAACCGCTGGTTTCTTCGGCTCTGCCGGTTTCGCAGGAACCGCCCGTTCCGGCACATTCGCTATCTTCGCCGGACTTGCCGGAATGCTCGGCACGGCCGCTTGTGGTTTCTGCGCGGTTGGCAGCTTGAATTTAGGGAGTTCCACTTCCTGCGGCGCAATCCCTTGCGCCCGCTCTACCGCCGCGCGAATCGCAAGCAGTTGCTCAAACGTCCTGTTCGCAGACCCATCCGCGTAATCTGCCGATATCGGCTGCCTCCACGAGAGTGAAATCTCGCGCAAATGCGCGGTGCCTTCCTGCATACCCAATCCAGCGGCCCGGCAATCCACCGCGAATATCCCGCGCCTCTCAAGCTCCGCGAGCCCTTCGCGAATCGCGCGCAAATCGGCGTGCAACAGTCGGAAAAATGTCCGCCGCGCCAGAAAATTGAAGCGCGTGAACGCCACCAGCGCCGCCGGATCGTAAAACATGAATCCCGCTGCGTCCTTCAGCTCGCGCCCTTTTTCCAGCAATTTTGTCTGAAACACCTGCCGCAATCCCTGGCAGCGCTTCATCACGTCCAGCACTTGATTGAGCGGCTCGCACCATTCCAATTCCGTCGCGTCCGCATCTTCCAGAACGCCATGCAGCACTTGCGCAACGTCCGGCAGCGTGATTTCGCAGGAGTACAAATCCTCTGGCGCGCACAGCGCAAAATACGTCGCCAGCAGCAGGTCAACATTGTCGCGATCCGTCGGAGTCTTCTCCGGACGCCGCAATAATCGCAAAATCAACGCGCGCAGGCATTCCGGCCGGATTTCCCGCATCGAATGCAGAAGCTGCCGCAACTGATTCGTGCGGATCTGCGAATCCATTTTGTCGAGCCAGCCAGTCACCTTCGTGAAAACATCCGATGCGGGACACGCAACCGAAAGCGCGGACTCCAGCACGGGTGGCACTCCGAAATGGAACTGAATCGCCAGGTAGGAATACACCGGGTAAACTTCTCGCGCCTCCGCCCAAGCGGCGGCAATCGCCTCCGCTTTCGCCATTACTGGCCCGCGCGCTGGTTTCTCCGCCGCCGGCGGTTTGCCTGTGAGATTGCTCATTTGGCCGTCCTCGGACTACACCACACCCCGGGCCCAACCACTAAGCAAAGCACGCCTGCGGCCAAAGATTGGTGAGGGATTGTTAATGTAAGCTACTGAAAATGAACAGCTAATCGGCAGGCCGAAGAGAAGAATTTCTTCTGTTTCTCAGATTGCGACAGATTGTCTCACGGCCTTCGTCGGTACGATCGAGGCAAGAACCCCTAATTCGCTCATAGTGGTCCATCCTTGTCGCCACGGTCGTGCCCACTAGCCTTCAACCAAAGTTCAGCACTCTAATCGCAAGTCCTATGAAAAATTAGACGTCCACGTAAGTCACAGAAAATACAGCGTCAGTGCATTTCTAATCGCAAGAAATACGCACTTTCCCCAAGGTAAAAATGCACCAGATTAGTACAATACTTTAAAGATGAGTCCTTCCCGCGCGAAGTTTTGCGTTACCTACTCTTTCATGCTTGCCGCAACTGTGCCCCGCGTCCGCCGCAGGGGTATCTGATACTGCTTCAGTTTCCGGTACAGCGTTGCCCGGCTAATGCCCAGCATCTTGCCCGCAAGCGTCTTGTCTCCGCCGGCCTGCTCGAACACGCGTTCAATCGTCGTCCGCTCGATGTCCGCCAGAGCCGTATGCGTAAGCGCGTTCGGGTCGTCGCTTCGAAGTTCATCGCCGTTTCGCGAAATAAGCGACGGCGGCAGATCCTGCAATCCAATGGCTCGCCTGTCCCCCAGAGCCAGCGCACGTGCTACGGAATTCTCCAGCTCTCGAATGTTTCCCGGCCATTCGTACTGCAAGAGCGCCTTCATCGCCGCCGCGCTCACTTGAACATTTTCCCCGGACGCGTGCCGCTCCAGAAAACACCGCACCAGCGCCGGAATATCCGAACGCCGCTCGCGCAGCGCGGGCATGTGAATCGTCACCACATTCAGCCGGAAGAACAGATCCTTGCGAAACGCTCCCGCGCGATACGCCGCGTCCAAGTCCCGGTTCGTCGCGGCAATCACGCGCACATCCACGGGAATCTTTTCGTTGCTCCCGACTGGCCGGATCTCCTTTTCCTGAAGCACACGCAACAGTTTCGCCTGCATCTCCAACGGCAGCTCGCCCACTTCATCCAGAAAAATTGTCCCGCCGTTCGCCGCTTCAAAAAGCCCCGCCTTCGATTTCAGCGCGCCGGTGAACGCTCCCTTCTCGTGTCCAAACAGCTCGCTCTCCATCAGCGTGGGCACCAGCGCGCCGCAATCCACCGCCACAAATGGTTTTTGCGCCATTGGCCCGCGAAAATGAATGGCCCGCGCGACAAGTTCCTTCCCTGTGCCGCTCTCGCCCGTAATCAGCACCGGCGTATTCGAATCCTTCAGCCGCGCTACCATCCGCAGCACGTCCTGAATCTTCGCTGAATTCCCTACAATTCCATCGAGCCGCTCCTCCGCATCCACGCGCTCTCGCAAGAAATGATTTTCCGCCACCAGCTGCACTTTTTCCGACATTCTCTGCAGCAGCGAACGCATTCTCTCTACGCGGAACGGTTTTTCAATGTAATCGTAAGCGCCCAGCTTCATCGCATCGACGGCTGACTCGATCGTGCCGTGTCCCGTCATGATCGCGACTTCCGTAGCCGCATGACTCGTCTTGATTCTGCGCAGCAGCTCGACACCGCTCATCTGCGGCAATTTCAGATCCGCCATTACGATCTCCGGCGACTCACTCTCGATGCAGGCCAGCGCCGCCTCGCCGTTCTCGGCTTCCGAAACAGCGAATCCCAATTTCTCTCCGATAGTCATGCATAATTTGCGGATTGACGCCTCATCGTCAACGACCAGGAAACGAATCCGCATTTCATTTGCCGTCATGCTCTCTGGTTCTGCCCTTTCATTTGCATTCCCTTACACTCTCGAACCAGCAGTCTGCCGGCTCAACTCGCCGCTCACGCTCTTCGCAGCAGGCAACTGCACGACAAATGTGCAGCCTTCGCCGTCCGAATTATTTCTGCAAAAAATTTCCCCTCCATGCTCCCGCACGATTCCATAGCAAATGCTCAATCCCAGACCCGTTCCCTTTCCGACTTCCTTCGTCGTGTAAAACGGCTCGAAAATTCGCGCGGTATCGCTGATTCCGGATCCATTGTCGCGGATCGCGATTTCCACCCAGCCATTGCGCTGGCTGGTTTCAATTTCGATTCGTCCCGCCCGCCCTGTTTCATGAATTGCGTCATATGCGTTGTTCAGAACATTCAGAAACACCTGCTGCAATTGCTGCGCGTCTCCAAAAATATTGGGCAGCGATTTTCCAAACTGCTCGACAACTCCGACGCCCTCGCCCGCCGCTCCGCAAGTCCGTAGCTGTAACACCTGCTGCAACACCGTATGCACGTCCACTCTCTCGCGCTTCGGCGGCATTTGCCGCGCGAAACGCAGCAGGTTCTGCACAATCTCCTTCGCGCGTTCCGCCTCTACCGAAATAATGCGCAGCTCCTCTTTGCTTGATACAGGCACATTCGCGTCCTCCAGCAGCAGGTCGGAATATCCGACGATCGCCGCGAGCGGATTGTTGATTTCATGCGCCACGCCGGACACCATCTGCCCCAGCGCAGCCATCTTCTCGCTGTGACGCAGTTGCGCCTGCAAAACCGCCGCATCCGTAATGTCCGTAATCACCACGATGATGCTGTTCACCCGTCCCCGTTCGTCCCGCATCGGGCTGAACGTCAGCGAGAACTGCCCCGTGTTCCTGTTTTCCCGGCGCAGCGGCAATTCCAGATTTTCCGACGCAATTCCGTTCACCGCGCTCTCAAACGCACGGTCGAAAGTTTTCTTGCGCTCTCCCGCAATCAGTTCTGAAAACCGCCTTCCCAGCAGATTTTCCTTCGTGTAGCCCGATTCATAGCAGCGCCGGTTCGCAAAGCTCACCAGTCCCGCCGTATCCAGCACGACAATCATGCTCTGCGTGCTGTTCAGAATTTTCGTATTGAAATCTCTCTCTCGTTGCAGTTGCATCTGATACCGTCGCTGCTCGGTAATGTCTTTGAGCACGTGAATCGTGCGCGATCCTTCGTCCGTCCCAATCCGCGACGTGGAGATCAGCAGCGACCGTGCGCCGGCGCTAATGACCAAGTCCTTTTCTTCCTTTTCTTTTCCTGAGCAGAAAGGACACGCCGTCCCCGATGAGTCTGGCGCAATCGTTTTTAATATTGCCGTGGTCTTTCCGACCATCTCGGAGGGAACACAGCCCAGCGCATCCGCAGCCGAGCGGTTCGCGCGAATAATCACGTTCGTCGGATCATGCACCACAATCAAATCGTTGATCGCGTCGAAATCTTCCACCCACTGCCGCTTCGAATGCTCAATTCGGGAAAACAGCCGCGAATTCTCCAGCGCAATCGAAGCATGCCCCGCGAGCATTTCGAGCAGTTTCCGCTCTTCCCGGCTTGGCCTTTTCGAACAATCCATCAGGCACAGAGCCCCCAATAAATCGCAGTCCGTGCCGTTCAACCGCATGAACCAGATTCTTCTCCAGCTCGAAAAACGCGCGTCCAGCAGCTCTGCCGCACTTCCCTCAACAATTCCCTTTCTGCTCGCCGCGAGCTTCGTCATGCCCTCATTCAGAATTTTCCAGTCGAACTCGCCTTTCCGCCCTTCTAGATCGTTCGCCAGCACGGTCTCCAGCCGCTCTCCGTGCGCCAGTGCCAGCGCCGCCGTCTGGGCACGGAGCACCTGCCCCGCCCGCAAGGTAAACTCGGCCACGAACTCCGGCAGGCGCATGGACGGTTTCAGCACCAGCGCAAGCGGGCGGATACCTATGCTTTGCTTGTCCTTGCGTGATTTGGTCCTTTGAGATTTCGAGTTTGCACACATAGAACGCGAAAGCTGCCCCGTTTTCCTCGGGAATTTTCATCTCAACCTATCGCGCAATCTCATTTTGAGTCAAACAAACGTCGTAGTCTGAGTGCTGAATCAGGCATCCCGCAGGAAAGAATGAATTCTCATACTGAGACAAAGCGCAAGCTGGCGGACCGCTTCTGAGACAAATCGTCAAACCTCCCTTTCGCAGCGCCAACTGCAAGCTCTAGTTAACTCCAATCACCACTGTAGTTTACGAATTGATATGCTCTCCGCACACTGGTACTGGAACTGGTATACTGTTTGCATTCTCTCCCTCTTGGCATCCATAGAAACTCATTCCAAGGAGCTATTTCTGTGAACATCGGCCGAATCATCCTTAAACTCACTTTGTTCGCGTTACTGGCCCTCGCTGCTGCAATGCCGTGGCCCACCCAGGGGCAAACCATAACCACCAAGAGGAAAGTCAGCCACAAGATCGTGCCCGACTACCCGGCAGTCGCCCGGCAGATGAATATCACCGGAAAAGTCAAAATCGAGGCCCTGGTCGAACCGGATGGGCACGTCAAAAGCACTCACGCCGTCGGCGGCAGCCCTCTGCTTATCCAGGCCGCTGAAAGAGCGCTCAAGAATTGGAAATTCGAATCAGGGCCGAAGGAAACCACGGAAGTCGTCGAATTCGATTTCACCGGCCAGCAGTAGTTCTTATTACGGCACGCGCGCGATCCTCTCTCACCGCGCGCCCCGCGGAGGCGCATTGGAATGACCATTGGCAAAAAGCTCTACTCCGGTTTCGGAGCAGTTCTTCTACTCGTCTTGATCGTCTTCGTCGTAAACCTCTCGGCGATTTTCCGCGAGCATTCTGTCCGCAATAAGGCTGCCTCGACAGACAAGAGCATTGAAACCATTGCTTCAGTGCGCTATCAGATGATGCAAGCTCGCCTCGATCTCCGAAATTTCCTGCTCAGCGGCGATACTCGCCTCGAAGCCCAGATGAATAAGCAGGAAGCCGATCTCATGGATTACTTGGCCAAGGCCGAAGCCTCCACGGACAACGACATCCTGCGCAATGCTCTGAACGATGTGGGCGCCACGGAGCAAGACTGGAACCAGAATTTCGCACAGCCCTTGATTACCAAGCGTCATCAAGTCGATGCCGGAAACGCTACGGTTGCCGATTTGCAGGTTTCCTATCTGGAAAAGAAGCCGGGATCATACGTTGGAAAATCCGCGAAGGAGCTCGAAGACGCGAACAATCAAATCAATCATTCGCTCGACATCGCCAATGCTTCCGCCGTTCGAGCCAGTTCGATCAGCACGATCGGCAGTTCGCTCGGCATGATCATCGCCATCCTGCTCGGGTTGGGAATTGCTTACTACACCGCGAAATCCATTACCGAACCGCTTGACCATCTCATTGAAGTTGCGCACGAAATAGGCAATGCCGGCGACCTCGAACACAAAATTGATATTCACCGCCAGGACGAAGTCGGCCGCCTCGCAGACAATTTCCGCTCCATGGTTTCGCATCTCAAGCGCATGGCCGGCGTTTCCGCTGCCGTCGCCAAGGGTGAACTCGCCGTCGAGGTAGAACCGCTCTCGAAGCGCGACACCATGGCCAGGGCTTTTTCGCAGATGTCGCGCGGCTTGCGCGAAATTGTTCGCCGCGTTCGCGACACGGCGGGGCAGGTCGCTGCCGGTGCCAGTCAAATGGCCGCCGCCTCCGAAGAGTCCGCGAAGGTCAGCGTGCAGGCCGCCGCCGCGATTGATGAAGTCACCAGCACCATGCACGAAATGAGTATCAACGTCCAAAACGTCGTCAAGAATACGCAAGTTCAGGCTTCCAGCGTCGCCGAAACTTCCGCTTCCATCGAACAGATGGTCGCTTCCATCCAGCGTGTCGCAGACACGGCAAAAATTCTTCTGGACATCTGCCACCGCTCGCGCGTGGAAGTCGAAACCGGAATTTCCGCAATGGAAAAAACTACCGACGGATTGAATCGCACCAACGCTTCGATTCAATCCTCCTCCGAAATCATCGGCGTCCTCGGCAAGCGCGTGGACAACATCGGCAAAATCGTCGAGGTCATTGACGATCTCGCCGAGCAAACCAACCTCCTCGCGCTCAACGCCGCCATCGAAGCCGCCCGCGCCGGCGAGCACGGCCTCGGTTTCGCGGTCGTCGCAGATGAAGTCCGCAAGCTCGCCGAAAAATCCACGCAGTCTACCAAAGAAATTGCCGAACTAATTCAGGGAATCCAGGAAGAAGCCCGCCAGGCCGTCAACAACATGACCACCAGCACCAACATGGTGCAGGAAGGCCTTCTCCTCGGCCTCGATCTCAACAAAGCCTTCGGCAAAATTTCCAACGTCGTGACCGAAGTCTACAAATTTGCGCAGGAAATCGGCGCGGCCACAAACGAGCAATCCAGCGGCTCGTCGCAAATCGCCAAAGCCACCACGCGCCTGACGGAAATTACTCAGGAAATCAACTCCTCCGTCGAAGAGCAGGCTTCCGGCGCGCAGGGCGTCGTTCGCGCCATGGAAAAAATGCGCGAACTCGTCCAACAGTCTACTTCCAGCTCGACCGAGCTTGCCGCCACGGCCGAACAGATGTCCAAACTTTCGCGCGTCCTGCTTGAGAGCATGAACCGCTTCCGCATCGAGCGCCAATCCGGCGAACATAAATCTTCTTGGCGCGAGCGCGATGAATCCGAGGAACACTCGCTCTCCGAGGATTCTTACGATTCGGACCTCGTCCGCGCGTAGCTCTTCTCCATGCCCAAAGAACTCCAAATCGTCGGATTACGAATCGGCCGCGAAACCTACGGCATTCCTATCTCCATCGTGCGCGAAATCGTGCGCGTCCCCGAGATAACGCCGGTTCCCAATTCCAATCAGTTCTTTGAAGGCGTCATCAATCTGCGGGGCAAAATCATCTCCGTCGTGGATCTGCGCAAGAAATTTGGCGAAGGAAACATCCCGCCCGACAAAAAGAACCGCATCGTCGTCGTCGAACTGGAAACCCGCACCGTTGGACTCATCGTTCACGCCGCTTCCGAGGTCCTGAAAATTGCTCCTTCGGACATCGAACTGCCCGGCTCCGTTTTCCTCAACGCGGAAGCGGACTACGTCACCGGAGTCGGTAAATTGAAAGACCGGCTGGTCATTCTCCTGGACCTGAATCGCGTTTTGCAGAGCGGCAATCTGAATCACTTGAATAGTCTGAATAGCTCTCCCGAGTCGGCCGCATCGCTTTTGCAGAATGTGGAGAATTCTGTCTGATGACGGATTGCATTCCGGCTGCGCCGGTCCGTACACGCGAGAATTTATGGCCACGCTGACAATTCCGGTACCTCTCACCGAGCCTGAACTCAAGCTCCTGCAAACTCTCGTCTATCAGGAATGCGGCATGTGTTTTGACGAGCACCGCATCCATTTCCTCCGCGACCGCCTCCAGCGCCGCCTCAAAGCCTGCAACATGGATTCCTTCTACAGCTACTATCGGCTGCTGACCAGCCATGAAGGCAAAAAGGAATTGGCCGCGCTTCTCGAAAATCTCACGGTTAACGAAACTAGTTTCTTCCGCAATCTGCCGCAGATGGATTTGTTTTCCAAAGTCGTCCTGGAAAATCTTCTGCGTCGCAAGCAGGAGCGCCGCGACTTTTCCCTACGTTTTTGGAGCGCCGGCTGCTCCACTGGCCAGGAACCCTACACTATGGCCATCAAGATCTGCGACGCGCTCGCCTACTACTATTTGCGCAATCCGTTTCCGCTGGAGATGTCTTCGCCCAAGCCGCTCATTCCTCCACCGTGGAAAGTCGAAATCGTCGCTTCTGACATCAGCTACTCCGCGCTGCTGCAAGCGCAACAGGGCCTTTACACCGAATCGCAAATGGAAACTGTGGATTACACCTGCCGTCTGCGCTATTTCGATAAGCAAGGCGACAAATATGCCGTCAAGCCCGCGCTCAAAAATTTCGTCCAATTCGACTTTCATAATTTAAAGACGGAATTCCTGCCGCAGGGGAACGACGTCATTTTCTGCCGCAACGTCATGATCTACTTCGACGAAGCCGAGCAGAAACGCCTCATCGAAAAATTCTATCGCTGCCTGAATCCTGAGGGTTATCTCTTCGTCGGCCACGCCGAAAGCCTTTTCGGCCTCACCAGCAAGTTCAAGATGATCCACGAAAATAATGGCACCGCGTATCAACGGATCGAGGCGCCGTGATGAACCTCTTTCCTGACGATCGCGCCGCTGAGCTTCGTGAACTCTTCTTCGAGAGCGCCGAAGAGCTGCTTCAGCAGCTTAATGAACTCGGCTTGCAACTCGAAAAAGCTCCCGGCGATTCCGAAATCGTGCGCGGCGTCCGTCGCGTGGTTCACACATTAAAAGGAGACTCCGCCGCGTGCGGCTTCCGCGAGCTGAGCGCGCTCGCTCACGAACTCGAGGATGCGCTCAATCCTCAGCACGCCGCCGAAATGCAGCATGCCATCGTGGATGTGATTTTCACCGCCGCCGACACTTTCCGCGAAATGCTCAGCGCATACCGCGCCGGCGTCCAGCCTTCCTCTGGCAATGAGCTCCGTGAACAGATTCGACGCATCACGCAATCGTCGAATTCCTCTCCCGCGCGCTCGCCCGTTGCGGAATCCACTGTGCGTTTTGACTGGAGCGATTCGCAGCGCGCGCAAATCGAGCAGCGCCTCAGTCGTGGAGAGCGCGTTTTCAATATCGCTCTCGAATTCGATCCCACAAGCGGAATGCGCTCCGCCGCTTTTCACATGGCCCGTTCCGTTCTTCAGGGCCTCGGCGAAATTCTCGCGCTCCATCCCTCCGACGCCGAAGCCGCTGCGGACGCCGCGCGCATGGAAGCCGCTCTAGCGACGCGCCATTCGCGCGATACTCTCCTTCACAAATGCAGGATTCCATCAGTTATCGCTCGCGCCACAGCCGATGAACTTTTCAGCGCCGACGACCGAGCTCAAGATCTTCTTGACGTTGTTCTTCAGGCAGAAGCCAGAGCCTCCGGCGCAGCAGCATCGCATGCCACGCCGCTCAACGCGCTGGAGACTGGCACCGCGACTGGCGCCGCTCCTCGCGAGAGAATCTCCACCCAACAGGAGCTGCAAGCCCGCACTTTGCGCGTCGACACAGAACGTATCGACACCGTGCTCAATCTCATCGGTGAACTCATCATCGGCAAGTCCATGCTGCATCGCACCATCCTCGAATTCGACAAACGTTACGCCAAAGATCCCTTGCGCAGCAGCTTCGCGGACGCTCTCGCTATCCAATCTCGCGTCCTCGAAGAACTCCAGCGCTCCGTGATGAAAATTCGCATGGTTCCGGTCGAGCAACTCTTCCGCCGCTTCCCGCGAATTGTTCGCGACGTCGCGAAATCGTGTGGCCGCGACGTCACCGTCCAAATCTCCGGTGAAGCTACCGACCTCGACAAGGGCATTCTCGACGCTCTCGCCGAACCGTTGGCGCATATTGTTCGCAACGCTGTGAATCACGGCATCGAATCACCGAACGAACGCCAGGCGCTCGGCAAAGCAAAAGTCGGCGTCATTCACCTTAACGCCTACCATCAAGGCAATCAGATGGTCATTGAAGTTTCCGACGACGGCCGCGGCATCAACACGCAAAAAGTTGTGCGCCGCGCAGTCGAAGCGGGTGCAATCTCCGCCTCTGACGCCGAAAAATTGTCGAACTCCGAAGCCATGCGTTTGATTTTCCAGCCCGGCCTAAGCACTGCCGATGAAATCACGGAGACCAGCGGCCGCGGCGTCGGTATGGACGTTGTCGCGAGCGCAGTCGAGCGCCTCAAAGGCACTGTCGAAATTGAAAGCACTCCGGGCGCGGGCACGAAATTTCGCCTGATGGTCCCGCTCACTCTGGCCAGCATTCAATCGCTCCTCTTCCGCATCGGCGGAAAACTCTACGCCGCGCCGCTTTCCAACGTAGTCGAAATCGCACGCATAAACGATGTCGATCTCCACTATGTGGATAATCGCGTGGTTCTTCGCCTTCGCGATCAGTTGCTTACGGTGATTTCTTTGCAGGCTCCCGGCCCGCGCGCCGCCGGGAAGAAAACTTTTGTCATCGTCATTGGCGCTGGAGAACGCAAGTTCGGCCTTATGGTGGATTCGCTCGTCGGCGAAGAAGAGCTGGTTATCAAAAGCCTCGATGATTCGCTCGCCGCTTCGGACATCGTGAGCGGCGCTTCCATCCTCGGCGACGGCACCGTTGTGCTGATTTTGAATATCATCGCTGTCGCCAATCAAATTGGCCGCGCCCCTGCGCTGGGAGCGATCGCATGAGCGAGCCGATTCGCGTCCTCGTCGTTGACGATTCTGCTCTCATGCGGAAGCTCATTCCGCAGATCCTCGAGCGCGACGGCTCCATCAAAGTCGTCGGCACAGCCATGGACGGCTCATTCGGCTTGAAAAAAATCGCGGAACTCAAGCCCCACGTAATCACGCTCGATCTCGAAATGCCCCGCATGGACGGCATCGCCATGATGCGCGAGATCACGCGCCGCTACCGTTTGCCGGTGATTCTCTTCAGCGCTCATTCGCATGAGGGAGCTAAACTCACGCTAAAAGCTCTCGCCCTCGGCGCTTTCGACTTCGTCACCAAGCCCGCGCATGCTGCTTCCGGCGAACTCGAGGAGATCGCTCAGCAGCTCGCGCTCAAAATCAAAGCCGCGGCGTTCTCTCGCATTCCCAAGATGATTGCCGAAATTCCTTCGGCTCGCCTTAAGGCTCACGTTTCAAAAATCAAAGCCCATCAGCCTCCCACTCGCATCGTCGCCATCGGAATCTCTACCGGCGGGCCGAACGCGCTCGAATATCTGCTCTCGCAAATTCCGCCGGATTTCGCCGGCTGCCTGCTGATTGCCCAGCACATGCCTGCGGGTTTCACCGAAATGCTCGCCAAGCGGCTGGACGAAAACTCTTTGATCGAAGTTCACGAGGCCCACTCCGGCGACGAGCTTCTCGCCGGACGCGCTCTCATTTGCCCGGGCAACCGCCATCTGCTCGCGCGCCACACGCCGAATGGTTTCATCGCCGTCGTTTCCGAATCTCCGCGCGTCAATGGCCACCGCCCGTCCGCCGACGTGCTTTTCCGCTCCGTCGCGAAAGAATGCGGTCCGCAATCCATCGCCGTCCTCATGACCGGCATGGGCGACGATGGCGCCGAAGGCGCCCGCTCCGTGAAAGAGGCCGGCGGCCTCACCATCGCTCAGGATTTTGCTTCCTGCGTTGTAGACAGTATGCCGCGCAGCGCTGTTTCACGCGGCCATATCGTTCGCACCATCGAATTGGAAGCTCTGCCCAGTTTTCTGTACGCCCAGTGCGCTGAACCTCAGGTTTCCGCGCACAACTTTTCTACTGTCGGTCGAGGAGATGTCCTATGAAATCCTTTACGCCGTTAACGCGCAAAAACGATAATCAGCCCGTCCGCTATCTCGTCGTGGACGATTCTGTGTTCGCGCGGAAAAATCTCGGGCGCATGATCGAATCCTTCGGCGGCGAGGTTGCCGGCGAAGCGGGCGATGGCTGCACGGCTATCACCGAATACAGCCGCGTGAAGCCGGACATCGTGCTGATGGACGTCACCATGCCGCAGATGGAGGGCATCGAGGCTGTAGAGCGCATTGTCCGCCAAAATCCCGACGCCCGCATCGTCATGGTCTCTTCCGTCGGCTATCAGGACAACATTCTCGCGGCCCTGCAAAAAGGCGCGCGCCATTTTGTCCAGAAGCCCGTCAAGCCCGACGTGCTCTACGAAATCATTCGCTACGTGCTCAACGACGACACTGCCGGCGTGCCCGCCGCGCCCGTGGAGGTGCGCTCATGAAAATGCAGCTCATTCAGCCATTCATCAGCGCCGCCGATTGCGTTCTCGCCACCGCTCTTGACGGCCCCGCCAAAATTGGCGATCTCACAATGGATCAGGAGGACTATCGACCGCGAGGTTACGCCGCGCGCATTTCCATTCATGGGGACATTGAAGGCCGCATCGTCGTGGACATGGCACCCGAAACGGCGATTCGCATCGCCTCAGCGCTTTCCGGCCAGAAGGTCGAAGCCGCCGATGAAACCGTCCGCGAAACCGTTCACGAACTCGCCAACATGATGATCGGCAACGCCGTCACTCTGCTAAATGACCATGGTTATGAATTCAAAGTGTTCCCGCCGGAGCAATACAGCGCGGATGAACCGGTTCAGAGCAAGTCCGACATGGAAGAACTGGCGATTTTTTTCGACACTTCCTGCGGCCGGATTTTTCTCAGCGTCCGCATGCGCTACAACCTCCGCGAACGCGCCCAGCGAATTCCCGTTTCTTCTTTAGCCTGATTTTCCCCGCTCATAGCGCTTTTTCACGCCACAGGCTGCTACTTCGCTGGCACGTGGCGAACTTTGCTGGCCTCGGAGCCGGGACCGGGTTCGGGAACAGGCTTCGGCATCTGACTGTCCGCGAATCGGGCAACCATTTCATCCGCCATGGCGACAGCATAGACGGCGGATGCGATTTCTACTGCGCCTTCCCTAACGTCCTCCTCATAAATCCGCTCGTAGGTATCGAGGTTGGTGTGGTGCGTGAAGGAGCCGTAATCGAAGGAATCCTGCGCCAGTCCGATTCCTGGCAGCCCCGCATTGTTGAATGATGTGCTGTCGGTGCCCCCGGTGCGGCGGCTGTTTGTCGCGACGGCGCCCATGAAGCCCCAATCGGCGAACGGCTTCATGGCGTCTCCAACTACATCGGCGGCGCTTTGTGGGCCAAACACGGAAGCACCCCGCGGCTTCCCGGTGCCGGAATCAATATTAAAATAGGCATCGAGCTTGGCGTATTCGGGCTTCTGGTTTTCAAAGCTGCCGAAATGCTGGCTGACGTAAGCAAGAGAACCAAGCAGGCCCTCCTCCTCGCCGCTCCAAAGCGCAACGCGAATGGTGCGGCGCGGCTTGACGTGCAACGCGGCGAGAAGACGCACGGCTTCAAGCATCATGGACGAGCCGATGCCATTGTCGGTCGCGCCGGTGGCATCGTGCCACGAATCGTAATGCCCGCCGAGCATCACAATTTCATCTTTCTTGTCACTACCGGGAATTTCTCCAATGGCGTTATAGACCGTCGTCCCGCTCGGATATTCCTTGTTTTGAATGTTGATGCGCAGAGTGACTGGCGTGCCGTCATCAAGAATGCGCGAGATGCGGCCGTAATCTTCGTTGCGCATCACGAGCGTGGGGACGGTTCGCGTCCAGTCATAGGTGCTGTTTTGCTGAGCGACGATCACGCCGTGAGCACGTCCGGCATCATTGACGCGAACAAGCGCGCCATTGTCCACGAGAAACTGATCCACCTGGCGAGAGACTTCCGCGCGCGAAAGCTGGCCCTCGGGCAAACGGCGCTGCTGAGGAAAACGGAATGGGCGTGGATTTTTCGTGGCGAAGCGCTCTTTCCATGAATCTTCCGACCGGCGCATGGGCGCGGGGTACATGTCTTCAGGCACTTCGACGTGCTTTCCAACGAAAACGATAGCGCCGTGTACTTTGGAGCGCACAGAATTCAGATAAGCATCGAGTTCGTCCTGCGTGGGCTGCTTCGGCTCGGGCGTATTCTCCGCGGGCATTGGCGGTGCGGCCCATTTCGGTTCCTGCGGCTTGGGTTCGTTGCCAAAGAAATTGAATCCACCGCCGCGCGGAAGCGCGAGCCCGGGCGGGTCAATCAGGACAACTTTAGAAGTGACCACGCCTTTGGTGCTGGGAGTCCACGCCAGAGGCTCGACAATTAGCGGAGAATAAAACGGCGCAACTGCCTCGGCCCGCAGTTCGACATTCTCCCATCCCGGCACAGGAGTGGCCGCGCTGGGCGGCTGAAATGTCCACGGCTCGAGATGAGTGTTCACCATGCCCCACGAGGCCATCGTTTTAACGGCCCAATCGTCAGCGCCTTTGAGGTTAGGAGTGCCGGTCAGTCGCGGGCCGTGAACGTCCGCAATTTCGTGAATAATCCACATGATTTTGGAATTATTGGTTTCTTCGGTGCGGATTTGCGCGTACACATCCGAGACGGATGGCGCTTGGGCCTTCATAGGAATGGCGAACAACAGAAAGATTGCTGCGAGAGGTATCAACGCTTTCCTGGCCACAGTCCCTCCTGAGGATGCAAATTCACGAGCTTCGGGGATCGCGTAAAGCGCCGTCAATATACTCTGGCGCTGCGATTCGCGCAATCACGGGAAGATTCAAAGCGAGCCGATGATGGACTGCATTTGCAGTAGCGGAAATTTGCGGCGTTTTGGTAGCGATACCGGGACTCGAACCCGGATTTGAGCCTTGAGAGGGCTCCGTCCTAACCTTTAGACGATATCGCCGCAGCCGCGCCAAGCTCGACGGACACGGTATTTGCTGATGATTTTCGCATGTCTGCGCAACAGCTCGCAAGTGGGCGCCGAGGCAGGAGTCAGTTCGGGCTTCGATTCAAAAAAACGCTCCAAACGACGAAAAGGGCGCGTATGATGCGGTGCGCGGAGGCAAACTTATGCTTTCACGGCGGCGATTTTTCCAGATTGCGGGAATTGCAGCGAGCACGCCGCTCGCTTCACGGCTGAGCGTTGCGCAAGAAGCGCCAGGATGCGGAGCTCTGCCTCCGGCGATTGCGGAACTGAAGTCCATGCGTGCGCAGGCGAAGCCGATCAGCGTGGCGGAACGGCAGGAGCGGCTGGAGCGCGCCCGCCGGCTGATGCGCGAGAACCACATTGACGCCATCATGCTCATCGGCGGAACTTCGATGAAATACTTCGCCGACATTGACTGGTGGCTGAGCGAGCGGACGTTCACATTGATTTTGCCGGCCACAGGCGAGCCGTTTTTTGTTTGCGCGGGATTCGAGGAGAGTCGCGCGCGAGAGCAAATTCAACGCGGCCCATTCGCAGGTCATCCCGATATGCGCATTTGGCAGGAGAACGAGAGTCCGTACGAGCGGGTCGCGCAAGGACTGAAAGACCGCGGAATCGTGAACGGAAAAATCGGAATCGAAGAGACGGTTTGGTTCGTAAAGAGCGACGGAGTGGCCCACGCCGCGCCGGGCGTGACCTTCACCAGCGCAACTCCCGTCACCGCGGGATGCCGGATGCACAAGACGCAGCATGAAATTGAACTGCTGCAATTGGCCAATACCGTAACCATCAAAGCGTACGAAGCGGCGTGGCGTTCGATGAAGCCGGGGATGACGCAGCAGAATTTTGCGCGGATGGTCGAGGACGCGCACACGCAACTGGGATTCAAGGGAAGCGCGGGCGTGCAGGTCGGACCGTATTCGGCTCTGCCACACGGCTCCATCGAGCCACAAAAAGTGGAGGAAGGAACAATTCTTCTTATTGACGGCGGCTGCACCGTCGAGGGCTACCATTCGGACATCAGCCGGACGTTCGTGCTGGGCAAGCCGGCGGAAAAAATGAAAAGAGTTTTTGAAATCGTGCATCGCGCGCAGGCTGCGGCATTGAAGCAGGCGCGTCCGGGAGTCGAAGCGCAGTCGGTGGACGCGGCGGCGCGCAAGGTGATTGAAGATGCGGGCTACGGGCCGGGCTACAAGTACTTTGGGCATCGGCTGGGACACGGTATCGGGATGGACGACCACGAGTGGCCTTATCTTGTCGGTGGCGACACTCTCGCGCTGGAACCACGAATGACTTTCAGCGATGAGCCGGGAGTCTACATTCCCGGCGAATTCGGCGTGAGGCTCGAAGATTGCATGCACATCACTGAGGATGGCGCGAAGCTGTTCACCGGACCGAGCGCTTCGCTGGAGCAACCCTTCGAAATCGGCTGAGCGGAGGTTCGCCGGCGGAAACTTTCGATTTTCCTTCCACAACGGGCGATTACGGCTGTGGTAAGTTTGGCGCGTAACGAATCTTTTAGAGGGCAGGATGGATTCGCGAAGCAACCGCCGCAGTGACCGGATTTCAATCTCCTTTGCTCTGGAGACGAGCGGGACGGACGCGCAAGGACGCGCGTTTCTCGAGGCAGCGCGCACCATTGTGGTGAATCGGCACGGCGCGCTGATCGAGCTGAACCACAAACTCAATCCACAACAAATCTTCGCCGTGAAAAGGCGGCTCGCGGATGGATCGAGCCGGCAGGCCGACGTGCGAGTGGTCGCTTGCGAAAGCGAGACGGAAAGCGGAGGTGCTTACGGCATTTCGTTTGTGGATCCGGAACTGGATTTTTGGGGGATCGAATTTCCTTCGCCTGAGAAAGCAGTGGACGCGGTCGTGCGACTGCTGGTGCAGTGCTCGCACTGCCGCAGCCAGGAGCTGGCCTATCTGGATTCGCGGGAGCTGATCGAGTTTGAGGCTAATAAGTTGTTCGCAAGGCACTGCCGCTCGTGCGAGTCGCCGACCATTTGGAAGCAGCCAGGCGAGCCGACAGGAAATTCCAGAACGGAGGAGACACAGCGCAGGACTAAGGACACGAGAATTGCCACGACGCCTGCCGGGCGTGAAACGACGCGGTATGACGCGCATCTCACCGCGTGCGTCCGCGAGAGGCCCGGCAAAGAAGAAATGGCCGTCTGCGAGAACGTGTCGCGGCAAGGAATCGCGTTTCGCACGCGCAATAAGTACGAGGAAGGCGCGCGCATCGAAGTGGCCGTGCCGTACACACCGGGCATGGCCAATGTGTTTGTGCCGGCGGTCGTCGTCCACGTGCGGCCAGTGCCGACGGCGGGACTATACCGGCACGGCGCGAAGTATCTAAGACGCGAAAATTAGCGGGAGCGGAAGGCTGCCAACCGGGGATAAACTCAAGTGCTTCGCAAGCGCGACGAAGCTCCACTGCAGACGAATCTCACCGCGTTAAATCTTCACCAGCGAAATGCACTCTGCTGAATTCAGGAATCGCTCCGGTGATGTTCTGCAGCCAGACTGCCGGCCATTGCCGCATCTTCCGCTTCATCTTTCCGCGTCCTGTGAATCCAGGCAAACAATGATTTTAATCGCGCGCTCGCCGGCCGCTCCTGCTGCGCTCGAAGGATCTGCCGCGCCGTCACCTTCGCCTTTTCCGCCTGTTCTAGCTTGGCCATTCGCGGAAACTTCTCATGCAGCAGCCTCTCCGTCGCTTGCACCAGCGGCTCGGCATGAAAACGCCTTTGCATCGGCGCGCCAAAGAGCACATTCGCCAGCGCCAGCATGTTCATGCCCTGATGGTGCGCCATCCAGCACCGTACAATTTCGAACTGCTTCCCCTCCACCACTCGCGACGGTGTGAAATCAATCGCTTCGTAATATCCGTACGGCCCCAGACAGCCCATTTGCTCCATCTGCTTCAAATTTTTCGTCGCGCTCGCTTCATCCACGAGCAAGCCGAGGAAGGTCGAGTATGGCGAAATCACCAGCTCGCGCGAATTCGGCGCATTCAGCGACAGCCCGGGCACGCCAAACGCGTGATACCGGTAAAATCCGTCCGGATTTTTATCCAGGCAGGAACTCTCCGAGATTCCCCACGGCACTCGCGCTCCTCGCGTGAACTTCTGCTGCGCGCGCAAAGCTCCCCGGCTGCTCCTCTCGATCATCGTGTTCGAATAGCTCTTCATCCACAATTTCGGCAGCAGATATTCGAACATCGTCCCTGTCCAGGAGAGCACCACGGGCGTATTGCCGTATGCGGCGTACGGCCTCCGCAGTCGCAGCCACGTCTCTTGTGGAATCTCTCCCTTGGCCACCGCCGCAAAGACTCCCGTCCGCGCTTCCGAAGCAAACAAATCGTAGTGATACTCCGGCAGGCAGCCGCGCTCGGCGTCGTATCCGATCGTAAGCAGTTGCTTTCGCGAATCGTACAAGAACGAAAAATCCATCTCCTTCGCCAGCGCTTCCGAGCTCGTCGCAATTTTCTCCAACTTCGTCGCCATCTCCCGGCACAAAGCCGCCGAAACGCGCAGCCTCTCGCGCACGGACTCCGCCGTCTCTCGCGTCTCCGCATCAATTTCGTCACGGATCAGAAACTCATCCAGTTGCCCGATCAAGTGGGCGTTCATGTCCGCTGCCGAGAGCAGCGTCAGCGATTTTAGCGGCACGTTCTCGACGGCAACGTCGAATGCGTGCAGGTATTTCGCAATCTCCGGCAGCACCCACGGCGCGAAATCCTGCACCATGCGCGACAAATGGCTCATGCGCTGCACGAGTTCGTGCGACCACCACTTTCCTTCATCGCTGATCTCCATTTGCGAGACATCTCTCTGCAAAATCGCCCCGTCCACTTCCAGGCCGCGCAAAATGTCCACCCACATGGCCTCGCTGCCCTGCCGCGACTCGATCCGCGCCTTCATATCGCGAATCCTCGCCCCAATTCGTGCGATTTCCGCACCTTCCTTCACCGAATCGGCCACCGCGTCCATGTAGTCTTCGAGCCCGCTCCAGAAATTCTCGCGAAATATCGGGCTCTCGATGGCCTCCAGGCACCCCTGCTTCAGCGTCCATAGGCTGCACACCAGATTTCCGTTGTCCACTGTCGAGACAAACCGCGGTGTCAACGGCTCGAGCGTCTGCGTGTGATACCAGTTGTAGAGGTGTCCTCGAAATCTCGCCATCCTCTGCACGGTGTCAAATGTCTTCTGCGTAATGCTCGCCAGCTCCGGCAGCGTCATGTAGCCGAAGTCATAAGCTGCCAATCGCGCGTTCAGCAAAAATCCCAGATTGGTCGTCGAGATTTGGTGAGCAATTGTTGGCGCGTGGTCCTGAACGATGTCCGGAATAAGCCAGTTCTCTTGCTCATTGCTGTGCTCGCGGAAGAAGCGCCACGTCCGCAGCGCCGCCCGCCGCAGTAAAGCCTTCTCCGGCGCTCCCTGCTCTTTCGCGGAATGGTAAGGCCGGCTCAGCCATCGGCAGATTGTCTTAGCCGATGCCCATAGCGCGAGGAAAGGCGCCGCCATCCAAAACGATTCCGGCCGCACTGCCAAAATCACCACCACCAGCCCGAACGAAAGCAGCGGCATCCAGTCCAGATACGTTTCCACCGGCGATTTCTTTCGGTTCGCCGCAATCTCCGCCTCCGCCGCCGTTTCCCATTCGAGCAGCTTCTGATGCGTAATGGTAAGCCGTATCAGTGTGCGCACCACAGCATCCATGGTCACGAATCCCTGATGGCATAAGAAAGTGATACGGAAAAACAATCGCTCGTTCGCGCTGATGAAATCCGCGGCCAAATTCTTCCAGAACGCCCGTGTGAAACGTGCCTTTCCGCCTCTCGCAATCGAAACCAGCGATTGAAAATACGTGGGAAGCGCGATGAGCAGCACCGCCGCAACCGTCCAATACGCCGCGTCCTTCGGGAAAAATAGCCAGATGCTCAGCAGCAAAATGAACGTCGCGAATTCGCTCACGCTGCGCCGCAAGTTATCAATGATTTTCCATCGCGAAACCAGATTCAGCGGATTCCGCACGATTTTTCCGAAGTAATTCGGCACGCGCGGCAGTAGCCAAAAAATAATTTGCCAATCCCCGCGCACCCAGCGGTGTTTCCTGCGGCTGTATGCGCTGAAATGCGATGGGTAATCGTCCACAATTTCCACGTCCGAGAGCAATCCCGCTCGCGCGTAAGCTCCTTCGATCAAGTCGTGGCTCAAGAGCGCGTTGCACGGGAACCGATGCTCCAGCGTTTGCTGGAACACTTCCACCTCGTAGATTCCCTTCCCTGTGAAAATGCCTTCGCCAAAAAGATCCTGATAAACGTCCGAAACCGCCTTCGCGTAAATATCGAATCCCGTGTCACCCGAAAAAATCGCCGCCAGCCGCGAGCGCGAAGCCGAGCTGATGCTGATTTCCACGCGCGGCTGCAAAATTCCATAGCCCTCGATAACCGTATTCGTCGTCGGATCAACCACAGCCCGATTCAGCGGATGCGCGATCGCTCCCACCAACTTTCGCGCCGTATCCCGCGGCAACTGCGTATCGGCATCCAGCGTAATCACGTACTTCACTTTTTCGAGCGCCTGCATGTTGCCGGTTTTCAACGAAAAGCTGTCGCCCTGTCCCAGCAGGAACTTATTGAAGTCCAGCAGCTTTCCGCGCTTCCGCTCCCATCCCATCCACACTTTTTCTACCGAGTTGTACGTCCGGTTGCGATGAAAATGGAAAAACGTACCCTGCTTCTCGCCCGCGTATTTGCAGTTCAGTTTTTGAATCAGCGACGAGCACAACGCGCCCAGTTTGTCTTTCTCGTCGAACTGCCTCACCGAATCCGGCGGATCCGTCAGCAGCGCAAAGTGCAAATTCGCATCGCGATTCGCCAGATAGCGCACTTCCAAATCGTTCACCGCTTTTCGCGTTTGCTCCTCGCTGATCAGCAGAGTCGGCACAGCCACCACCGCTGCGCACGCTTCCGGAATGCCCTTCGAAAAATCCAGTTTCGGCAGCGCTTTCGGCGCCACCATTTGCGTAGCGAGTATGTTCACTGTGGCCACCGCGCATTCAATCGCAGGTAGCACAAACAGCAGCAGCTCGATAAAGCTCGGCAGTTTCCCGCGGGACGCAACCAATATCAGTGCGATGACGCCGATCGTCACCAGTTCAATCCCAGTCAGATAAATCAAATCCGCCGATTGCAGAATTCTCGTGTGAAAGCGATCCGCCCACGATCTTTCGTATTGAATTGCATCGCCCAGCGCCTTCTTTCCGTCGCTCACCAGATAAAATCCGACGTGCGCACGCCTGTCCGCTCCGCGTTTCGTTGCTACTGATTGCGGCACCCGCGCCAGATCAATCGCCCTCTCCGCCACTTCTCTTTCGCTCAGCGGACTTTTTGTGGTCAGTTCCGCCACCGCATTGCAGTACGCTTGCCGGCTCTCGAAATCCATTCGCGCATAAGCACCCGCCGGATCGCTCCTCAGGACGCTGTCAATATCGCTCGTCCCGCTCAGCAATTCTTCCGGCAGTATTTCGGAAATCCGTCTCAGGCTATCGAGCGCCGTTGTAATCGCGGCGGCTTCCTCCTGCGTGCTCTTCCTCGGCATGCGCTGAATGATTTGCAGCCGGTCCAGCATCCCGCGCATGTGGTCCAACAAAATCAGTTGCGCGAACGGAACCAGCAGCCAGTCCTCCGCGAGATCCAGCGGCGCATTCTCCTGGAATCCCCGCACGAATTGCGTGAATTTCCTGAACTCGAACTCGTACTGCGTCAGTTCGAAAAATCGCCGCACGGCTACAAACGCTATGGGCAGGCTCTCGCCGGAGCCGCTTTCCACATGCGGCACGGCTTTGGTTTTCTCGAGGCTGCTCTCCGTGTTTTCCAGCGCCAGGCGCAGAATTTCGCCGCTGTCGAACATCTCCCGCTGCCATTTTGAAAGCTGGTCCCCCCGCGCCACAGCCGCGCGCAAACGCTGCATCGCGGCCGCAATCGTCTGCTCCGCGTCTTTCCATCGCCCTTCCAGCGCGATCGAGCGCCCCTTCTCCGCCTCGACCTGCTGCTCGCTCGCCAGTTGCGCTCCCGCCAGTCGCAGCTCGTTCAGCTCATTCGCGTTCTTTTCGCGAACAATGTTTTCTTTCGCAACAGCATCGCAATTCACTGGAACTGCAATTTGCCCGTTGCCGTTTGTTATTTGATTTGGTGTCGCCATTTCAAAAATGCCTCAGACTTTCCACTCAAGCCCATTTCAAGAATGAGTCGACTATCGGTAGCTCGACGCCTGCAGCTCAAACATTTCCGCGTAACGCCCGCCGTCGCTGAGCAACTTATCGTGTGAGCCTTGCTCCACAATTCTTCCGTTCTCCAGCACCAGAATGCGATCCGCCATCCGCACCGTCGAAAAACGGTGCGAAATCAAGAGCGACATTTTCCCTTGCGTCAGTTCCGCGAACCTTTCGAACACATCGTGTTCCGACCTCGCATCGAGCGACGCCGTCGGCTCGTCCAAAATCAACAACTGCGCGTCCCGCAAGTACGCGCGCGCCAGAGCAATTTTCTGCCACTCGCCTCCCGAAAGATCCACGCCCCCCTCGAACCGTGAGCCGAGAACCTGTCCGTATTCTTTCGGCAATCGCCGAATCAACGGCTCAGCCAAACTTTTTCGCGCCGCTTCCTGAATCTTCTCCACATTTCCTAGCTCGTCAATTCGGCCAATCCCGATATTTTCCGTCGCGGTCATCTCGTACTTCACGAAATCCTGGAAGATCACTCCGATTTCTCTCCACAAATCCTCCAGCTCGTATTCCCGCAGGTCAATTCCATCCAGCAGAATTTGGCCTGAAGTCACGTCGTACAGCCGAGTGAGCAGCTTCACAACCGTAGTCTTGCCTTGCCCATTCTCTCCCACTAGCGCCAGCCGCTCTCCCGGCTCCAATCGGAAACTCACATTCCCTAGCACCACGCGCGAATGCCCGGGATAGGAAAACGACACATTCTTGAATTCGAATCCCTCTCGAATCGGCCGCGGCACCGGCAGCGCGTTCGGTTTCGATTCGACCGTGGGCCGCACCGCGAAAAATTGCAGCAAATCCGTCATGAACAGCGCCTGATCCGCGATCCCCGAAAAAGTCGAGAAGACCGCTTGAATATTCGTGCTGGCGCCGGCAATCGCGCCGGTCAATAACACCAACTGTCCGATGCTGAATACGCCCAAAACTGTCTCGTAAATCACATACGCGTATGTTCCGTAATAACCAAGTGTCCCCAGGAGCGTCAGCAGCGTCCCCGCAACCAGCTTCCGCCGCGCCAGTTCTTTCGTTTGTTTGTGAAGTTCGTCCGTAATCGTCGTGTAACGGCTCACAAAGAAGGGGCCGAGTCCAAACAGCTTCACTTCCTTAATGCTTTCTTTGCTCCCGCCAACAATCCGAAGGTAATCCATCACGCGCCGTGCCGGCGTCTGCCGGAAATTCAGCGAATATCCCAGGAACGAAAAATGCGTCTCCCCCGCAAACGCCGGCAGCACCGCCACTAATAAAACAATGAGAAGCCACGGCGGCGCTTCAAAAGCCACCTGCACCGCCAACGTCACCGTCGTAATCACTTGCTGCAGCAACTGCCCCATGGCGCGAATCATCGCTACGCGATCCGTTCCCTGCACGCGTGCGCGATCCATCTTGTCGTACACCGCCGGATTCTCGAATGATGTCAGATCCAGGGTCGACGCGTGCTCCATGATCCGCTTGCCGATGTATCGCGTGAATAAATCCGCTGTGATCGTTTCGCAGTAATCCGCGAGCCGCGACAAAATCATCGCCGTGCAGGCCAGCCCAAATTCCGCTGCAACCAGCCACCAGAAATAATGGGGAAGCGATGTTCGGTGATAAGTAACCGCGTCGATGATGTACTTCGTAACCAGCAGTACGCCTGCCGGCACCACGGCCACGAGCACGCGAAACAGCACGCCGCCAAACACTGCTTTCGGCGCCGCCTTCCAGATCATACCGAGCACCGGTGGCACGTTCTGCAGCGCTCGCAGCCGCTCCCGCAGGCTTGGCGCGTGGGCCTCTTCGCTGATCCTTTTCGTTACGCCATCATTGGCTGGACTGGCCATCTCGCTCCTCGGCGCTCATTCGCTGCCGCCGCTCGTCTCTTAACTAACAACACCATTTTCTCACTGCTGGCACGTGATAACCGACTCGTTTAAACTGCTCTGACCCTTACAAGCGCCGGGACACGCTGCCGGCTTTCCACTGACATGCTATCCGCGTTCTGCCCGACACGCCGAAGTACTCTGCCCCTGACGACAAACGTATCTTCAGGTACTGATACCTACTCGACAATCCATACTTGCACGTATTTTGCCGTGCTTCGGCAGCTTTAAGCCCCGTTTCCTCTATAGCTTAACAATGAAAGACTGCTGGCTCCCTATGCCTTTTTTTCGCCCCCACGGCAACTTCTTCGCTGGCCGAAATCCACCGGCCTCGATGCCTTCTGCGCACGGATCCACACCCGCAAATCGCTTCTTTCCGCAGCGCATTCGTTGCATAATCCATCTCTTCAATTCACAAGGGGGTGTTCTTAATGGCCGGAACTCGCTATTCTCACTCTGCGTTTTTATTCGCCAAGCCTGCAATCTTGCTCACTCTCGTTCTCGCTTTCGCCATTCCCGCGGCCCGCGCCAAGAATTCTCATCACTCGAAATCCTCCGCACCAAACGCTAAAGCGGCGGCTTCCACTCAGCCGCTCGATGTCGCCTACACCGCCAAAATTCGCGAATACACTACCGAGCCTTACCTTTCCACTCCGCTCGTTGACCATCTTCCCTCTTCGAGCACAGTCCCTTCGCCTGACAAAATTCTCGGCTACGCCATTGGCACGCCCAACAAGCTAACGCATGTCGCGGACATTCATCGCTACTATCTCGCACTCGCTAAAGCTTCTCCCCGCGTTCATATTTTCAATGTAGGCAAGAGCGAAGAGGGCCGCGATTTCATGGTCATCGCCGTCAGCGACGAGCAGAACATCGCCCAACTGGATCATTATCGCGACATCACCGCAAAACTCGCCGACCCGCGCAAAATCACTCCCGACCAAGCCGCCGAACTCGAAAAAACCGGCAAGCCTTTTTACTGGCTCTCCGGCTCAATTCATTCTCCCGAAACCGGCTCGCCCGAAATGCTCATGGAACTCGCCTACCGCCTCGCGGTTGAAGATTCGCCTCTCATCGAGCAAGTTCGGAAAAACGTCATTGTGCTCATCACTCCCGTCCTCGAAGTGGACGGCCGCGACCGCGAAGTGGACCTATACAACTGGGAAAAAGCCAATCCCGACCGTCCGGCGCCCAGCCTGCTCTACTGGGGACATTACGTCGCGCACGACAACAATCGCGACGGCATCGCCATGGCTCTCGCGCTCTCGAAAATTCAGATGAAAACGTTTTTCATGTTCCATCCGCAAATTCTCCACGACCTCCACGAATCCATCCCCTTCCTTTATATATCCACTGGCACAGGCCCGTATAACGCCTGGCTCGATCCCATCGTTATCAGCGAATGGCAGGAGCTCGCCTACAACGAAGTCCAGAAAATGACCGCCTACGGTGTTCCCGGCGTTTGGACGCACGGCTTCTACGACGGCTGGGCGCCCAATTACATGATGTTCGCTGAAGCCGGCCACAACGGCATCGGCCGCTTCTACGAAACCTTCGGCGGGCGCGGCGCGGATACTTCCGAGCAAACTGTTTCGCCGTCGGACACGAGCATCACGTGGTTTCGGCCCAATCCGCCGATGCCGAAAATCAAATGGTCCATTCGCGACAATATCAATCTTCAGCAAAGCGCGCTGCTGATCGGACTCAGTTACATGGCCCAGCGTCCGGAAGAATTTCTATCTCGCTTTTACGATATGAGCCGCCGCTCTGTTGCCAAAGCCGCTACCGAAGGCCCTGCGGCTTACGCCATTCTGAATGACGGCATGCGTCCCGCTCTCGCTGCACACCTCGCGCGGCTGTTGCAAAATCAAGGCGTTGAAGTCGCCCGTTTGAATTCCGCCACAACTGTCAACGCCGCGACTTTCGCGGATCCTTTCGCCGATCAGAAGACTTCTGCCGAAAAATCCGGCCCGTCCGTCTCCTCAGATGAAAAATCTTCTCGCGACGGCAGCCCTCGCGAAAAACCTGCGGCGCAGAAAATTTCGATTCCGGCGGGCAGCTACATCATTCGCATGGACCAGCCCTACAGCCGCGAAGCGGACATGCTTCTCGACACGCAGTATTACTCGATTCACGATCCCGCGCCGTACGATGACACCGGCTGGACGCTCGGCCCGCTCATGGACGTCTCCACCGTCCGCGTCACCGATCCATCCATTCTGAAAGCTCCAATGACTCTGATTGACGGCCCCGCGCAGCCCGCCGGCAAACTCGATGGCTCCGGAACTTCATTCGTCATCAACGCCAATGCCGAACCTGCGCTCGCCACGTTGCGTTTCCGCCTCGCGAACGCAAAATTTTTCGTTGCGGATGATTCTTTCACCGTCGGCGCAGAAAAATTCCGCGCCGGTTCGTTCATCATCCCCGCTGACGGCAATTCATCGAATCTTCGCGACGAACTTTCCTCCGCCGCGCGCGATCTCGGCCTCGAAGTCCACTCTGTTTCCGCGAACATTTCTGTGAAGCGGCATCCGCTCGACACCCCGCGCATCGCGATCATTCACAACTGGATGAACACACAGCCGGAGGGCTGGTATCGTCTCGCACTCGAAGAGCACAAAATTCCGTACACTTACATTTCCGACGCGACCATTCGCGAAACCGCCGATTTGCGTTCGAAATTCGACGTCATCATTCTTCCACCCGCGACCCCAAGTCTCGCGCGTCTCATCAACGGCGTGCCAAAACGTATGTTGCCCGACGGTTCTTCTGGCGAACCGATTCCCTGGGAAAAATCCGCGCTCACGCCGAGCTTCGGCCTCGGACCCGATCAAACTCCCGATATTCGCGGCGGCTTCGGCTTCAGCGGGCTCGAAAATCTGAAGCAATTCGCCGAATCCGGCGGCCTTCTCGTCGCTGTCAGTTCATCTGCGGTGATTCCCACGGACACCGGCATCACCGATACTGTGTCCATCGTACCCACGCCGCAATTGCACGCCCGCGGCTCGGTATTCAACGCCACAGTGGAAGATCCGCACAGTCCCATCACCTACGGCTACGATTCCACTGTGCCGGTCTATTTCAATCAAGCGCCGGTGTTCCGCGTTTCGCTCACTGGCGGAGGCGGCGGGTTCGGTGGGGGAGATGGCGAAGGCATGCGCGCACGCACCAGCGGACGCGGCTCGCTCACCGATCCCGACGTTCCGCAGGGGCGCCCGTACGTCGCGCCGACTCCTGAGACGCATCGCACCAAAGCGCAGCAGGAACTTTACGTCCCGCCCGAGTTGCGTGAATTCGCGAGCGCGTTCATCCCGCCGCAATCGCTCTGGCCTCATGTGGTTTTGCGTTTCGCCGACGAAAAAAATCTGTGGGTCAGCGGCATGCTCGACGGCGG
>DASUAV010000140.1:0-10026 GCA_035763605.1 Candidatus Acidiferrales bacterium
GATCCCGCCGTTCTATTAAACTCGGAGGAACAAATTCAATACGCCGTCCGCGAAGCCATCGTGAAAACCGGCGGCATTGGCCACATCCTGAATCTCGGCCACGGAATCCTGCCGCAAACGCCTGTCGAGAACGCAAAAGCATTCGTTCGCGCGGCCCGCGAATTCTCGGCCGCTGAACCAAAATCAGCGCATCGTGCCGCGGAGTAGAGGCGAAAAAGTGACGACCAGCGCCATCAAACCCAACATGCCCATCGAAAATCAAATCCCCGCGCTCGAAGTCAGCGAAGAATTCCTCGCCAAGTACAATCGCCCCGGCCCGCGCTACACCAGCTACCCCACCGCGCCCGTTTGGAACGAAAAATTTCAGCAAAAAGACCTCGAGGAATTCTATTCCGCCGCGAACGCCGCCTCCACTCCGCTGTCTCTTTACATGCATCTGCCCTTCTGCGAAAGCCTCTGCCTTTTTTGCGCCTGCACCGTCGTCATCCAAAAAGACAAGAGCGCCGCCATTCCCTATCTCGAAACTCTCAAAAAAGAAATCGCCCGCGTAGGCAGTTTCGTCGATCGCCGGCGCGAAGTCGTCCAGTTCCACTGGGGCGGCGGTACGCCAACTTATTTATCTCCCGCGCAACTCGACGACCTTTTCTCCTTCACGCGCGAGCGTTTTTCCTTCGCCCGCAACGCCGAAATCGGCATCGAAATAGACCCGCGCGTCACCTCCGTCGCGCATCTCGAAACTCTCCGCTCTCTCGGCTTCAATCGCCTCAGCATGGGCATTCAGGATTTCACTCCCCTCGTGCAACAAACCATCCATCGCGTCCAGCCCTTCGAACTAACCCGCGATTTGATCCATACCGCGCGCCATCTCGGTTTCGACAGCATCAATGTGGATTTGATCTACGGTTTGCCGTACCAGACCGCCGCATCCTTCTCCGAAACGGTAGACAAAATTCTGCAGCTCGCCCCCGACCGCATCGCCATGTTCAGCTACGCGCACGTCCCCTGGCTCAAAAAGCAGCAAGGCTCGTTTCAAGGCCACCTGCCAGAAGGCATGGAAAAATTCCAAATTTTCAAAACGGGTATTCGAAAATTCACTGACGGCGGCTATCTTTACATCGGCATGGACCACTTCGCACGCCCCACCGACGAACTCGCGCTCGCCCAGCGCAATCGCACCCTCCACCGCAATTTTCAGGGTTACACCACAAAAGCCGGCGCCGACCTCTACGGCATGGGCGTCAGCGCCATCAGTAGCATCGGCGCAGCCTACGGCCAAAATAATCGTGTCCTTGCCGAATATCAGTCCGCCATCGCGTCGCGCGGCTCGGCAACCATGCGCGGCTACCGCCTGAATGCCGACGACCTCCTTCGCCGCGCCGTCATCACCCGCCTTCTCTGCCACGCCGTAATCCTCAAGCGCGAAATCGAGGCCGAATTTCACATCGCCTTTGACTCCTACTTCGCCGCCGAACTCGCCGAACTCTCCGCCTTGCGCGACGACGGTCTCGTCGAACTTTCCGCTGAGGAAATTCGCGTTACGCCCCTCGGTCGCATTTTCATCCGTAATCTCGCGATGCCCTTCGACCGCTATTTGCGCGAACAAAAAATGAACGAACGCCCGCTCTTCTCCAAAACTCTGTAAAATGGCCGCGCAAAAATGAATTCCTCACCGCAGGTCGTCGTCATCGGCGCTGGAATTTCCGGTCTTTCCTGCGCGCTGCGCCTCAAAGAACTCGGCATCGCCGTTCGCGTCCTCGAAGCCGCAAAAAGTCCCGGCGGCGTCATCTCCACGGTTCGCGAAAATGGCTTCCTCTTCGAAAGCGGTCCGCAAAGTTTTCAACTCACTCGCGATTTGCACGAACTAATCCGCGCCGCCGGCCTCGAATCCGAAATCCTCGAAGCCGACATGCACACGCCCCGCTACATCCTGCGCAACGGCAAACTGCTCCTCGCGCCCATGTCCCCTCCATCGCTGCTCACGTCGTCTCTTCTTAGCGTCGGCTCCAAAATGCGCGTCTTCAGCGAAGCTTTCCACCGCTCTCAGCCCTCGCCCACGCCTGACGAATCTCTTGCCGATTTTGTCCGTCGCAAATTCGGCACCGAAATCCTTGAATACCTCGCCGGCCCATTCGTCTCCGGAGTTTTCGCCGGCGATCCCGAAAAACTGAGCGTGCGCAGCGCATTCCCCTCCATGGCCCAATGGGAATCCGAGTACGGCAGCGTAATTCGCGGCGCAATGAAATCTCGCCGCTCCGGCGAACGCGTCCGCCTCACTCTCGCCTCGCTGAAAGAAGGAATGGCCAGCCTCTTGCAAGCTGTCTCCGCAAAACTCGGCGACTCTCTCACCACCAGAGCTGCCGTGGATTCCATTTCGCGCGCCAACTCATCACTTTGGCAAATCCGCTATTCTCATGCCGGGCGCGAAGAGGAACTTCAATCCAACGCGCTTGTAATCGCCGCTCCGGCCTACGAAGTCGCAAAACTTATCGCACCTCTCGCTTCATCTCCGCTCACATCAGCCTTATCCGGAATTCCCTACGCGCCAGCCGCAGTCGTCGCGCAAGCCTATCGCCGCGAACACGTCGGCCATCCCCTCAACGGCTTCGGCTTCCTCATCCCGCGCAGTTCCCAGCTCCGCACCCTCGGCGTCATTTGGAATTCTTCGCTCTTCCCCGGACGTTGCCCGCAGGGAATGGTCCTCATAACCAGCTTCCTCGGTGGCGCCACAGATCCCGAACTAGTCGCGCGCAGTGAGGTGCAAATCGCCGCGCAGGTGCAGCAGGACATCGGCGGTATCCTGCAAATCACTCATCCGCCCGTCGCCCAGCACGTCTGGCGGCACACTCGCGCCCTCCCGCAGTACAATCTCGGCCACGCGCAGCGCGTCGCCGCCATTCGCAGTGAACTCGCCAACTTACCGGGAATTTTTATCGCAGGAAATTACCTCGACGGCCCATCCCTGGGCAATTGCGTAGCGCAAGCCTTCGCCACAGCAAAGTCCGTCCATCAGTTTTTGTCTTTGTGAATTGTTTGTGTGAATTGTCTGTGTGAATCGCTGGCTGCCTGCGGAATTCTGGATCAAAAAGTGCTCTTCACCAGCACCACCTGCACCTCCACACCCGGATCATCATAATCGCGCAGGTAGTACGCGCCCCGCTCAAAAACAATATAGAAATCATCGTCGTCGTACCAGTATTCCGGCCACGGCTCTTCGACCACAAACGAAAATCCGTGATACTCGAAGCGCGGAAATCCCTCGACTACCGTCGGTCGCGCCATGTGGAAACGATGCTCCGCGCCAAAATGCTGCTGAAACTGTTCGTCCGGCTCGCGCACCAGTCGTTCTCCGGCACGAGCATTGTACTTTTTGAAATGCGCGCGCTCGTAACGCATGATCTCCCGCGCATCGCCTCGCCGCCTGTGCGCCTTTTTAACGACCTTCTTGATGCTTTTCTGCTGCTCTTTTTCAGTCTTCTCCTGCTGCTTTTTATCCTTCGCCGCCTGCTTGTCCTGCTGTTCCTGGACGGGACGTGCGTAAGCAGGATTTAAGACGGGCGCGCCAAAAATAGTAACCGCCGCGGCGAGGAGCGCTATGCGTCTCCACGCCGTGGCGATATTCGGGATCAAGTTCATTCTCATGCTTAACCTATAACTGTGATCGTCACCAGCTCAACCTGGAACCCCGGATCATCCAGGTCCTCGATAAACAGCAATCCACCGTCATTGATAATGATGAAATCATCATCGTCAAACCAACCCTCCGGCCAAGGTTCCTCAAGGACAAACCAGAAGTTGGCAACCTCGAAGCGCGAAAACCCCTCGACCACAACCGGATTACAATGGAAGCGGTGCTCCGGTCCAAAGTTTTGCCGGAAGACCGGATCGGGAACAGTCACAATGCGCTCGTTCGACCGGGGCTGATATTGCCGAAAATGCGCCTGCTCATAGTGCGCCACCTGCTGTGAGTTGCCCCGCTGGCGCCCGCCCTGCCGGCGTCCTTGCGCTTGCTGATTTCGCTGCTGTTCGGCCGGACGTGACTGCTCCTGCCGGGTAGGCCGCTGCTGGCGCTGCTCCTGTTCTTGCTGCTTTTGAGCGCGCCTCTGCTCCTCCTGCTGCTGCTTTTGTTGACGCTTCTCCATCTGTTGCTGCTGCTTCTGCTGCTCTTTCTGCTGGCGTTCCTGCTGTTGCGCCTGGGGATGCCGCTCTTCCGCGCGCGGCTGCGCCGGAGGAGGTGGCGGATTCTTTTTGCGTTGTTTCTCCTGTTGCTGCTGTTGTTGTTGCTGCTGCTCGCTTTGGGCATACGCGCATACTGGCGCCGCCATGCCGAGAACCAGCAGCGCAGCAGCCAAAAACGCGATACGTTTCTTGTACATGTTCGCCTCCCTTTTTGCTCGTCGCGGCATTCTTTCGTGCTTTGACTTAAACCAAGGAGGGCTGGCGGCCTGCGAATCGGCTGGCTCGCGCCGCGACTCGACGGCGTGGGCGCGCCGCCGCCTTCAATTCCCGTATAGTTACACTAGCAGTATGTGGCCCACGCCCATATGCAATCCCCACCGTATTTTGCGTTGCAGTCTTCCTCGTAGGTGCGATTCCGAGCGACGGTACTATACCTGCAGTGTGCTACGATGCCCTTCACGAGGCCCAAAAGATGAGCCCGACACGCAAAGAGATTGAGGCCTTCTATCCGCAAAGCAATGAGTGAATGGGGCAAACTGGAGCGTCTTCGCTGAGCCTCCATCTTCCGCAACCACCGGCGGCGATCTTTGACATCGGCGGGGCGGCCGGGGTGTACGCTGTGCCGCTTGCGAAACGGGGCTATCACGTCCACTTGATCGATCCAGTCGAAATTTCATCTCGAACAAGCTAGAGTCCACGCCGCTCGGTCGGGAGTGAGCTCGCTTCTGTCACGAAGGGCGACGCGCGCTCGCTCGAGGTTACCACCGGTAGCGCCAATGCCATCCTTCTCCTCGGGCCTCTATACCACCTGCCGGAACGCGCCGATCGTCTTCAGGCTCTTCGTGAGGCTTTCCGCCTCTTGAGAGCCAAAGATGTGCTCCTCGCTGCCGCGATCTCTCGCTTTGCATCGCTGATAGATGGGCTTGGACAAGGCTGGTTTGGCGACGCTGAGTTTCGCAAAATCGTCGCCGCTGATCTCTCCTCTGCTCGCCACCGTAATCACACCAGTCAACTCGCTTGGTTTGCCACCGCCTATTTTCATCGTCCTGAAGAGATGGCTGCTGAGGTTCGCGAAGCTGGCTTCATTGACGTCGAAATATGCGCCATTGAAGGTCCCGTGTGGAGCACCGCTTCCTTCCGCGAGGCTTGGAATGATCCGGCGCAGCGCCGCGACTTGTTGCGCTTTCTAGCCCTTATTGAACGCCAGCCCTCGCTGCTCGCGCGACTGGCCATCTGGTGGCTGTTGCGCGCCATCCATGATGCCGCGATATCTTCCTCCCGTGAATGGTTCTCCCCGCGTTGACAATTCCGCAGACCTCGCGTATCTTTGACGTTTGCCCCCAAGGTGCAAAGAAGGATAGGAGAGATGCGCACTTATATTCCCAGAGGCCGCGACGTCGAGAGCCTCACCGCCGGTGAAAAGTGGGTCGTTCTGGATGCTGCGAATCAGCCTCTCGGACGCCTCGCCGCTCGCGCCGCACGTCTTTTGATCGGCAAGGACAAGCCCAGCTTCACGCCGCACCTCGATTGCGGCGATCATGTCGTCGTTGTGAACGCGGAGAGAATCCGACTCACCGGCAACAAAATTGAGCAGAAAGTTTATCGCACGCACAGCGGCTATCCGGGCGGACTAAAAGAAGTCCCCATCAAGCGCCTTTTGCCGAATCGCGCCGACTGGGTGATTCGCGAAGCCGTCCTCGGCATGCTGCCCAAGAACAAATTGCGCGCGCGCCGCGCCAAGAAATTGCGCGTCTACATCGGCGAAGCGGCTGTCGCTCGCCACCAGGGCCAAAAGCCCGTGAAGCTCGACGCCGCATAGTTTTGAGGCTGTCATTCCGAGCGAATGCGGTCAGCCCTCAGCGAAGAATCTGATCTCGTGGTTGTAGTAGCGAGCCTTTGTAGCGCAGACTTTCGCCTTTCAGAAAGTCTGCGGCTTTTGACGGTTCGGTTTAGGCGGTCGTTCCGAGCGCGCGAGGAATCCGCTTCTGTAGCCGTGAGGAATCTGCGCATCGCTTCTGCGGCAGCAGCGAATTTGCACCGCTTTTGTAGCAGCGACGAATTTGTTTGGCTTTTGTAAGAGCGCGTTTTGTAAGGGCACGGCTTCAACCGTGCCGAAAGGTGGGCAGCAAAGCGGGGCTTTAGCCCCTGAGGTTTTGTAGCGCGGGCCCTTCGCATTCTCGCAAGTCTGCGGCCCTCGCAGTGGGCCTAGGTCCTTATTCACTGGCCACTGTTCACTGACCACTGTTTTTCAAACGGAGATCATTTTGAGCACAGCGTCAAACGCAGTCACTGACAAGCAGCAATTCTTCGGCACGGGACGCCGCCGCGAAGCCGTCGCCCGCGTCTACGTCCGCCTCGGCGGCGCCAGCTTCACCGTCAACGGCCGCCAGGTGAAGGACTATTTCAAGAACGTCGCCTGGCTCACCTCTGCCGTCGAGCCTCTGAAGTTCACCGAAACCGAGCAGCAGCTCGAAGTCAAGGCCACCGTAAAGGGTGGCGGAGCCGGAGGCCAGGCTGGCGCGGTCCGCATGGGACTTTCGCGCGCCATCGCGCGATTTAATCCCGAACTGCGTCCCGGCCTGCGCAAGAATGGCTTTTTGACCCGCGATTCGCGTATGAAGGAACGCAAGAAGTACGGCCAAAAGGGCGCGCGCCGCCGCTTCCAGTTCAGCAAGCGGTAAGCCGGCTTTTGATTTTGTAGCGCAGAGTTTCGCTGTCAGAAACCCTGCGGCTTTTTGGTTTTGGTTGCTGACCACTCGTCACTGACCACTCAGCACTGCGTTCAAATCCTGGCCGGCAGGATGCCGGCAAAAAAGGACGCTGTTCCGGGCAACCGGAAACGGTAGCGCCGGAATCCCAAGCGCCCCTTCAATAAGGAGGAAAAGTGGTAGAAATTACGATGAAGGAGTTGCTGGAGGCTGGAGTGCACTTCGGCCACCAGACCCGCCGATGGAATCCGAAGATGAAGGAATACATCTTCGGCGAACGCAATGGAATCCATATCATTGACCTGCAAAAAACTTTGAAGCTGTTTCGCGAAGCGGCTCGCCAGGTGACCGAACACACCGCGCAGGGCAGGCCAGTTCTATTTTTGGGAACCAAGCGCCAGGCCCAGGAAGCCATCGCCGAAGAAGCGCGCCGCTGCGGCATGTTTTACGTGAATCATCGCTGGCTCGGCGGCACTCTGACCAATTGGGCGACGCTGCAGAAATCCATTAAGCGCCTGAAATTCATCAAGACCATGGTCGAGGATGGCCGCATGGCCTCGCTGCCGAAAAAAGAAGCGGCTCGCCTGGACCGCGAGTTGAAACATTTGCAGCAGAATTTCGAAGGCGTCGAGAACATGACCGCGCTGCCGGATTTGATGTTCGTGATCGATCCCAATTCGGAAGTGAACGCGGTGAAAGAAGCGCGCCGCATGGGCGTGCCCGTGGTCGCGATTGTGGACACGAATTGCGACCCCGATCTGGTGGATTGGGTGATTCCTGGAAATGATGACGCGCTCCGCGCCATTCGCCTCTTTACTTCGAAAATTGCCGACGCCGTGCTGGCCGGGCGCGAGCAATACGAACAGACGCAAATCGCCGAGCAAAAGGCTGCGGAAGGCGCCGAAGGCGGGGAAGAGGGTGTCGAATATGTCGACACAAGCGCCTACGAGCAGTATGAAAAACAGGAAGGCGATTTCGTGGAACAGGATTACTCGGCAGAGGTTCCGCTTGAGGCCGCCCCGGAAGAGCCTGCCGTCGAGAGCGAAGAAAACGGCAAGCGCTAGCCGCTCTTTTTTATTGTGAATCCCTTACAGCCGGAATTGAATCAGAATTCAGGAAGCAGGAGAGTTTAAACAGAAATGGCAACGCCCCAAAATTCCGCAAACATTTCCGCGCAACTCGTGAAAGAGCTGCGCGAACGCACCGGCGCGGGCTTTTCCGCGTGCAAGGACGCTCTCGTCGAAGCCAAAGGCGATCTCGAATCGGCCACCACCATTCTGCGCAAGAAGGGCCAGGCCGCCGCCCAGAAAAAATCCGCGCGCACCACTTCCGAAGGCCTCGTCGGCAGCTACATTCATGCCGGCGGAAAAATCGGCGTGCTGCTTGAACTGAATTGCGAGAGCGACTTCGTCGCGCGCACGGACGATTTTCAAAAATTGTGCCACGACGTGGCCATGCACATTGCCGCGCTCGATCCGCGCTTCCTCCGTCGCGAGGAAGTCACGCAGGAAATTCTCGACCGCGAACGCGACATCTACAGCGAGCAGGCCCGCGCCACAGGAAAGCCCGAGCAGGTCATCGAAAAAATCGTCAGCGGGAAAATGGAAAAATTCTACGAAGAGAATTGCCTGTACGAGCAGCACTTCATCCGCGATGAAGGCATCACGGTGAAAGAGCTGGTTGACCAGGCCATCGCCAAGCTCGGCGAAAACATCGCCGTCCGCCGCTACGCCCGCTTCAAAGTCGGCGAGTCGGACGCCAAACCCGCCGCAGCCACGTCGGAAAGCGGCGAATTGCAGCCAGTCTCCGCCGAGCCCGTGCCAACATCAGACGCTTCCGCAAAATAATAAAGCTCGCGGGTCAATTCACGGTTTGCCCGCGAGTCTTTTTTGCAGACGCTCCTCAGCGCCGGTAAATCACCTTGCGATGAAACAACGGCGCGTCGTGACCGGCGACTGCGCCGATAAGTGCGCCGACCACACTCCCGAACGCAATAAGGCCGCCTTTTGGCTCCGGGCTCTTGTCCAGTAGCGCCACGAACAACGCGCCGAAGCCTCCGCCAATTCCCGCGCCGATTAAAGTGTTCGTGCCCTCGTTGTGCTCCAATCGTACCTCGCGAACTTCTTCGCGCTGAAATGTAGCTCGATAAGATGGCACTGGCACAGGAATCGGAAAGCCCGAGCCGTGACGCAATGTTTCGCATATCAGCTGATCGTCCGTCGCGCGCGTGAAATAGCAGAGCAGGCGAATCCGCTGATCGTCCATCACCGAGATGAACGTTCCTGCTCGCAGCTTTTCGACAGCCTGCCAACTCCCCGTAGGATGAGCTGAATGAAGATGATTCGGCCTCGCGCTCGCAGAACAAGTTATGAATAAAACTAAACAGGAAGTGATTTTTACTGTTCGCATGGCGGCGATTTTACAGAGCGCGCGAAGGGGAGACCGCGACGTTATGGCACTTTTTCAAGTGTCACAGCGCAGGCGCGAGGGGATTGCGTACGAAATTGTCGTACTGCTGTAATTCTCGCCGCGACGCGTCCGACAGTACGGAAAAGACGATCGGGCGGCAATTCCTTGGCAAATGCTCTGCCGTGACCGAGTCGCAAACGACCGCGGCGGTTTGCTGCAAGCCGCGGCGCCACTTTGGATGGCGCGCGTCACGAAAAACCAATGCCTCTTTGTCGAAGCCCGCGGCGAGAAGCACGGTGCGCGCGAGCTTCAGGAATTCTGGCCAGCCGGAAGCGATTCCGACGAGCGCGCCTGATCGCGAAGGAAGCCATTCGGAAAGAGAAGATGGCACGGAGCGAATCGTGAGCGCGATGAGATCGCTGGCCTGGGAGAGAGATTTCGCAATTTGCTCCGCATTTCGCGCGAGCGCAACCGGAATCGCGCCATCCAGCAGCGGCAGAAATTCCTGTTTGCGAGAGCCGCAGGATTTGATCGGCAATGTGAGCGCCTGGCGCATTTCGTGCGTAACAATTCGGCGAAGTTCCTCGCGTGGCTCAATCAGAAGAAAATGGCTGGGCGGCTGCATGTCCAGCCAGTGCTGAAGGCGCTCTCGGACGGTCGCGACGGGCTCGCCGGTTTTCCGCGCCTCGCGAAAAAAATTGGCGATTAGTTGATCAAGAATGAGCGGCGAAGA
>DASUAV010000141.1:0-8267 GCA_035763605.1 Candidatus Acidiferrales bacterium
GAAAAAGCGGACATCAGCGCCTTGCTCAAGACCGGCTGGAAATTCCCTATCCCGTTTGAAGGAAATGCTACCGATGATTCCACCGAGCTGTATGGTTTGATCGTTCGTCCTTCGAATTTCGATGCCGCCAAGAAGTATCCCATCGTCGAGCAGGTTTACACCGGCCCACAGGGATTTTTCGTTCCGAAGACTTTTGCGGCAGCCTTGCGCTTGCAATCGATTGCGGAACTCGGCTTCGTCGTGGTCATGGTGGATGGCCGCGGCACAACGGGACGTTCACGTGCGTTCCATGAATTTTCGTATCACAACTTGGGTGGCTCATTTGCAGATCACGTCGCCATGATCAAGCAGATGGCCGCGAAATATCCTTATATGGACATCAATCGTGTCGGCATCTACGGCACATCGGCGGGCGGTTACGGTTCCGCGCACGCGTTTTTGCAATTCCCGGATTTCTACAAAGTGTGCGTCTCAACTTCCGGCGATCACGATGCGCGGCTGGATAAAGCATGGTGGAACGAACAGTATCAAGGCTATCCGGTCGGCAAGGATTATGGAGAACAGTCTAACTTTACTCTGGCCAGCCGGCTCAAGGGCCATTTGCTCCTGATGCATGGCGATATTGACAATAACGTGAATCCGGTCGAAACCATGCGTCTGGTTGATGCGCTCATGGCCGCGAACAAGAACTTTGACATGCTCTTTGTACCGAACATGTTGCACGGCGACAGCGGCCCGCATGCGCTTTACGTCACGCGCCGCCGGTGGGACTATTTCGTTCAATATCTGCTCGGTGTGACGCCGCCAACCGGCTTCGAAATCAAGGAGCGCAGGCTTCCGTTCATTCCCGGTCGGCGATGATTAATAGCCTGGCTCGGGCGGCAAACAGCCGCTTGGCTGTTCATGTTTATTGGCACATGCGCTTTGACAGTTAGGACTTAAACGGCAATCAATTCACGACCCGGCGATTTTCACATTGTAATTTCCCAGCAGTTCGCCGGTAGCGTGATAGACAGTAGCGACGGCAAGCTGATAGTTCACCTGCGCCTGAATCAGACTCTGCTCGACTTGCGCAAGCTCCGATTGCGTTTCGAGCACGACAAATAACGTCTCGGCTCCCAGCTCATACTTTCTTTGTTCGGCTTGCATATTTTTCTGCGCAAGATTCAGCGCAATTTTGGCCGCTTCCATCGAAAGCTTCGACTGTTCAAGCTGATGAACAGCATTCGCTACATCGAGCGTGATCTGTTGGTTTAGCTGCCGCTCGGAATAAAGATCGCGGCGCTTGCTGATCTGCGCCGTTGCAAACGTTGCCTTCGCGGCATAGTTCCGAATCGGCAAGTTCAAGGTCAGACTGCCGCCATACGTCGGTTGAGTAAAGCCAAACGATTGATCGAGTGCCTCCAGAAAAGGGCCGGTCGTGGTAGTGTTCAATCCGCTGCCGGAATAAAGCGCAGAGAGAAGCAGTTGCGGCTTCAATCCGTTGTGCGCGATTCTGACGTTCAGATCGTCGCTTTCCAACTGGAGCCGCTGCGCTTCGAGATCAGCGCGATTTTGCATGGCTTTTTTAAGTTCTGCCGCAATGTCTACGGACAGCAATTCACCAGTTGGCTCCGCTTTCTCTGTCAAATTCAAATCCAGAGCGCGAATGTTCGGATCGATGTCCGCGCCGAGGATGTGCCGAAAAGCGTCTTCCGCCTCTTTCACCGCATATTCGGCTTGTATCTCAGTCACGCGGCGCTGGGCGACTTGCGATTCCGATCGGTAAATATCCAATGGCGGAAGCGCACCCTTCTGCAGCGCCTGCTTGTCGTGATCGTAGGATTGCTGTGCCTGAGCCAGCAAACTCTGCGTCACATCCAGATTCTCGCGCGCCTGCACAACGCTCCAATACTGTGTCACAACGTTTAGCACGATCGTGGACACTTGCTGACGAAAGTTCGCGCGCGATTCCGCCAGGTTACGCTGCGCCACGATAATGGGTCCGCGGTTGGGCAGCAGCCCAAAGCCGCGCAGCAGCGGCTGGCTAATCTGAATCGAGAAATTCCCGAATACAGATGGATTGACGAATCCGAAATTTATGTTGGAAGAAAATTTCGTTGCATTCACGGATGTCTGCACATTCGTGCCTGTTTCGAAAGTCTGCGAGAATCCGAGATCGAATTGCTGCGACAGCCCACTGAGGGTCGGTGCTATCGCTGCTTGCGAGAATGAACTCTCCGTCGAGCGTTGCGTGTTGAAAGCGCCATTGATGGTCGGATCAAACGAAGCGCGGGCGGCTCCGATCGAAGCTCGCGCCGTATCGGTCTGCGATTCGTCTATTTGTATGTCTGTGTTGTTTTCCAGCGCGAGTTGAATGGCATCGCCTAGCGACAGTTGCAGTTTCCCGCTCTGCGCAAATTGCTGAAACCCTCGCGGCGCTGGAAGAGCGCCGGTGCGTCTGTTCGGCGACTGTTCGGCAACTATAGTTTGCTGCCCGCCGGTCTGCGCGTAAATCGGACAAATAGAAAACAGCAGCATGACCATCGCCTTCAAAAACGGCTGAAATGCACGTTTGGCTGAGCGTGTCATCTTTTCTCCTGAGAGTTGCAGATTGGGTTTCGCGTTACGGCAAATCGGAAGAAACGTGACTCATGAAGCAGAGAACTCATTCGTGGTGAATGGCTTCCACAGGATTGAGCTGCGCGGCCCGCATCGCCGGATACGTGCCGAAAATAATTCCCACGGAAATCGAAACCACAAACGCCAGCGCAATCGAGCTCCCCGTCACCATAGTGGACCATCCGGCAAGCAAGGCAATCAGCCGCGACATTCCAAATCCGAAAACAATTCCCAGAATCCCGCCAGAAAACGAGATCAGCACCGCTTCGATCAGGAACTGCCGCACAATATCGAATTTGCGCGCTCCAACCGCGCGCCGCACTCCAATTTCGCGAGTGCGTTCGAGTATGCCTGCGAGCATAATGTTCATGATTCCGATGCCGCCGACGAGCAGGGAAATTGAGGCGATCGCCACCATTACCGTGTTGAACAGGCGCTCCGTACGCTGTTGTTCCGCAAGCAGCGTCGCCGGAACAATCACCGTAAAATCGCCGGCGTTGCGATGCGAGTTGTTCAGAATTCCACGAACAACGTCAGCGACTGCGGCGCTCTCCGCGCTCGGTGCAAGATGCAGATAAATTCCGTCAATTGGATCTTTCATGTAGCTGTAATCGTCTGCCAATCGGTAAATCACCGAATTCACCGGCGCGTATATCACGTTATTCAGATCCTGGTTCGGGACGCCGGGAATATCGTTCTGCGCAGTCAATTGCGGCCCTGCTACTCCAATTACGCGGAACCACTGGTTATCAACTTTCACGTACTTGCCGACCGCTTCCGCCGAACCGAACAGATTTACCTTGGCCGCTTCGCCGAGCACGCAAAGCGGCGATCCCGAGTCATTCTCATGCGAAGTGAAGAATTGCCCTTCGGCTATTCGCAATCCCTCGATCTGCTGGTAGGAAGGCTCGACGCCGTAGACTTGCGGAGCGTCCTGCTGGGCCGAAGGGATCAGCTTTGCGGGTGAAAAACGTTTCCGCACGGACATCCTTTCGATACCTTCCACGCCCTGCCGTATCATACGGTAATCAGCGAATGACAGCCCTGCGGAAAGCTTGCGAACTTTCGAGAGCGCTTGATCGTTGTTTGCTTCCTTCGCTTCGATAATCAGATTGCGAACCCCGAGCTGCTCGATAAATGCCATTACTTTCTGCTGCGCTCCCGCTCCAATCGAAAGCATCGTGACGACCGCAGCGACGCCAAAAATCATGCCAAGCATCGTGAGTATCGAGCGCAGTTTGTGGCTCAGCAGATTTTCCAGCGCCAGCCGTAAATCCGGCAACCATTGGCGGATGGAAAATGAGTATCCCAGACGAGTTTCGTCCGGATTGCCGCCTATTGCTTTGGCGAAGTTCACCGAGGCGCTCCCATCGGTCCCACGGCAGCCCCACTTTTCGCTGCGGCGCTGCTTTTCTGTGTGGGGTCGAGCTCCGCAACCTTTTCTCCTGCGTGCAGGCCTTCAATCACGGATATACCTTCCGAAAAATACCGCACCTGGATTGGGCGCGGCTCGAAATCGCCTGCATCACGAGCGTAAACGATCTGCTTGCCGTCCTTTTCGAATACTGCTTCGCGCGGAATCCACAGCGCGTTCTTCAGCGAATCACCAAGAATAGTCAAATGCACGGTGAAGCCGGGCCGAAGCCGGTTATCCGGATGATTCAGCGCTATGCTCACATCCGAACGACCGCTCGCGCTGGAAATAAAGAATTCTCCAGCGGCGGTGGCCACATTTTTTACGCTCCCACGCAGCACGACACCGGGCAGAGCATCCACCTGAATCTCAACTTCTTGTCCATTCTTGACGTTCACGCGGTCGCTCTCGCTAACGTGCCCGGTAATCTCCATCGTATTCATGTCAATCACGTCCGCAATCGTCGCTCCCGGATTGACCTGGTCTCCTTGCTGAAAATTGGGCAGGGTCATTCCACCGAAGAAAAAGCCGCCCGCCGCATTCATGTTCTGGCGAACGACCATTAATCCGTCAATCGGCGAATGTATTTGCATGTTTTTTATATTTAGGAGCGCTTGATCCATGGCCAGCTTTGCTTTATGCGCTTTTTCTTCATCAACGGCGATCGTTGCCTCTCCCGAAGCCGCGTGCGATTGGATGTCCTGCTGCAATTGCGCCAGCGCGCGCTTGGCTTCAGTGAGCGCTAGTACATTCTTCTGTGCATCAATCGCGCTCACCAGCTCATTCTTGCTGACTTCGAGCTCGGCCTGCCGTACATCAAAGCGGGCCTTCAGCAGCGCCGTCTCGTCCTGCGCCGTCTGCACGGCAGCGTCGTCTTTGGCCTTGACGATTTCCTGCTCGGCCTGTTCGAGGTCGGAGCGGTTTTGCTCCAGGTTGTATTGCTGCTGGCTCGGATCGAATTCGATAACGACATCTCCGGCATTGACCATCGAGCCGGGTTTCAGCAGCCGGATAATTTGAAGGCTGCCGCCTGCGATCGGTGGCGCAATCAGCATTGCCGTACGCGTCGCGCGAATTTCCCCCGTCGCGTCCACCCGAAGCTGCACATCAGAACTCTGCACCACTGCGATGGGTATCGAGGAATTCGCGGTTGTCTTCCCCTGCGCTGCGCACGAGGCCAGCCACGCTGAACAAATCAGTAATATTCCGACGAGGCCAGTTCTGCGCATCATCTCGGTCACCGATCCTCCGCTCACTGTCCCGCGGTCGGGTCGCGCAATGCCACGCGCTGCCCCGGTTGCAAGCCTTTGCCAATCAGAACCTGTCCGCCGCTGCGGCGGTCTACTTCCACAGGCTGCTCCATAAATTTCGAGCCATGCAGAACATAGGCGACGCTCGCGCCCGATTTTTGAAAGACGGATTCAGCGGGCGCAACAGTTCCGTTTTCGACCCGGTCTACAGCAATGCGTATCGTTGACTGCATTCCCGGACGCAGCCGCGGGTCGCTGTGCTCCAGTGAGAAGTCCACGCTGAAATTGCGCGGGAAGGGCCAGCCTCCTGAGAAATCAACGCTGGCAATTTCGCTGATTTGTGCGACGTCGGCGGAAAATTCTTTATCCGGAATCGCGTCAACGCGAACGGAAGCAGTTTGCCCGGGCTGCACCTGGCTCCGCTGCGTTTCATCAATCCGACCTGCGATTTCCATCGTCGAAAGGTCCGGCAATTCGATAATTGCCGCCCCAGCCCACGCGCGGTCACCCTGACGGAAGGGCGTGGGATTTCCCAGCGGCCCCGATGCGCGCCAGTTGGCTTGCAATGTGACGTAACCGTCGATCGGAGCGCGCAGCGTCAGCGCCGCAAGGCTGCGCTCCGCCTGCTGCACGGAATAGGCCGCCTGCTCGCTTTTGTGCTGCTTGTCTGCAATGTCGGCCGCATCCGATTCCTTATCGCTTTTCAGTTTCACTTCAGCGTCCTGAAGTGCTTGCTTTGCGTCTTCCAGCTTCAGATTGGCCTCCGCCCCGTCAATTTTCGACACGATCTCTTGCTTGCTCGCATCCAGTTGAGCGGACTGCACGTCGTAGCGCGCCTTCAATGCGTCTGTCAGGTCCTTCTCTTCTTTCAGTCGCGCTTGCGCCTGCGATTGTTTGATTTCCTCCTCGGCCGATTTCAGCGCCGATTTATCCTGCGCCAGATTCTGCGCCGCAGTTGTGGTATCGAACTGCACCACCACCTCGCCCTTCTTCACTTCGGAGCCGTTCCTCGCCAGCTTGATAATCTGCAAGTCGCCTGCTTGATAGGGCGCGGCAATGGTCACGGACTTGCGCGCGCTCACTTGACCATGGACTTCAACGTACTGGACAAACTCCGAGAGCGTCACCACGGCTGTCGCAATATTCGGCGCCGAGCGCGTATAGTGATAGCTGCCATACGCGATTGACGCCGCAAGAATCGTCCCCACGCCGAGCAGGCCGCCTTTCCACCTCTTCGAGAATGCATGCGCCTTTTTCAACTCTTCTCTTTCGAAAATTCCTTAATTTCCCGTAAGGCGCACAACGTCGCCCGGCCTCAAACCTGCCTCAATTACCGTATCAACTCCATCGGTGGGTCCGGCTTTCACATCGTGACGACCAAAATGCCCCGCAGTTCTCAGCCACACGTACTGCCCCTGGCCGTCTCCGCTCACGGCTTGCTCTGGAATAACAAGCGCGTTCGTAAGATTGTCCATCTCGACGTCCACCGCGGCTGATAGATCCGGCATCAACTTGGAATTTGCTCCGTGAATCGCGAACACCGCTGCAAACGTGCGGATCGCGTCCGACTGCTCGCTCGGATGTCCTAGCGGATCCAGTTCTTCCAGTGTCCCCGCAAAGGAGATCTTTGGGTAGGCATCTAGCGTGATTCGCGCGCTCTGTCCCACATGGAGAGAGAGCAAATCCTCCTGATTCACCTCCGCGCGCACTTGCATTTCCGAAGGATCAACCACCTTCATGAACGGCACGCCCGCGCGCACTTCATCTCCCTCCTGCACCTGCCTCATGCGCGAGCCGAGCCATACGCTGTTCAGTACAACCACTCCATCCATTGGCGACGCAATCGACATCTTCTGCGCGTTTGACTCCGCATAAAGCATTGTCGCCCGCGCCCGGTCGCGTTGAATCTCAACCGTGCGAATATCCGCGGCGGCTGCCTGACGCTTGAGTTCGAACGTGTGTTGTAACTGCTTCAAATTCTGCTGCGCCTCGGCCAGAGCCTCCTGATTCTTTTCCGCGTCAATGCGCGAAAGAATTTCGTTCTTGCCCATTTCCAGTTGCGCTTTGGTCAGAGCATCCTTGGCCTGCTGCAAATCGTCTTCATCCTTGGCGCGCGCACTCTCTTCCGCGGCGCGTTTTTCAATCACTTGATCCACCAGGTCCTCGTATGCCGCTTTTTTATCAAGAGCGTCTTTGATCTGCGCCTGCCGGTCGAACTGCACCAGGAGATCGCCTTTATGCACCCGCGAGCCGCCGGGCGCCAACTTTGTCACTACCATCGTGTTGAGCTGTGCGCCGGACAGTTGTGGCGCAAGCACGGGGCGGGAGCGCAGCGCCTCAGTCGTACCCGTCAGGCGCAACACATTCACAAAATTCTTCGTAACAGCGATCGCAGTCTCAACGCCGGCAGTGGATGACTCACGGCTCACGATTCTGCGATGAATCACCACTAGGATTGCGGCAGCGATAACTACACCAATTGCGGCAAGCACAGCCTTAGCGCGTCCGCGCCTCGGCGGAATTGGCGGAGTTGTTTGTGTGAGAGGAAAAACCGGCACGCGCTGGACTTCAATGGCTGTGGCCGGCTCGGCTGCGGAGGTATGGCTGGTGCTGATAGAAAATTCGTCCATGCGAGTTGCTGCCTCGCTCGAACTGAACGACAGGGCCTAAGTATATCGCGAATCCTTGGGAAACGGTTGATTGCGTTAAGTTTTGAGTATAGCTAATGATTCGATAATCGCGAGCCGGCCTTTATGACTCTTTGCCGCCCGCGTGTTCTGATTCAAAAAGTGCGCAGATGGGATGCCTGAAGCAATCCGCGAATGGCTGATGATGAAGTCAGCCTGGCATTACAACCGACAGATTCCTGATTTTGTCCTCGCCAATATTCTGAAAGGCCTAAACAACTCTGGGCGACATCGCGATGCACTGAAAGCAAGTCCTTCAGCACTGCTGTGTTTGTCTTCGGAAGAAATGATGGTTGGTAGGGGCGGTGGGGATCG
>DASUAV010000142.1:0-5775 GCA_035763605.1 Candidatus Acidiferrales bacterium
CGCAGCTTCGAAGAAATCGCGAAAGAGCGCGGACGAAAAGTCTCGAGCGTGGTCAGCCTCGTAATCCGGCTCATGAAAGAGGGAGAACTGGAATTCCAGCCGAATTGGGTTTCGCGTGAGAAGCAAGCGCAGATCGAAGAAGCGGCAACGCGGCTCGGATGCGAGGGGCTGAAGCCGTTGAAAGACGCTTTGCCCCCGGAAATCACCTACGAGGAAATCAAATTGGTACTGGCGCGGCTGAACATGACCACGCAAGCGCCCCTCCAAAAAGCAGCAACGAACAAAGCAGTTTGACCTAACCCGCGAATTCGGCTTGCCCATACGAGGCATAGGTGATTCCGAACCGCGTGCAGGAATGTTATTCTTGTTCGCCTGTTTTTTCGGCTGCGCCGCTGACAAGCGCACGACAAAGGAGAGATTCATGCCCGCATTTTCCGGAGTCGATTTCCTCGACTTCGATTCCCTGCTCAGCGATGAAGAGAAGCTCGCGCGGCAGACGGCGCGCCGTTTCGTTGACGAGCAGGTGCTGCCGATCATCGAGCAATACAATCGCGACGGCAAATTCCCGATGCAGCTGCTGCCGACCATCGCGGAGCTTGGGTTTTTCGGCGCGAACCTGAAAGGCTACGGCTGCGCGGGCATGTCCAACGTGGAATACGGACTGGTGATGCAGGAGCTTGAGCGCGGCGATTCCGGCCTGCGCAGCTTCGCTTCCGTGCAATCGGCGCTGGTGATGTATCCGATTTACGCATTCGGCTCCGACGCGCAGAAAGAGAAATGGATCCCGCGGCTCGCGTCCGGCAAAGCGATCGGCTGCTTCGGACTCACCGAGCCGCAATTCGGCTCGAATCCCGGCGGAATGCTCACGCGCGCTGTTCGCAAAGGTGACAGCTACGTCCTGAACGGCGAGAAAATGTGGATCACCAACGGTTCGCTCGCTGACGTCGCCGTGATTTGGGCCAAATGCGAGGATGGGAAAATTCGCGGCTTTCTCGTCGAGAAAGGAACCCCGGGATTCAAAGCCTGGGACGTGCACGGCAAATGGTCGCTGCAGGCGTCGGTGACTTCAGGCCTCGCTATGACGGATTGCAAAATTCCAGCAGAGAGCGTTTTGCCTTCCGTCGAAGGCCTGCGCGGGCCGCTTTCCTGCTTGAATCAAGCGCGCTATGGAATCGGCTGGGGCGGAATCGGCGCGGCCATGGCCTGTTATGACACGGCCCTGCGTTACGCGAAAGAACGCAAGCAATTCCACGACAAACCGATTGCATCGCATCAGCTCGTGCAGGAAAAACTCGTCTGGATGATCACCGAAATTACCAAAGCACAATTTCTGGCGCTGCAAGTCGGACGCCTCAAAGACCAATCGCGCGTGCATCCCTCGCATATCTCCATGATGAAAATGAACAACGTGGCCATGGCGCTTGAAACGGCGCGAAAGGCGCGCGACATTCTCGGCGCGAACGGGATCGTGGACGATTACTGCATCATGCGGCACATGACCAATCTCGAGTCGGTGTACACGTACGAAGGAACCAACGACATCCATAAGCTGATCATCGGCGAGCGCATCACGGGAATCGCGGCTTTCGAATGACGAACTTGCCTCGAAACAACGCGCCATTGGCATCAAATGAGCACAATTTGGGAATTTCGCGGGAGTTGATTGATGGAAGAGAAACTTAGCCTCGAATTTTTGCGCGTTGTGGAGCAAGCCGCCATTGCGTCCGCGCATACTATGGGTCTTGGCGACCGCCACAAAGCGGATGCTGTGGCCGTCGAAGCGATGCGCCGCGAAATGGACACTGTCGCCATGGACGGCACAATCGTCATCGGCGAAGGCGAACGCGACGAGGCGCCCATGCTTTTCATCGGCGAAAAAGTCGGCCGCGCGGCGAAAAATAAGGACTCGTTTCCGGCCGTGGACATTGCCGTTGATCCTCTGGAAGGAACCAATCTGTGCGCCACCGGCGAGCCGAACGCCATCACCGTGCTGGCGGCAAGCGAAAAAGGCGGCTTGCTGCACGCTCCAGATTTGTATATGGAGAAAATCGTGGTAGGGCCAACCTGTCGCGGCGCTGTGGAACTGGACGCGCCCGTAACGGACAATCTGAAAGCGATTGCCCGCCGCTTGGATCGTTTGGTCGAGGACTTAGTTGTTATCGTGCTCGACCGGCCGCGCCATGAAAAACTTATCAACGACATTCGCAGCGCAGGCGCGCGCATTCGTCTGATTGGCGATGGAGATTTGTCCGCGGGTATCGCTGCCGCGGTAGTCGGCTCTGGCGTTCATGCCGTGATGGGCACGGGAGGCGCGCCCGAAGGCGTGCTGACTGCAGCTGCGCTCAAATGCTTGAACGGCGAAATCATCGCTCGGCTCGTTGTGTCGAAACCGGAGCAGCAAGAGCGGCTGGAAAAAATGGGCGTCAAAGATGCGAAGCGAATCTACAAAACGGAGGAGCTCGCGCCGGGCAAGAAAATCATTTTCGCGTGCACCGGCGTGACCGAAGGCAATCTTCTTCGTGGCGTGCGATTTTTCGGCGAAGGAGTTCGTACCCATTCGCTGGTGCTCACCTACGACGACCGCCAGGTGCGCTTCATTGATAGTGTTCACTTGAACAAGAGGCCGGATGCAAAGGTACGTTTCGCCTAGCAGACTGCGCTAGACTATCGTCAATTCACGGGCCCGCTCGTCAATTTACAGCAGCAAGAAGGAAGAAAATGCCCGAGTCCACGAGGCTCCAGTCCAACCCAAGCCCTGGTCGGAACAAACGAGTCATCGTGCTGGGCGCGGTTTTGCTGTGCGTTTTTATCGTGTGGCTGATCACTATGGTTGTGAGCTAGAAGGCGCTCTAGCGGCTCTGCTTTTCGAGCACCACGCGAACGTCGTTCCATACCATCCAATGCGGCTTCAGTTCTACTGCTCCGTGGCGTGCATAAAACCGCCGCGCAGTCGTGTTGGACGGTTCCACGTCCACGCAAATCCTCAACGCATTTTGCGCGATGAACCACTTTGCCAGCGCGCGCAGCAGCCCTGAAGCTGCGCCGCTCCCCCGCTTCTCACGCGTGACGTTGATCCACTCCAGTTCGCCCTGGCAGCCATGCCGCGCCGTAAGGTGTCCCGCGATGAATCCGGCGACCAAATCATCTTCGTAGCAAACATAAATGATACGCAGCGTCAGCGCGAACTGCGGATCGAACTCGCCGGCCATATACGCGCGAATACGTCTGTTCCAATATTCCTCGGTTTCCCATTCCGCAGCGCGAATGCGCGCCATGACTGGTATGTCCGAGGTTTGCGCGACTCGGGTTTTGAGGATGGCCATGCGTGGCAACGGCGGAGCTTTGACGTTCGCTCCGCCGGGCCTAATCCAAAACAGATTCTGCGCTATCTGTGCGCCGAAGCCATTGGCGGCGAGTGCCGGCGCGGCGACATTTGCGGCATCTTCGACTCATGCATTGGCATTGGCGCGCGCAGCGGACTGCTGCTCACGTGATCGCTTATGGCTTGCAGCCTCTTCAAAATTCCCTGCCACTGCGCCCAATCGAGTTGCCGCAGGAACGGCCGCAATCCCTGAATGAAGGGGTCTTCGAGCAGCGTCTGGCCGGTGGATTCCGGCACGAAGAAACGATTCAGCCCCACGCCCAGAGCTTCGGCGATTTTCTCGAGCGTGCCGAGGCTGGGAGTCATCTGCCCGCTTTCGATGCGCGAAAGATACGAGCGGGAGACACGCGATTTCGCCTGGAGCTGGCTCTGCGTCATTCCGCGCGATTCGCGCAACTGGCGAATGCGTTGCCCGATGTTTTCGACCGTCTCGCGATTCGCCCAGTCTTCTCCAGGCTGCGCTTCCCGCGCCGCCTCTTCCGGAGATGGCGTTGGAATGACGAAAGTAACCCGCGGAGGCAGCAGGCGCACACAACGACGGCAATTATCTGTCTTGGTGCGATACTGCACCAGACCGCACACACTACAGCGGACTACTTCTCGGTCATTATCCGAAATAGCTTCCTCAGCTTTCTTTTCTCCCACCGGTCATCCTCACAGACTTTTCCGGCGGTGCGGAGGGGAGGAACGTTTCACCACGGGGAAGGCAGAGACTGGCGCGACGGGCATTCTCTCCAGCGCACTAATCCAAGTCAAGTCTTTTTTTGCAGGTCTCCTGTTTTTTTGAGTCGGCCAAGATTCTAATCTTCCGGCGCGCAAAAAAGCAATGGTACGCGCTCTTTCACATGCCTCCTGCGAATCTCGCCGCGTTTTTGATACGCTATTCCCTTTGCGATAAGGAGAAAAGAAACATGGGGAACCTGCCGAGCCGCGACGACGCCTGGAAATTGCTTTGCGAGTACACGCAGAGCGAGAATTTGCGAAAGCACGCGCTGGCCGTGGAGTGTTGCGTGCGTGCGTATGCCAGGAAAACGGGCGCTGATGAAGAACTTTGGGGCCGCGCCGCGCTGCTTCACGATTTCGATTACGAACGCTGGCCGAATGCCGAGCACCACGCGGACCAAGAGCATCCTGCCGAGGGCTCGCGCATTCTGCGCGAACGTGGCTATCCGGAGGAAATGATTCACGCCATCCTGGCGCACGCCGATTACACCGGCGTGAAGCGCGAATCCGCGCTCGACCGCACGCTTTTCGCTTGCGACGAACTGGCCGGCTTTCTCACGGCGTGCGCTCTCATCAAACCCAGCAAGAAAATCGCCGATGTCGAGACCGCTTCCGTGAAAAAGAAGCTGAAAGACAAAGCCTTTGCTCGCGGCGTGAACCGCGACGACGTTCGCCGGGGCGCGGAAGAACTGGGCATTTCACTCGACGAGCACATCTCCACCTGCATCGAAGCCATGCGCGGCATCGCCAGTGATCTTGGGCTTGCCTAATTTTCCTTTCGATTGCAATTCTCGCGCGCCGCATCGGACCATCGCCGCGCTTCCGCATGTGTTAAAATCGCGCCATCCATGGAACGAGCTGCGGACCTCCTTGCTTCCACACTGCGGCGGATGAAAAATTCTGACGCTGCTTCCGCCTGGCTGAAGGCGCGCTGGCGGGCACTGGCCGGCGAAACGATTGCAGCGCACGTGCGCCCGGCGCTTCTTCGAAATGGAATCGTTTGCCTCGAAGCGGATTCGCAGGAATGGAAAGCGCAGGCCGCCGCAATGAACGAACAGTTGCGCGAAAAAGTGAATCGCGATTGGGGCGGATCGCTTGTTCGAGAAATGCGCGTCGAGCTGGCGCGCAAAGCCGCGCGCGTTCGCTACGAATTCGACAACGATCATCTACCGTTTTTGCGCAAGCGCGCCAAGCCTAAACTATGAAAATTTCCCGCGAAGATGTTTTATACGTCGCCGAACTGGCGCATCTCGAGCTTGCCGAAGCAGAAGTTGAGAAATTCCGCGAGCAGCTCGACGGAATTTTGACTTACATTGACAAACTGAAAGAAGTCGATGTGTCCGGCGTCGAGCCCATGGCGCAAGTGCTCGAAGCGCATGCCGCGCCGAACGCTACGCTTCGCGAAGACGTGGTTCATACCTCCGACGTGGCCAAGGCAATCTTGGAACAGGCGCCGGAGGCGAAAGCTCCGTATTTCCGCGTTCCCAAGGTCATCGAGAAGTGAGCGTCGCGAAGGATTGGACGGTCGCCTCGATTCGCAGCGCGCTCGAAGCGAAAACCATCTCCGCGCGCGAACTCACCACTGAATTTTTTGCTCGTATCGAAAAACGCAATCCCGAGTTGAACGCGTTTCTGGCGCTTGCTCCCGAGCGCGCCTATGCTCAAGCCGA
>DASUAV010000143.1:0-13417 GCA_035763605.1 Candidatus Acidiferrales bacterium
CGCTTTGGCTTTTTCCAACTCGGCAGTCTGCCGCGCGATTTCATCCTGCTGCTGTTTTGCGGCTGCGGCTGCGGCTGCAGCTTTGGCGTCAGCCGCGCGCTGCTCTTCGGCGGCGCGTTCGGCGGCAGCTTTTTCTTCCGCAATACGCCGCAGCGTAACTTGATGGGCGTCCGCGGCGTTCTCCACGGCATCCCGCGCGGTTTGAACCTGCTGCTTGCGGTCGCCGTGGTGCGCGAACATCATTTCCGCATTGGTCAACGAATCTTGCGCGCGCGTCAACGCATCGGCAGCATACTTCGCTGCGCCCGCATTTCGGGCGATGGCTACGGCGTTGCGCGCCTCAAGCAGTTCCAACGGCGCATTGAGATTGACGCCGCGCATCCCCTCGCTTCCCTGAGATGTGATGTTGGAATAAGCGTCGCGCCCAAGCAGCTCGTAATTCGCCGTGATTTTTTCGATCGTTCCGGTTGTGTTCGGCAGCACTACGTTTTGCATCACCACCAGATTGCTCGGCTGACTCACCGCGTAGTACGGTTCCGCCGTAACAATCAGCCCAAACGTTTGCAACGCCGTGGTCGCCTGAATTTTGCTGCTCGCCCCATTCAGCAGAATTTCGCCAAGATTGCCCGCTTTTCCTTCCGGCGTGATAGCCCATAAAACATACGTCAGATACTCCGGCCCGAACTTTTGCGCCGGCATCAGGTTCTTGAACTTCGCTTCAATCGAAATCCGTCCCTGTTTGCTCTCGACTTTCGCTTCGCCGCCCGCCTCGGCCAGCAGCGGCGTACCTTGAAAACCGATCTCCGTCGAGCCGCGGTGCTGATAGCTGATCGCTGTGACGCTGCTGCCCACTCTGCTGAGTTGATAGAGCGGCGCGCTCGACTGCGCCTGCGCAGACTGCGGTTCCTGAGCGTGCGCCAGCAGCAGCGCCGCCATGACCGCCGTCGCAAGCAAAAAGGCTTTCGCGAATTTCCTCATCGTCGTGCGCCTCCGCGCCAACAAACATCGCGCGCGCTTCTCAAAATCCAGAAGTATCGCGCCTGATTTCGAAAGACCAAAAATTTTCAATTACGGGCAATTTTCGAATACTTATCGAATTACTGCCCACGTTAGCAAGCCACGCGTCCTGGAGTAAATGGTTTGCTTTGTGCACGGTGTCCTACTCGTACAGAGACGTAATCAAGTCCTTTCTTGCCATAGTTTGTGCGGCTTCGTTAACAAAAAACGCGCTTGACACAGCTATGGTCTGTGATGCAAACTAGATTGCGCTGGCAGAGTACACCATCATGCCCACGGAAAATTTCGCTCTCTCGTATGCCGAAAAACGAGCTTGGAGCTGCTGGTTCGCGGACGGATTGCCGAACATCCTCGGCGGCTTCGGTTGTTTGTTGCTCTCTCTCGCCTATGTGCTGCTAATTCGTTTCCGTCACACTCATTCTCCGATGATCGTAGCGCTGGCCATTCTTTTGGTCGCCATTGCCTGGGTGCTTCTGTTTCGGCTGCGACAAACGCTGGAATGGCTGAAGGCGCGAATCACATACCCGCGCACCGGATATGCCGCCTCCCCATATTTCACGTTTAGGCAAACTGAACCCCTTCCGCCCGACTTGACGATGTTGAATTTAAGCAGCGCGGACAACCCTGGTATTCTGCCCACGGCCACGGAGGCGGCGCGTGCGCTGGATGACCGAAAGTGGCAGGTTGGCGTTACTTTGGCCGTGTATCTCGCCGCTTTCTTTGTCCGCCGCTTTCATTCATGAGCGGCCCATCTGTGCGGCGCTTGGAATTGCCGCGGCCCTGATTATGTTGTTAAGCGCGCAGAAGAACGAGGGAAGGTCATGGGCAGTAGTATTTGGTTTGCCCTATGCGGCGATGCTCATTTTCATCATCGCTGGGTTGAACCCTCGCCAGCTCCAAGTTGAGCGGCTGGCGTTCTTTCTTGCAGGAGCCGGCTTGCTCCTGGTGCTCACCGGTAGCATTAGGCTAGCGCGCTATTTAAAGCACAATCCGGCGGCGCAGAGGTGAGCACGGCTCTACAGGAACTTGCCGCACTCGACCGCACCATTCACGAGCCCGCGCGCCTCGCTATCATGACCGTCCTCTACGGCGCCGCCGAAGCGGATTTCCTCTACTTGCAGCGCGAATGCGGCCTCACGCAGGGAAATTTATCGAGCCATCTCGCTAAGCTCGAAGAGGCCGAATACGTGCACATCGAAAAAACTTTCAAAGGGAAATATCCTTTAACCATCTGCCGTCTCACGCACAAAGGAAAAAGCGCTCTGGAATCCTACGCGCAGAAAATGCGCGTCATCCGCGAGATCGTTCAGTAAGCCTCGAATTCCCAGAGTGCCTGCACCGGTTTACTGCGACAGCACGAGAATACCCGCAGAGTTCTTGATTTTCCTCACCTGCAAGCCTAAACTTTTAGTTTGTTGGATTTGCACTACTAGACGTGAAGTACGACGCGCTCGGGCCTGCCAACGCTTTCGCGACTCTCCCCCGCGCCACAAAAACTCAGGAGGCCACAGTGCCCACTCCGCTGGAAAAATGGGTTGACGATTGCGCTCGAATGACCACTCCCAAAGAGGTCGTTTGGTGCGACGGTTCACCCCAGGAATACCGCAAGATCGCCGAAAAAATGCTGCTCGACGGCTCATTTGTGCAGTTCAATTCGCAGACGTATCCCAACTGTTATCTTCATCGCAGCAATCCGAATGACGTAGCCCGCACCGAAGGCGTCACCTTCATCTGCAGCCGCCAAAAATCAGATGCCGGCCCCACCAACAACTGGATGGCACCCGAAGAGGCCAAGAAAAAGGCCGAGCCTCTCTTTCGCGGCGCGATGAAAGACCGCACCATGTATGTCATCCCTTACATTCTTGGCCCCGCGAGTTCTCCCTACAGCAAAGTCGGAGTGGAAGTTACGGACAGCGCCTATGTAGTCGCCAGCATGAGAATCATGTCCCGCATGGGCAAAGCCGCCCTCGACCGCCTCGGTAGCTCTGATGATTTTGTTCCAGGGCTCCATTCTCTCGGCGATATGGACCCACAGCACCGTCTCGTCTTGCATTTTCCCGAGGAAAAACTGATCTGGAGCGTCGGTTCCGGCTACGGCGGCAACGCCCTCCTCGGCAAGAAGTGCTTCGCCCTGCGCATCGCTAGCTGGATGGCTCATCAGCAGGGCTGGATGGCCGAGCACATGCTCATTCTGGGCCTTGAAGACCCCTCCGGCAAAACCACCTACATGTGCGCCGCGTTTCCCAGCGCCTGCGGAAAAACCAATCTCGCCATGATGGTTTCCGCGCTCGAAAACGAAGGCTATCGCGTCAAGACCATCGGCGACGACATTGCCTGGCTGCACGTCGGCAAGGACGGCATGCTCCATGCCATCAATCCTGAGAATGGATTCTTCGGCGTCGCCCCAGGCACCAACAGTAAAACGAATCCCAACGTAATGACCGCGCTCCACCACGATTCGATTTTCACCAATGTGGCCATTACCAACGAAGGCGAACCCTGGTGGGAAGGTATAGACGGAACGGCGCCCAAGAACCTGATCGATTGGAAAGGCGAAAAGTGGACGCCGAGCAAGGGCAACGCCGCCCATCCCAATTCCCGCTACACCGTTCCTGCCATGCAGTCTCCTTCGATTTCCAAGCATTTTGAAGATCCCGACGGCGTGCCCATCTCCGCTTTCATCTTCGGCGGACGCCGCGCCAAAGTCGCTCCGCTCGTTTTTGAAGCCCGCGACTGGCAGCATGGCGTTTTCGTCGGCGCCACTATGGCCTCTGAAACGACTGCCGCTGCAACCGGAGCCGTCGGCGTAACCCGCCGCGATCCCATGGCCATGCTTCCTTTCTGCGGCTACAACATGGCTGATTATTTCAAACACTGGCTTGACATGGGCAAGCGCGTTGCCAGGCCGCCGAAAATTTTCCACGTGAACTGGTTCCGCAAAGGCGACGACGGAAAGTTCCTCTGGTCCGGCTACGGCGAAAACGTCCGCGTCCTCAAATGGATGCTCGAGCGCATCGAGGGCCGCGGCAAGGCCGTCGAAACTCCCATCGGCCATGTTCCCGCCGAGGGCGCGCTCGATTTATCCGGCCTCGACATTTCCGCTGATACCATGCGCCAACTGCTCAATGTCGACTCCTCCGTCTGGGCCGACGAGCACGAAGCCATTGGCAAATTCTTCGAGAAGTTCGGCCAGCGCCTGCCGCAGGAGCTTCGCCAGCAGTACGACAAGCTAGGCGAAAACCTCCAGCGCGTCGCCGTCGCCCAAAAATAAGCACCCACGCCAGTGAACTTCAAGCGGCAGGAATTTTGTTCCTGCGGCTTTTTTGTCTTATGCTGCCAGCACCCGTCGCTGATTTTGCAGGAGTGAATTTCCCCATGAAGAAAAAATACGTCAAGTACCACAATGACGGAACCATCTGGGCGAAAGGAACCATGCTCAATGGCCTCCCCGACGGCTACTGGGAATGGTTTAGAAAAGATGGATCACGATTGCGCTCAGGATATTTTGCCAAAGGCAAACAGACTGGCGAATGGACCACCTACGATAAACAAGGCAGCGTATACAAGGTCACAGCCATCTCGTCAAAGGTGAAAAGCAAGAGCACGTCCGGCGGAAAATTGAAACCTCGTACCGGTGCGAGAAAATAATCGCAACACCTGTGTTTCAAATTTGCGAGGCTCGCATGAATACCGATTGGGTTCGCGGCTTCTGCATGAAAATGCCCCATGCCACCGAATCGCTGCAATGGGGCGACGACCTGGTCTTCAAAGTCGGCGGCAAAATGTTCGCCGCACTGGTCCTCGTACCCGCGAAAGTCTGGCTCTCCTTCAAATGCACGTCGGAGGAGTTCGCCGAATTGACCGAGCGCCCAGGAATTATCCCCGCTCCGTATTCCGCGCGCTACCATTGGGTCGCCCTTCAAACGCCTGACGCGCTTTCCCTCGGGGAACTCGAGCGCCTGCTTCGCAATTCCTACGCTCTCGTATTCGCCAAACTCCCGCGCAAAACTCAGGCGGAACTCTCCCACAAAAAAGGCAGGCCGCGCGCAAAATTGGCTGCTAAATCCAAAGATAAGCGCCGCTCTCGCCGTACGGCGCGTTGACGTAGTAAAAATTTGCATGCTCCAGCGATGTCAGCGCGCTGCAAATTTTTCGCGCGCCGTGCTCCGCGCAGTACCATTCGCCGCGTGCCGCCGATATTTTCTCCACCGCATCCAGATGAGGAACGCTCTCCCGCGAAAACCACAGCCATTTCGCGGGCCGCGCGCATTCGCCGCATCCTTTCGAACCGTCCGCTTCAGCGAGCCGCGTCTGCAGCGCTTGCATCACCGAAGGCTCCACGCCCGCAGCCTCGAAGTCCGGCGCCGCCACGAAAAAATACTGCGTCACCGATTCAACTTCAGGCTCGAACGCCACCACCTTCCCGTCAAACTCGCGCAACTCCGGCTCAAACATTTTTGCGAAGCAATCGCGGCACAGCGACACTTCCGCGCGGTTCGGCTCGCGCAAATTTACATTTTTCCCCTGCAAGTACAAATTGTCCGGCAGAAAAGTCGCCATCCACGGCGAATGCGACTCCAGATGCTCGCATTCGGCCGTCAGTCCAATCAGCCGCGAGAGCCAATTTGCCGAGCGCCAGCGAAATGAAATGTCAGGGTAGGCTTGCTGAACAGGAATTCGCACCGTCAATTATCTTAACGTGAATTTTGCCGGAACGTTGCGAGCGGCCGCGCGAAATTTGAAGCGCGAAGCTTCAACTCCGTGCTCAGTGTGGAAGATTTTTCTGCGCCCACTCGAGAATCGCGCTCGACAGTTCCGCGCGCTCGCCGGAATAGCTGTGATCCGTATTCCAGTGCCGCTCCGCGACGCGTGCGTCTTCCGCTTTTCGCAACGCTTCCGCGAACTCCTGATCCGCCGGCGCGAGTCCTTCATTCGCCGTGATGACGAACACAGGCCGAGGCGCAATCGCCGGCGCAAGTTTGTTCATATCCAGCGCGGTCTGGTGTTCCAAAATTTCACGCGCCAGTGTTTCGCCGCTGGTTCCGGCAAGCGGCGCGAGATTGTTGTCCAGTGAGAGCCCCTCTGCCAAGCTTTCAACCGTCGCGGGTGCGCCGCTTCCGGGCCGCATCTGATGGACTGCCCCGATATTCCACGCCGAAATGAGCACAGCGCCGGCCACTTGCTTATTGTGGGCCGCGGCCGACGCCGCGATGAATCCGCCCATGCTGTGCCCAATCACGATTACACGTTGCGTATCAATGCCATATTTCTTCGCGTTTGCCGCGTCCAGAATGAAACGCACCTGCGTGTCCGCATCCTCTGCGGAATGCTCGAACGAAAAATTCCCTTTCACTCCCCACGAACCGCGATAATGCATCGCCAGTACGTTCCATCCATGCGCGCGCAAAAATTGCGCGATGTCCAAATTCTGCTCGTACCCGGGAAAGCCGTGAAAAACAATCGCCGTTGGATGCGCCCCTGCGCCCGCCGCCAAATAAAAAACGCCGAGAAGATTTTCTCCGTGGCTCGGAATCGCCATCTGCTCCGTCGCCGCCGGTTTCAAAGCAGTGCTGGCGCGAATTGGCGCCCGCGCATTCGCCTTCGCCCAGCTTCCGATTGGTCCTGCCATCAACAAACCGACAATCAAAATTGGTCGCCAGTTTTTCATGCCCGAAGTATATACACCCATCGCTGCATTCTCCAGCGAAGCCGTAATCGTGCGACGCGGCGCGGAATGGTCGCATGGGCGCGTACGGCTATTTGTTTCGCCCACAAGCTCAGTTATGATGGAATGCTTTTCTGGCGTGAGCGCTTCGGCCATCTTCGCAACAAAATTAAGGAGGATTGATGTCCATCTCTGTCGGTTCTGCCGCTCCGGATTTCACTCTCAAAAATCAGGATCAGAAAGACGTGAAGCTCAGCGATTTCAAAGGCAAGAAAAACGTCGTCATTGTTTTTTACCCGCTCGATTGGAGCCCCGTCTGCACCAACGAGCACGCCTGCTTCGTGAATCAGATGAAGGATTTTGAGAAACTCGACGCGCAGGTGCTTGGCCTTTCCGTGGACAGTGTCTGGTCGCACAAAGCGTGGGCAGAAAAAATGGGCATCCACTACCCATTGCTCGCCGATTTCCACCCGCGCGGCGCCGTCGCCGAAAAATTCGGAGTCTATCTTCCCGAAAAAGGGATCACCGGTCGCGCCATCGCCATCATTGACCACAATGGCAAACTCGCCTGGTTCAAGAATTACGAAATTTTGCAGGTCCCCGACGTGAACGAAGTGGCCGCCGCCCTAGCAAAAGTCAAATAAGCACCCCCATCCCCATTTTCAAGTCCTCCATACGCCTTCGTATGGGCATGCGCATGGATTGGCTGAAATCCACCACCATCGTCGAAAAACACCATTAGTAGGCCTTGCCCACGGCCCTCCGACGCTCCCGTCGCAGTTTGCAAAAGTCATTAAACAAATGGCTTAACCTACGCTCGATGCATTTGAAAGTTTGGCACACCCCATGCTTACTATCGGCTGTCAGTTTAGGTCTCAACCCGGCCGAAGTCAGGCGGGAGGGTGAAGCGATGAAAAAACATCTTACATTCGCGACAGCCGCGTTGTTCGCAACTACGTTGTTCAGTCCGCTTTTTCACGGAACGGCCCGCGCGCAAGAGCAAGGCAGCGCCGACGTTCAAGCGAACGTTCAGGCGAACGCCGGTCCTGAAGACCAGAATTCCTCTCAGGCGCAGCCGTCCGTCGGGCGCGTCAGCGTCATCCGAGGCAATGTCTCCATTCAGCGCGGAGACTCCGGTGACTGGGTCGCCGCCACGGTGAACACTCCGCTGGAATCCGGGGACCGCATTTCCACAGGCGATGATTCTCGCGCCGAAATCCAACTCGACTACGCCAACGTCGTCCGCCTGGACCAGAATTCCACCGTGAAAATTGCCGACCTTACAGCCGACCACATTCAACTCCAGGTCGGCCAAGGCGTGGTGAGTTACGGCGTGTTTCCCAACGGCAAGGCCGATGCGGAAATCGACACGCCCAATTCCGCGTTGCATCCTCTGCGCACCGGCGAATACCGCATTCAGATCGACAACGACTCGCAGACCGAAATCACCGTTCGCGACGGCGAAGCCGAAGTTTCCGAGCCGCAGGGCAGCACGCGCGTTGATGCAGGACAGCTAATCACCATTCAGGGAACCGACAATCCGCAGTATCAGACAGCAAACGCAGCTCCGCCGGATGATTTCGACCGCTGGAGCGCAGACCGCGACCACACCATCCAGAGCGCCCAGAGTTGGAGCCACGACGACCGTTATTACACGGGCTCTGAAGACCTCGACCACTATGGTCACTGGGAAAACGTGCCGGATTACGGCCAGGTCTGGGTTCCCGCGCAGGATTCCGGTTGGGCCCCGTATCGCGACGGTCGCTGGGTCTGGGAACCGTATTACGGTTGGACATGGGTTTCCTATGAGCCATGGGGCTGGGCTCCCTATCACTACGGACGCTGGTTTGTCTATGGCGGTAATTGGGCCTGGTGGCCAGGTCCTGTCGGTGTGTACGGCGGATGGGGCTACGATCCGATTTGGTCTCCCGCTTACGTCTCGTTCTTCGGATGGGGCGGCGGCGTCAGCTTCGGCTTTGGATTCGGCAACGTCGGCTGGCTGCCCTGCGGCCCGGGTGATTTTTTCACGCCGTGGTGGGGCTTTGGCGTGAGCCGCGTCACGTTCGTCAACGTCATCAACATCAATCGCTTCGACCGTGATGACTTCCGCTTCGGCCGTGGTCGCGGCGTCGGCGACCGCGATTTCGGCCGCCGCTTTGATCCGCTCTTCCGCGGACGAAACGAGCACGAAGGCTTCTCCAACATCGGCCGCTTCGCCAATGACGCGCGCATCCGCAACGGCGTGTCGTCGGTTCGCGGCGATCAGTTTGGTCGCGGCGATGCACGCTTCCAGCGGGGCATCGGAACGAAGGACTTCCAGAAGGCCAGCTTCATGACCGGCAAGCTTCCGGCGGTTCCGAATCGCCAGAGCCTCGGACGCGTGCAGGGCCGCGTTTCACCGGGCATCGCGCGGACCTCGGCGGCGAACAACCAGCGCTTCTTCTCGCAGAGCCGTCCGCAATTCACGCCGCGTTCGTTCAACACCAGCGCGGCGGCGCAGCAGCGCATCATCGAGAACTCGCGCGTGCAAGCGGGCGGAGCAAATGCGCGAGTCGGAGCAGGCGCAAACGGCCGCGAAGGCGTGGCCGCAGGCAACTCGCCAGCGTTTCGCCAGGATTCGCGTGTCCCGATGAACGAAACCACGCGTCCGGGTGTCGCCACGCGCGGTAACGCTCAAGTGCAGCCCAACGCACAGACCCGTCCCGGCGTCATTACGCGCGGAAACACGCAGGGACAACCGAACGAGCAAACTCGCCCGGGATGGCGCAGCTTCGGCGGCAATGGCAACGCGCGTGTGCAAGGGCAGGCGCAGGGCCAGGCAAACGTTCCCAATCGCGGAATCCAGCAGCCGCGCGGAAATCAGGGCCAGACGCAGCCTCGGCCTTTTCAGCCACAAACGCGCCAGCCCGAATCGCGGCCGAACGGCGGGAACAGCAACTTCCGCCCGTTCACGCCGCAGGGTAACAGTGGCGCGCGGCCAATGACGCAGCCGCGTGGAAATCCCGGGCCGGCCCAGCAGCCACGGAATCCTCAGGCGCAAACGCGTCAGCCCGAATCGCGGCCGAATGGCGGGAACAGCAACTTCCGCTCATTCACGCCGCAGGGTAACAGCGGTACGCGTCCAATGACGCAGCCTCGCGAAAATCAGGGTCAGGCGCAGCCGCGAAGCTTTCAGCAGCAGAATCCTTCGCGCCCGAATGGCAATGGCAGCAACTGGCACCAGTTCACTCCGCAGCAGCGTCCCAGCGGTTCCACTCGCGAAAATTCCCGTCCGCAGTTGAACATGCGCCAGCCCATAGCCCAGCCGCGCGGTTCATCGAACGGCCGTGCTTATGGCGGAAATTACGGCGACTATGGCAGGGCCGCTCAGAGTCCGCGTTCGTCTGGCGGCAGACCATCCTACAATCCTCCGCCGAGCCGCTCGTATGGCGGCGGATCTTACAGCGCGCCACCCAGTGAACCGCGCCCCTCATTTGGGGGTCGTGGAGCATATAGCGCTCCACGCAGCGAGTCCCGGCCGTCATTTGGTGGCGGTGGAGGCGGCAGATCGTACAGCGGCGGCGGCGGAAGCCGTGGTGGCGGTGGCGGATCGCGCGGCGGTGGTGGCGGAAGCCGCGGTGGCGGTGGTTCACGCGGTGGCGGACACCCAGGTCGCCCGCACTAGAAAAACTCTCCCCAGAGAAGCAACGCCTTTCAGGCCAGTTGACTCGGCTCAGTTCGAGTAACTGGCCTGAACTGCTTTTCACCTATTTCTGATTTGCCAGGATGCTGGCGTAAATTTCAATGCCTTGCCACAGATTGCCGAGGCGGAGATTTTCGTTGGGGCTGTGCTGATTGTCGTCGAAGTTGGCGATGGGCACGCCAACGACCGGCAAGCCCAAATCCGCGAATATGTACATCGGGGTGCTTCCGCCGATCAGAGGAATTTTCACGGCCGACTCGCCTGCACCTTCGTCCACGGCGCGTTCGAGCGCGATGGCAATTGGAGAATCCATCGGCGTGCGCACGACGGGATAGCCGTGATCGTGCGTCACTTCTGCGATGCGCGGATACTTCGAGCGTTCCGCCATAGTCGGCGCGCGGTCAATTACGTAATAACCCTGCGCGCGAATGTGCGCTACGAGTCGGCTGAACGCGTCTTCGGGGCTGACATTTTTCACCAGGCGCATGTCAATGGAAGCGGTCGCTTCATCGGGAATAATTGTTTTCGCCTGCGCGCCGGTCCATCCGCTTTCGAGGCCGTCAATATTCAGGGAAGGCTCATTCAGCAATTCGAGCAGCTTCTTGCCGCCGCCTTCCGGTGCGGCCAGGCCAAAACTCTTGAGCAAGCGCGATTCATTATTCGGCGCATCAGCAATGGCTTTTTCTTCCGCGGGACCGAGCGGGACAACTCCATCATAAAAATGTGCGACAGTGATGCGGCCGTTGGCGTCTTTCATCGTGGCGAGCAATTGCGCGAGGCGCATCGCGGGATTCGGCGCCCAATTGCCGTAGTGGCCGCTGTGCAGCGGATGGAGAGGGCCGAACACCGTGAGCCGGACGGAAATCACGCCGCGATTGCCGAAGAAAATCATGGGACGCCCGCTCTGATCCACAGGACCGTCGGCGGTGATGATTACGTCGCCGCGAAAAAGATTTTTGTGCGCATCCACCGTTGCTTCGAGATGCGGCGAACTGTCCTCCTCTTCGCCTTCGTAGACAACTTTCAAATTCACCGCCAGCGGAATTTTGCTCGCGCGCAGAGCATCTATGGCGGCGAGCAGCGCGATGATCGGGGCCTTGTCGTCCCCGCTGGAGCGCGCGTAGATTCGCCAATTCTCTTTGTAACTTCCTTCCCGCTCCGGAAAGGGAATCAGCTTGCCGCCGGCGTCAATCGAATCGGTGCGCAGCGCGGGCATGAATGGTTTTGTGCCGATCCATTTTTTCGGGTCGACGGGCTGGCCGTCGTAGTGGGAGTAGAAAATGATGGTGCGCTTGGCACCGGGTGAGTCCAGCTCGCCGAATATCACGGGGCCGCGGCCTTGTGCCGTCGGGAGCATTTGCACGCGGAATCCGCGCGCTTCGAGCATTTGCCGGATCAGCTGGGCGTTGCGCGCGATGTTCGCGGCATCGGAGGCGACGTTGGGGATAGAGAGCAGCTTCACAAATTCGCGCATGATTTCGACTTCGTGGGCCTGGCGGTACTGGCGGACGGCGGCGACCTTCTGGCGGGTATTGGAATTCGTTTGGGAGGCGGCGAAGGCTGGCGTACTTGAAACAACTACGACCGCGCTGGCGGCCATCGTGGCGAAAAGTAGAGAGCGAAGCGCGAGGAGCGTAGAAAGTGGCTTAAAATTATCGATTAGAAATCTGGATGTAGCTGATACTGCGGCGCTTAGCTGATTTTCTAATTTTCGCGCGGCCCATTGAAGGCAGTGTCGAGCGACAAGTGACCAGTGACGAGCCATCCACGACGTAAGAGGACCCGACTGCGCTCCGCTGATGCTGTGTAGGCGAGGTGCGCATCCGCCAGAGGCATGCCGGATACAAAGAGCGCACCTTGGATGAAGTGCGTTTTTCTTGCGATTAGAAGAAGTATACCCGATCGTTTGTTTTCTACAACTTACGCCAGGTTCTAATTTTTCATAGGGCTTGCGATTAGAATTTTTCTGCCTCATCGAAAACGAAAAGCCGCCAAGCGGCGGCCCGAATCGCGTCGTAACCTTTCGTAACATACGGCTGGAATTTCCCGCCGAAGGAACTATATACCGGAAGATCCAGCTGAGAGTCAAGAAAAGATGCAGGTCGTGGAGAATTCGTCTTCACCTCAACCGTGCGACAGGCAATGCGGTCTCCATGAGTTAGTTCCGCGTGACAGAATTCTGGCGCGAGCTTAGACTGACCTGCGTACGCTGGAGCAAAACTACGCAATGCGTTCCTTTGGCGTGTTCATCGCGGGAGCGGCGGTGTTCACTTTCGCCTTGCTATTCCCCATGCTCGAACCGGCTGCCGAAGCGGTTGCGGCAATTGCGTTCGTGGCTGCAGTTGCGTACGGCTTCGCCGTGCACCCGCGCAAAGATGTTTTTTACATTCGGACAACCACCAGGATGCACGACCTGGACGGTAACTTGATGATTGATCACGATCAGCTGGCTGTCCGCATCGAGACAGCACGGCTTTGGCTCTTGTTTATACCGACGGCGCTCTCTGTGGGTTTCCTCGGGGTAACGTCTGCAAAAGAGACACTTTGGCGTTTCAGCCTAGTGGAGAGCTTTGTTCACTCACAAGAGGCGGTGGAAATTGCATGGGGCGTGTTTAGGATACCTGTCTATTTGGCGGGGCTCGGACTTTGGATTTGGGTTACTGAGCGGCGTGTATTGCGAGATGCGGACGCTTGCAGTGCCCGATCTTATCAGGTCAGCAGTGGTCGAGTCGGCTTTCAGTTTGTAACGGATAAGGGGAAATACGGTGGCGGGGAGGACTTTTACGTTGGTCTAGCGAAGCCACGGGAAGTCGCCACGCTGGTTTTCTACGACGTAGATGAGATTGACCGGTGCAAAATCGGTATGAGTCTTCTGTTTCATAAGATCTTGGTGCTCGGGCGCGGCCTTACGGAAATCGACCAAGAGACAGCAGCGGCTCATGGAGTGATTCGCGGAGTGGCGACCTCATAGGGAAAATTTCGGCGACAGCTCCGCGTCCCGCGCTGCAATCAGATTTCCTCTTTATCGTTTGCGTTGGTTAGCCTATTCGAGG
>DASUAV010000144.1:0-7266 GCA_035763605.1 Candidatus Acidiferrales bacterium
CCGCTCCAGCCGAGGATGCGCGTTCTCTTGTGTTCGAGTTCCTTGTAGATGGTGAAGAAATGTTCGATTTCGCGGCGGAGGTGGGGAAACAATTGCGTGACGGTGGCGATCTGGTTGTACAGGGGATTGTGCTCCTGGACGGCGAGGATTTTCTGGTCCGGCTCGGAGCGGTCAATCATGCGCAAGAGGCCGACGGGGCGGACCTCGACGAGGCAGCCGCTGAAGGATGGCTCTTCGGTGACGGTGAGGACATCGAGCGGGTCGCCGTCCTCGCCGAGCGTGCCGGGAATGAAACCGTAATCGCCGGGATAGTGCATCGGAGAATAGAGAAAGCGGTCGAGGCGGAACACGCCGAGGGATTTATCGTATTCATATTTGTTGCGGGAATTTTTGGGGATTTCGACGATCATGCGGACGACTTTGGGAGAGCGAGGTCCGGGATCGATTTCGTGGATTTTGGCAGTCATGGTTCAGCGTAGCGAAAAGAGATCGGAGACGGCAAGGGGAATCGGACGGGCAAGCGGGTACCCTGAGAATTGACATGGAAGCCTGGGAACATTTTCATCTGGTTGGACACGCGCTGTGGCGATGGCTGATCACTCGCTTTTACGATGTGCTGATTGTGGGTGCGATGTGGTTTATCGGGCTGCACTATCTGCGGGTGCCATGGGCGGGGTTCTGGGCGATTTTGGCTGGTGCGCTGCACTTCATTCCCCATTTTGGGATTGTGATTGGATTGATTGGGCCGGCGATTACCGCGGGAATCAGCCGAGGATGGATGGGGCTGTTCTACCTGCTGATTTTGTATGCGGGAATTGTGGTGGTGGATGGGTTGCTGATTCAGCCGTGGCTGATGAAGGGAGTGGCGCGCGTGCCGTTTTGGATTTCGCTGGTTGCGCCGATTGCGCTGGGGTTTCTGTTGAGTTTTTGGTGGGTGCTGCTCGCGCCGCCGCTGCTGGCGGTTTATTACGCCTATCGCGCGCAATGGCGCAGAAATTCAACCGACAGCAATCGTCGCTGAAAAAATGAGTGGGAGGCGATCGTGGAATCGCCTCCCGCGTCCCTGGGGTGTTGAGTCTCCGCCGCGGCGAGCGCTAGCGGATCTAACATTTGCTTCAAACCCACACGAGCGAAAAAAGTTGCGCAATGCGAGCGTTAGGCTCAGAACAGCGTGCGAATGGCGACAAAGGAGACGGTACTCCGAGGGGGACTGGCCGGCTGTGCTTTGCGCCCGATTTTCAGCGCGACCGAGTAAAATCAACTGTTATCCACTTTAGCTACCGCTGCCCCGCAGTTCGTTGACCCTCGTTTTTGCCGTGTGCTAATTTAGCCAACGAGCAGTTCCCGCGGAACAGAAGAGGTTTTCCGGTTTTCTGCACGCAACGCGGCGGCAGGACCGTATGTGCTCGTTTTGCCGCGTGCTCAATCCCTGCGGGGATGTCTGCGTAATGGTGCGCGGGCAAGGGGCCGAGATACAAGCATGGCATTCAATAAAGCCAAAGCAATGGAATCAGCGCTGAAAACGCTGAACCAGGGCAAAGTCGCGCAGGCGATCCAAGAGTATCAGGCCATCCTGCGCGCTGATCCGAAGGATCAAGTGGTTCTGATGACGATTGGCGATCTTTTCGCGCGCCAGTCGAATTTGCCGCAGGCTGTGGAGTATTTCGAAAGGCTCGCGCAACTGTATCTGAGCGACGGCTTCAACAGCAAAGCCATCGCGATTTACAAAAAGATCTCGAAGCTGGCCCCGAACGAAACCCAACCGCTCGAAAAGCTGGCAAATTTGTATGTGCAGCAAGGAATTCTGAGCGAAGCACGGCCGATTTTTTTGCAACTCGCCGAAGCCCATCTTAAAGCGAATCAGACAGCGAAAGCAGTGGAAGTGCTGCGGCGGCTGCTCGAAGTCGAGCCGGATAATCCGCGCGTGCAGCGCCGGCTGGCTGAACTTTACATGGCTATGGGCCAGAAGAGAGAGGCGGCGCAGACCTTCGTGCAATTTGCCCGCTATCTGCACGAGCATGGGGACATCGCGGAAGCGCAGAAGATGGCGGATGCGGCGATTACGGCAGACCCTGGCAATTCAGGCGCGCTGCTGCTGAAGGCTCGCATCCTGGGAGCGAGCGGGAAAGCGGAAGCCGCTCTTGAGACACTCGAAAAACTTCCAATTTCTGAGCGCAATTCAGAGACGTTTGGGCTGGAAATAGATTTTTGCCTGAAGGCGGGAAACAGTTCGAAGGCCATCGAACTGGTGCATGCGTCCGAGTTGAAGGGGCCGGAAAAATATGCGCTGATCTCGAAAGTGGTGGCAGCGCTGCTCGAAGGGAACGAAGCGGACCAAGCGCTTTCGTTGATCAATGGAATTCGCGAAGGAGCGATGGCCGCGGGCAATCAGGAATTCCTGGCGAAGTTGCTTATCAGCGCAGCGGAGCGGCTGAGGGAGCGCGTGGAACCGCAGCAATGGCTGGTGGAATTGTACCAGCGCACGGCGGACAACAATCTTTCGGAGGCGCAGTCGCAGCTGGCGGACAGATTGATTAACGCAGGAGAGAAGGAAAAAGCCGAGGCTATTTTAAACGAGCTGGTAGAACGCGAGCCGGACAACGAGGTGGCGCGGCACCGGCTTTCGCAACTGAAAAAGCAAAGCGGCGAAGTCACAGAGGCTGCTGTGGCGCTGGATGAGACGGCATTCCAGCAGCCAGCGCGAGAGCCTTCTGCTAGCGCGAGCGCAAGCGCCGAAGCTGACGAAAACGAGCTTGGGCTGGACGAAGAAACGCGGCAGTTTGTGAGCCAGGCGCTTACGGACGTGGATCTGTTCTCGAGCTATGGACTTTCGCAGAAAGCGATACAGCTGCTCGAGACGATTCTGCAGCGCGTCCCGCAGCACGCGCCGACTCTGGAACGGCTGCTGGACCTTAACTTAGGAAGCGGGGACGACCGCGGTACCTCGGAGCTGGCAGCGCAGTTGGAGCAGATTTACACGCAGCGAGGAGACCTCGTTAGCGCGGAACGGTTTACCGAATTGCGCCGCAGATTTCAGCGTGCTTCGGGCGCTACGGAGGGCGAGATTGCCGCGGGGCCTGCGCCAATGCCCCCGCCGGCACAGAAACCGGAGGCGAGCGCAATTCCGCAGGCATCTATCGAAGCTCCGTCGGAATTCTCGATTCCCGAGAGAGAAGCGGTCTCAACGAAGGCAGGCAAGGCTGAACCCGAGGCGTCGGCGAAGGAAGCGGAGATTGATCTTTCTGACGAGTGGGAGAGTCTGGCAGCGGAGAATTCTGAGCCGGAACCTGCGGAAGTGGCGGCTCCGGCAGCTTCATCGCCAACTGCGGAAGCGGAAATGCCGGAGTTCGATCTGGAGCTTGTGGCCGAACCGGGTTCCGGCGGCGAAGCATCCAGCACGGAAGGTCTGCTTGATCAACTTGTTGCGGAAGTCGAAGGATTGGGCGCGACGCCGGTGGAACCGGTCGCTCCGCTAGCGCCGGTCCCTCCGCCGTCCCCGGCAACGCCGCCGATTACAGCACAAGTTCCCGCGCGAGTTGACGGCGCGAAAGCAAAACACAAGGCGGTTCCAGCGGCGAGCGCCGCTCCTGCTCCCCCGCCTGCGGAAAAACCGCGCGCGGCGGCCAGCGGAGACAATGATTTGAACGAAATTTTTCAGGAATTCCGCGCCGAACTCGGCGAAATGGGCGAGCAGGAAAAGGAAGAGGACCTCGAAACGCATTACAACCTGGGCATCGCCTACCGTGAAATGGGATTGCTGGACGAGGCCATCGGTGAATTCCAAAAAGTGGCGAAGGCGGTGCAGCAGGGACGTCCTTTCCGGTACGCGATGCAGTGCTGTACATTTCTCGGCTTGACGTTCGGGGACAAGAACGAACCGAAGATTGCCGCGCTATGGTATCAGCGCGCGCTGCAATTGCCGGGATTGGAGCAGGAAACGGTGATTGCTTTAAGGTATGATTTGGGCGTGGCCGAAGAACAAGCAGGAAACGTTGACGCGGCGCTGGATAGTTTCCGGCAGGTATACGCGATGAACATTGATTATCGCGACGTATCCGAGCGCATCTCCGCATTGCAAAAACACTGAAACCAACGCTGACAAATCGGCTGCTTCGAGCCCTTCTGCTGCTCTTGTGGCTGGAAATGGGGCTGCTGATTATTTTGATCCCGTGGTCGGCGTTTTGGGACGGCAATTACTTTTTGAACCGCTATCCGGTGCTGATTCCGATCCTGCTCAATCCCTACGTGCGCGGGGCGATTTCTGGACTGGGTGTGATTAACGCAGTGATGGCGGTGGATTCCTTCCGGCGCAAGCGACCGGCAACGGCGCCTCCGAGCTAGAACACGGCTGGTTCCCCCATGATTCTCTGTTACGTTACCGATCGGCATTTGCTGAATGAATCCGGGAACGCCGGCGCGCAGACTGAGGGTTTATCGCGGCGCATCGCGTGGGCGGCGGCGGCGGGAGTGGATTGGATACAGATTCGCGAGAAGGATTTGAGCGCGCACGAATTGGTTGAAGTGGCGCGCGAGGCGGTCGCGACAACAAAGCGGGCTGATCGCGGCGGGCGCGTGATTATTAACGACAGGCTGGATGCGGCGCTGGCGGCGGATGCGGCAGGCGTTCATTTAGGTGGCGGCTCCGTAGGCGCAACAAATGTTTTGGAGTGGCTGCGGCAAGGAAATGCGCCGAAGGATTTTCTTGTGGGCGTCTCTTGCCATGGCATGAGCGAGGCCGTTGCCGCCGAGAAAGCTGGGGCAAGTTACATTTTTTTTGGGCCGGTCTACGAGACGCCTTCCAAAAAAGATTTTGGGCCGCCGCAAGGAGTTCACAAGCTCGCGGAGGTATGCAAGGCGGTTCGCATTCCAGTGCTGGCGATCGGCGGAATCAGCGAAGGAAACGCTGGTGAGTGCACCCGCGTGGGTGCGGCCGGTATTGCGGCGATTCGGGTGTTCCAGCAGGCGCGAGATGCGGAGTCAGTTGAATCTGTGGTTTCGAGATTGCGCGCGCTTCCTTCCGCCATTGGCGCGAATGGTTAGATTCCGGCATCCATCCTCTGCCGCCGTGCGTACATTATTTGAAGCGTAAGCTGAATATTTCGAAGGCGGAGCATTCGATTGAGATCGCGAAAATTGTGGCTATGGGTGGGCGTGGTTGTGGTTGCGCTGATTGTGGTCGCGGGCTTTGCCGCGTCGCGCGCGAGCATCAGCGCGTTGGATGAACCGGGGCATCTCGAAACGGCGCTGGCTACATCGGCAAAACATCAGGTGGTTGCTCGCGCGGCTGCAAAAATGCATTTGAGTCCGCCGGCGTATTCGGATGCCGCCGCGAAATCGGGGCAGGTGCTCTTCAGCATCGAATGCGCGGCGTGCCACGGAAATGGCCGCGCTCCTTCGCGAATCGGCCAGGCGATGTATCCGCGCGTTCCAGACCTCGGCTCTGCGGAGATTCAGAAATGGACGGATCCCGAACTCTTCTGGATTATCCAGCACGGCGTGCGATTGAGCGGAATGCCGGGATTCAAGGATATGGATACGGACGCGCAACTATGGAATTTGGTGCAGTACATCCGCACTTTGCCCAAAACTCCCGCGCATTGAAAAACGTGTTCGTTAAAGATGCTCAGTGAATCTGCATTGTTTGCCTCACCAGGCGCCATGCTAAACTGAAAGCGTCAGCCTTCAGGCAGACAAGATTTTTCAAAATGCCCAAAGAACTATTCGGAACAGACGGAATCCGCGGAGTACCTGGCCAGTATCCGCTCGATGACGCGACGCTTTTTCGCGCGGGCGTGGCGCTTGGTGAATATCTGATTGATCGCGATCCTTCCAAGTCGCTGCGCGTTTTGATTGGCATGGATACGCGCGCCTCCGGCCCGGAAATGGCGGGACGCATCGCGCAAGGGCTGCGCGTCGCGGGAATTGAGCCGGTGTCCGCCGGAGTGGTGACCACTCCCGGCGTGGCGTGGCTCGTTCATGCGGAAGATTTTGCCGGAGGCGTGGTGATTTCCGCGTCGCACAATCCGTTTCAGGACAACGGAGTGAAATTGATTTCGCCGCGCGGCATGAAATTTCCCGATGAGGCTGAGGTGCGCATCGAGGCGCAAATTCTTGCCGCTCAGGCGCAGCAATCCGTGGTACCGGCGTGGAGCGGAGACGGCCTGCCGTCCACGACTGGGCTGCACAAAGATTATCTTTCCGCGCTGCGGCACAAAGCCTTTTCCGGCGCGGATTTTTCCGGCATGAAAATCGTTCTCGATTGCGCGAATGGCGCGGCGAGCACGCTAGCACCGGAACTTTTCCGCACCTTGGGCGCGGAGGTTGTCGCGATTTTCGACGATCCGGACGGGCGCAACATCAACGCGAATTGCGGGTCGCTGCATCCGGAAGCGATGCGCGAAAAAACGGCGAATGCCGGCGCGGATTTGGGTGTGGCGTTCGATGGCGACGCGGATCGCGCGGTCTTCTCGACGCCGAGCGGCGTCTATGTGGACGGCGACGGCGTGCTTTATGTGGCCGGACGCTACATGAAAAAAAAACACATGCTCAAGGGCGGCACGATTGTGGGCACGTCCATGACGAATCTTGGCCTGGAGCGGGTGTTGGAGCGCGATGGGCTGAAGCTCGAGCGCGTGCCGGTCGGCGACCGTTATGTTCTGGAAAAAATGCTGGAGATTGACGCGAATCTTGGTGGCGAGCAATCCGGGCACATTATTTTCCTCGATGACTCGACTACCGGCGATGGGATGCTGACGGCGGTGAAAATGGCGTCGCTGGTAGCCATGGAAGGGGATCTGGACGGGCTGCTCCATGGTCTAAAAGTTTTTCCGCAAAAAATTGTGAACGTGCGCGTGCGCTCCAAGCCGCCGCTCGAATCGCTGCCGGTTGTTGAACATGCCCTGAAGGGAGCGCAAAAATCGCTCGGCGACTCAGGGCGCGTCGTGCTGCGTTATTCAGGGACGGAGCCGCTGGCGCGCGTGATGGTCGAAGCGGAAAAGCAGGCGGATGTGGATCGCTTTTGCGATTCGATCTCGTCGGCGATTCAGTCGTCCATCGGCGCGTAGCACAAACCCGGAGTACGATCCGCATCAAAACTATTGCCGATTATTACCGCAGCCTTAGAATAACTTCCGTCACATCACAGTTCATCGAGGCACACGATGCTCACCAGCCGTTTGCATTGCGTTCTTATTGTCTGTTTGGCTCTTCTTGGCGCGAATAATGTCACCATTGCGCAGCAGCTGCCTGCGACTCAGCCTCCGCAAG
>DASUAV010000145.1:0-3699 GCA_035763605.1 Candidatus Acidiferrales bacterium
GCATAGCCGAGCTGGCTGGCCAACGAGGCGAGCTGCACGGCATCTGCGAGCGTGGCAGGTCGTACTTTGAATTTCGCAGTTTTCATTTCAGGCGGCATTCATTTCACGATTCCATGATTCTTCGAAAAGCGCCTCAAAATAACTTATCTGAATCGAGGAGAATGGTCACCGGGCCATCATTCACCAGCTCGACGGACATGTGCGTTTGAAAAACGCCCTTTTCGACGCGCACGCCGAGATCGGATACAGCGTGAATGAATTCCTCATACAGCGTTTTGCCCAATTCCGGCGGCGCGGCCTGAATGAAGCTGGGGCGCCGCCCGCCTCGCGTGTCGCCATAGAGCGTGAATTGCGAAACGGCCAGCAGAGCGCCGCGAATGTCCAGCAGCGAGAGGTTCATTTTGCCGTCCGCGTCGTTGAAAATTCGCAAATTCAGGATTTTTTCCGCCATGGATCTTGCCGTCGCGACCGTATCTTCCCGCCCAACGGCGAGCAGGACCGCGAGGCCGGCGGCAATTTCTCCGGTGACGCGGCCTTCGACGATTACGCGTGCACTCGCTACGCGCTGTACGACAGCTCTCATAAATCAGGGATTTCCAAAGGCAATTTCGAAGTTCTAAAGCAGCGATCTTACAAGGCGCACGATTTTCCTGCAAAATAAATGCGAATTCCAATCTTCTCCCGGCGAGCAAAAATGCGTTATTCCCTACCATCATCCTTCGCGCGCCGTCCCTCTGATCTGAAACTCCCGCCGTAACCTTTCGCCGCGAGCGCAGTTATGGTAATTGAGAGCACACGCCATGGCTGGCAGGCGTACTCCCGGAGCACCTGTTGAAGGCGCTACAGAAGGCAACGGACGAACGGCTGGAGGCCGAGCGTTCACTGATTGCGGCGGCGCGGAGCGACCCGAGCCGGTTCGCGGAGCTGTATGAAAATTACTTCGAACGGGTGTACGCGTACGTTCTGCGACGGGTCGCGAGCCGGCAGGAGGCCGAGGACGTGACCGCCGATGTTTTTCATCAGGCGCTCGCGAATATCGGAAAATTCGAATGGCGGGGCGCGCCGTTTTCCGCGTGGCTCTTGCGAATCGCGGCGAACGCGACTGCGGATCAATGGCGGCGAAAGAAGCTCGAGCAGGGAAATCCGGGTAAAGAGGCGAGCGAGGAATTCGACTACGAAGCCAGCTGCGAGCAGGCGCGGCTTTTTCGGTTGGTGAAGGAATTACCCACGGAGCAACGGCTGGTGATTGGAATGCGTTTCGCGGAAGAAAAAAGCATTCGCGAAATCGCGCAGGCGATTGGAAAAACAGAAGGAGCGGTGAAACAGTTGCAGTTTCGCGGGATTCGGAATTTGCGGCAAATGATGAGTTCAAAGAAACAGAAAAATGCGGTGAAGAAAAATGCCTGAGCGCGGGTTGGACGAAAAACTGAATCAGGCTATTGATACGATGCTGGCGCGGCGCGGCCCGGCGCGGGCGACCAGAACAGAGCACGGGATTGCGCCTCTGATGCGCATGGCCGCGGAGCTTCGCGAGCTGCCGCGAGAGAGTTTCAGAGCAGCATTGAAATCCGATTTGATAAGGAGAGCAACGACGGCAGCCGGTGCAGCAGTCAAGCCAGGAATTGAAACCCGAGAACAAATGGCCATTCCGTCCCTTTGCTTCCGGGACGTGGCGAGAGCGGTCGAATTTTACAAGGAGGTTTTCGGCGCGGAAGAGAGTTTTCGGCTCCTCGAACAAGAGAAGCTCGGAGTTGCGGAAATTCGCATCGGCAACACGAAGTTCATCCTTTCGCGTGAGGCCCCCGAATACGGCGTGGCCAGCGGGACCAGCCCGGAGACGCTGGGCGGTTCGACGGTGAGAATGAAGCTAATGGTGACGGATGCGGATGCAACGGCGCGCCGGATGCTCGCAAGCGGCGGCAGAATCATCCGCCCGGTGGAGGATCAATTTTACGGAGACCGAGCCGGACAAATCGCGGACCCTTTCGGCTACACGTGGATTGTGGCCACGCATCAGGAAGATGTCTCCGTGCAAGAAATGCAGCGGCGGCTCGACAGGTTGGCCAAGCAGGCGAACGAAAATTTGGAGGAAAAGGTGACAAGCAAACCGGCAGTGAGCAGGGCAGAAAGCGGTGAGTCGAAGCGAGCCGTTCCCTACATACGCGCGGGATTCCGCGCGGTGTCGTCATACATTTTGGTGAATGGTGCGGCGAGATTCATCGAATTTCTGTCTGAAGCATTCGGCGCGACGGAGCGCGGTCGCGTGCCCGTTCCCGGTGGAAAAATTATGCACGCCGAAGTGCAACTCGGCGATTGCGTGATCGAGATGAGCGATGGAAACGAGCAGTTTGCGCCCGCGCCGGTGACGATCCACCTCACGGTGCCGGATGCGGAAGAAGCATATCGCAACGCATTACGCGCGGGAGCGGTTTCGCTGTATGAGCCGTCTATGCAATTTTACGGTGAGTATGAAGCCGGCGTGCGCGACCCGTTTGGCAACGAGTGGTACATCACGCCGCAGGCGAAAAAGCACCAGCATCCGACGGTGCAGCCCTATTTGCATCTGCATGGCGCGCAGAAAATGATTCCGTTCCTCGAAGCGGCGTTTGACGCAAAACTGGAAGGCGTGCACAAGTGGCCCGGTGGAGCGATCGCTCATGCAACTGTATTCATCGGCGATGGGCAAATTGAAATTGACGAGGCGTTTCGCGCGAACCGCCAGTCGCCGTGCCATTTGCATCTGTACGTACCGGATACAGATGCGGTTTACGCGCAGGCGTTGAAGGCAGGCGCGAGTGTGTTGGATCCGCCGAGCGACAAACCCTATGGCGATCGCAGCGCGGGCGTGAAAGACGCGTGGGGCAATAGTTGGTTCATCGCGACGCACACGAAGGATGTGAGCTTCTAGGAGGAGCATCGTGAGAAGACTTGTTCAGATGAGATGGAAAGCAGCGCTCGGGGCTCTCTGCTTTACCGTTTGCGGCTTCCTGGCTGTGTCGAATGCACACGCGCAGCTCCCGGATGACCAGCCGGAGACGGTGCACATCACTTATCATGTGCAAAAGGGGCACGAGGCGGAGATGAAGAAAATTCTCGCCGAGGCGTGGCAGGCCTACACGCAGCAGGACATGGTCGTGCCGAATTTTCACGTCATCGTGCAAGGCAGCGAGGGCAGCAATCCGTACTTCGCGGAGATTTTTACGTGGAGAAGCCACGATATTCCGGATCACATGCCGGCGCAGGTGCAGACGATTTGGAAGCGCATGAACGCCATTTGTGAAAAACGCGACGGCAAGCCGCCGATTGATGGTGGAGAAGTTCAACTGATCGCACCGCCGCGCTGAAGCAGTCTCCGCATCGTGCAAAGTTGATGCATCGCGCGGGGACTTCAGGCGCGACCGTAAATGAGAAAGAGCAGACCCGCGATGATGAGAACGGCTTCAATGATAAGCACGAAAACGCGTTCGGGCAGGCGGTCAACGATTTTCTTTCCCAAGAACGAGCCGAGGATCATGACCGGGCCAAGCAGCAGGCCGATCGAAGCGGCATCCCACGTGAGTATCGCGGCCTGATGATAGGCGGCGAGCGTGGCGATGCGCATGACGACGGTCGAGAGAGCTTCCGTGCCGATGTAGGCGCTCTTCACCAGTCCGTAAGCGAGAAAGAACGGCGCCATGATTGGTCCGACGCTGCCGAGCA
>DASUAV010000146.1:0-19135 GCA_035763605.1 Candidatus Acidiferrales bacterium
CGTGACGTTGATCGGCCCGCTCATTTCCGTGCCGCTCGTAAACGCAGGCGTGGTGTACACGAGAACATCGTTCCGAGCTTCCACCGGCCGCTGATCAAACGAGCCGAAGTGCACGGCATTTCCTTCGCAGCAGCCGCCTCCTCCAAAAGTAGGCACGGGATTTCCGGGATCGTAGACGAAATTATCCGCATGGTCGCTGGCCGGCGCAGCATCCGCCAGCGACCCATCTCCATAAAGCGTGTTCGCGCGCCCTTCGCTGCGCAGGTAAAAAGTCTTCGGCTGCGCGCCCTCCGGCGGCCACGTCGACGACGATTCCCAGGCGTTCTTTCCCACAACGTAATAGAGAACCTTCGGCATCTGCTGCAAGACGTGGTTGTCTTCTCCTTTCAAAAAATGGTCGAACCAGCCATACATCAAGTTGTCATAATCGAGGCGCGCGTCGCCCACGCTCAGATCGCCAATCATCGTGTCTTGCGTCGCGCGCGTATAAGCGCAGTGCAGCACTGGCGCGATAATTGCGTATTGTTCGTTGGCGATATCGGCAGGCGCGTTGTGGCGCACGAAATTGTACGCCGCAAGATTCGGCGAGACGGAAACGTCGTACCAGCTCATGAACCACAGGCCCGGCTTTTTTACCGGCATGCTGTCGTTCCACAATCCGCCTTTGTACCAGGCGGGATCGTTCGGCGCGCGCTCGATCATCGCTCCGCCCGTGGCTACCGGCATGTGATCGGCGAAAATCCCGCGCGGGCCGTCCACCGCTTTGATGATGTCCATTTCCGGCAAATGCCAGAGCGCGGTGGACCAATCTACCGGAGGGAAGTGCGCGGCAAGATCAAACGCGCGCGACGAGCGAATCAAATCCTCCTGGCTCGCATCCGCCGCGAACATCGGCCTCACCTGATTTTGCTCGCCATAGAGCCATGTGATGAACAACATCTGCACCGCGCCGCCGCGATACCAGTTGCCCTGCTCGTAATACGGCCCCACGCGTCCGACGCCCGCGCCAAATCCTTGCACATTAAATGTCGCCAGGCCCGGATCGTTTTGCGCCACAACGGCCAGTTGCCATTCCGCAGTGGACGAACAGCCGGTCGTGCCGACATTTCCGTTCGACCACGGCTGCGTCGAAATCCAGTGAATTTCATCCGAGCCATCGCTGAGCGGCGGTCCAAGAATGTCGTAATTCCCCTGCGAGAAAAAGTGGCCGCGCTCCTGCATCTCGACGTACGCGTAACCGCGCTTGATCGCTTCGATTTGCCGGCTCATGTCCGCTGGCGCGCCGTTCGCGACGTCCCAAAAATTGAAGTTGTAAGGCGTGCGCACAAAAACTGCTGGATATTTCTGCGACGCGTCTTTCGGACGGTAAATGTCCGCGGCGATTTTCGTGCCGTCGCGCATCGGGATCATCACTTTGCGGTCCACGACGGCGATCGATTCCAGCTCCTTCTCCATCGCCTGCCGTTCCGCCACAAGGCGCGGATCCGGTTGAGAGCGCGGGCCCTGGCTGAAAACGGCAACAGGCGCTCCGATAGCAGCTGCTAAAATCGCAGTGAACGCAATTCGATGAAGCCGTGGTTTCATTCGCGAACCTCCTTCGATGCGCGCTCCAGCACGGCGAGCGCCGCACAGAGCCTATTTTGAAGTAACGAGTGCGTTTTCATCGCGCGGGCCACATCATACTCCTGCGCGCAAGCGAAATGGTGAACTGCTCGAAAAAAGTTACACTGGGGGATTCGCACTGTGACTGGGCTGACGTGAAAACGTTTCGACGAATTATTTTGTGGGATGATTTTGATTGCCCGCGCCGTGGGCCGACTTGCAAACCGGGCAATAGGTCGGCGGCTCGGTATTGTCCACGCGATGCGCCACAGGCTTCAGCGTCCGCAAATATGCAAACACAGCCGTGAGATCCTCATCGGTGATTCCGCGAAACACCGTCCACGGCATAATTTGACTTAGCTTGCGCGCTTTGACGTATCCCGTGCGCATCACCTGCTTGAATAACTCTTCGTCGTAATAAGGAATGCCCGAAGCATCGGGCGTGATGTTCGCGCTGGCGACGCGGCCCCACGGCCCCTCTAAAACAAATCCTCCCGCGAAATCGAGCCCGGGCAGCGGCATCCCATGAGAATCCTGCGGAGTATGGCAATCCGAGCAAGAAGCCATGTTGACGAGGTAAGCGCCGCGTTTGACGGGTGTCGAAACATCAGGCGGAGGAACTGCCGCGGTCAATGGCTGGGGCAGGCTGCGAATCAGATAATTCACAGGGAAAATAATTTTTGTGGGCGGCAGCGGATTGTAGACAGGCTTGAGCGAGCGCAAAAACACGATGACGGACGCGAGATCTTCATCCGACATGCTGTGAAAATGAACATAGGGCATGATCGGAAACAGCGCGCGCCCGTCGTGGCCGATGCCTTCGCGAATCGCCCGCGCGAGCTGATCGTCCGACCATGAGCCGATGCCCGTGCGCGGATCGGGAGTGAGATTCGGAGCTACAACGCTTCCCGGCAAATTTGCAAAGGGAAAAGGCTCACCCGTTCCCTCCATGCCCGCCGGAATCGGATCGTCGTGTTTCGTCCAATCATGTGGGGAATGACATCCCATGCAGCCGGCGACATTTTCCGCAAGATACCGGCCGCGGGCCAGGCGTTTCGGCGTGGAAGTAAAGGTTCGGTCGGTCAATGTCCGAGCGCGCGGGCCAATGAATGGGCGCCAACCAATGGTAAAAGTAATCGCCACCGCTATGACACACGCACACACGAACAAAGCGATGCCAACAATTTTTGCGATTTTCATTTCCGTGAGGTCTAAAGCCTATGAGAAGAGAAACCGAACCGCAAGCGGAATTCTTATTTAGCGCTGAGGTGTTGCAGCGGGAGCCGTAGAAGTTCCGCCCGGCGCTGTGGAGCCGCTTGCAGACGGTGTTGCGGATGCGAAGGAAGTTCCGGGCTGCGGCAGCAGCGCCATTTCCTTTTCGCACACTGCGGTGAATTCAGCCATGCTGCCCTTCGCAACGGGATTCGTCGGCGGCAATGGTAGGTGCTCGAAATTCACGAAGCTCCCGTGGCGCTCGATGCGAAAATCAAGATGCGGCCCGGTCGCAAGTCCGGTCATGCCAACGCGCCCGATGATTTGCCCCTGCGACACGCGTTCGCCAACGTGAACGAGGATGCGCGAAAGATGCATGTAATACGTTTCGTAGCCGTTGATGTGTTGAATTTTTACCAGCCGCCCGTCTTCGCCTTTCCAGCCTGCGTAAATTACGCGCCCGTCGCCGATCGTTTGCACCGGCGTCCCCGCAGGCGCTCCGTAGTCTGTGCCCAGATGCGGCCGGTACAATCTCAATATGGGATGAAACCGCGAGTAGCTGAAGTGCGAAGTGATTCGCGCACCGAAGCGCAGCGGCGAATGCAGAAAAGCTTTCTTGAGCGACTTGCCCGCCGGAGTGTAATACGCAGGGCGTCCTTGCGGGTCATGGAATAAAACCGCGCGATACGGCCTTCCATCATTGACGTATTCCGCCGCCAAAATTTTTCCGTAGCCGAGGAGCTGCCCATTCGCCAGCTTCTTTTTTTCGACAACCACGCGAAACGTATCCCCGGGACGCGTCTCGGTATTGAAATCAAGGTCCCAACTGAAAATATCCGCGATGCGCATCGCCAACTCGGGAGATTCTCCTGCTTGCGTCACCGCGTCAAAAAGCGAATCGGCCACTTTGCCGTTGACAGGATCATTTTCCGTGGTCACCGGAATCGTTTTCACCTCGGCGTGCAATTGCCCGTTTTGATTTTCGACTTCCAGCGTATGCAGCGGATCAATTTCGTAGCGCAATTCAGCGAAAGCGCCGAGCACGGTTCGGCCAATTTTGAGTTCATTGCCCGCTTGCAGCAGGCGGAAATTGAAAACGGATTGCGCCACCGAAATGATCTGCTGCGTGGTGGCCGTATCCACGTTCATTCGCGCGAGAATCGAAGCAAACGGCACTCCCCGCGGCACAGCCAAAGAAGTGAAACTGATCTGCGGAACAGCGGGCACAGCCTGGCGAGCGAGTGCGACTTCACGCGCGAAGCGCTGCTCCACGCGAAAGCGAACTGCGTACGAACCGGCGATACACAATGCCGCAATCGCGGTGAGGACAAACCAGCCGATGAATCGCGTGCGGCTCATTAACGAGTCCAGCCCCCTTCAGAGCGGCAAAACATCGCAGGCCGAAAGAATACTCCCGTAAGCTAAAGATGCCAAAGGGAAAAGAGCAGTGACGTTTGCGGAGGTGTGACTGTCCCATCGGGCAGGCCGGAAAATGGAGAGCGATGCGTCAGTGACCATCGCTGGCTAATTTATACAGATTCTCACGCTGCGGCTTTTGCGCCCTGCGATTTCGGGCGAAAACCTGATTCGTTTTTTCGCGCAGCCGTCGCTTAATGGGTGGAGTTTGCGGATGTGCCGCCAGGGGCGGGCGAAACAGATGAGGGAAACGAAAGGAACGCAAATGGAAATGGATTCGATTGCCGGCAGGACCGAACTCATTTGCGCCGATTGCGGCGTTCGCTTTCGCGCGCGGCGCGTTGTTGACGGCGTGGAAGAAGTCTGCGACGGTTGCTACGAAAAGCGGTTCCCATCCCTTGAGCCGCACGGCGCGACTCTCCATCGCAGACGCCATTCGCTGGCTGCGGACTAACTCACGGCCGAAACTTGTACGCATAAATTAGGCTTCTATAGCGTCTCCGACTTGCACTTTGACCCTATCACTGCATGATTGTCTGAGAACGCGCAGGAAGAACCGCATCTGCGCGGGCGACCCTGCTGTAATTCTGACGAACCCACTTCGCCCAATAGCCGCTGATTGATCCCGAATCAGAATTCCTTTGGTCGCGAGCGCTGCAATAATCTCCGTCCCGCGCTTACCGAAATCCGCGAGGACAAAATTCGCCGCGCTCGGAAAAAAGCGCACGCCAAGCCGAGTCAATCCCGTTTCCAGAATTTTCCGTCCGCGAATAATTTCTGCCGCGGCGCGTCGCGTGAATTTCGCATCGCGCAAAGCCGCCTCGGCTGCCGCGAGCTGCGCGACGCCAACCGGAAACGGGTCCTGGCCGCTCCGAAAAATCGCTGCCAGTTCGCGATGCGCAAACAAGCAGCCCACTCGTAAACCGGCGAGTCCTGCAGCCTTTGAGAACGTGCGCGTCACCGCCAAATTGCGCCGCTGCCGAATCCACGGCAAAACAGTCACGCCGGAAAACTCAAAGTAGGCTTCATCGACAACTACCAGCGTGCGCTTGGCGCCGTCCAAGATCCACGACAGAGCTTGTTTGCTGAGTAAGGCGCCGGTGGGATTATTGGGGTTCGGCAAAAAGAAAACTGTGGGATTTTGCCGCAGCGCGCGCAGCACATCGTCCAACGGAAACTGCATGTCTTCGCCGCAGCGCAAAGCGTGAATGCGCGCTTCCCGTTGCTCGGCGAAAAAGCGGTACATCGGAAATGTCGGTTCGAGGAGCAACACGGAGCGGCCGCGTTCCAGAAAAACGTCCGCAATCAGCCGCAGCGCCTCATCAATGCCCGCGGTAATAACCATCTCGCTCGGATGCACCCCAAAAAATGGAGCGAAGCGTGCCGCGGCGGTTCCTCTTTCCGGATAGATCGCCAGGTCTTCGCTTCTTAGCCCGCGCAGTGCGGCACGAACGCGCGGCGAGCAGCCCACAGAGCTCTCGTTCATGTCGAGTCGCAGTTTGCTCCCGCGACCTTCGAGCATCGCCGGACGCTTGCGAAATCCGGCAATGGCCCGGCGCGGCTCAATTTTGTTTTTCATGGAATTTGCGCTCACACGCCATTCACCGCGTAAGCGCGATTATAGACCGGCAGGAAAATTCTTGAAATTCTGCAACAAAACACGAAGCAGCTTTTACTCGCCGGATGCAGGCGTAGCGTGCTCCGAAGGCTCATCCTGAGAACTTTCGGCCCCGTTTGTTTCTGAATTTATTTCTGACGACGGACTTTTCTCGGAAGGCGGTTTTGCGGCTTCTGCTCCTTCAGAAACAGATTCCGTCTTCTCGGCGACAGGCGCCGCCGCGCTCGCTTTTTCTTTTTCCTGCGCTTCGAGGCGGGCGGCCAAAGCGGACGCCAGCAGGTCGCGAATAATTTTAGCGCCGTTTCCGTCCGCATCTTTTTCGGGATTGTAACCAGCGACTATTATCGCCACCAGCCTCGGCTGCTTGGCGAACAATTCGAGCGCTTGCCGCACTTCATCCAGGCGCAGGCCATTTTCGCCGGGCAAATCCGTGGCGCTGAAGTCTTCGCGCGAAATCACATCAACGTCGAGGTGCAAAACGAGTTCGTTGCGTCCGCCATGAATGCGTTCGACCGCCATCTCCGCCGCGGCGGCCACCCCCATTTTGCGAATGTCCGCGGCGCGGAGACAGCGAATCGCCGTGCGCGACAGCACTTCTGCCTCAGGCGCATCCTGGCGGCCAACCCCAAAAAGGGCCACATCTGGATCGCGCACCAACGGCGGCTCGGGCCAGAAGCGAATCATCTCCGCGGCGCCGCGGCCAGTGAGATGCGCCACAACCATGCCGTCCACGCATCCTGAAGGAGAAGTCGCAGGTACATTTAGATCAGCGTCGCAATCCATGTAAACGATGCTGACGCCGCGATAATAGCGCCGCACGCCGGCAACAACGGCCAGCGCCGAGGAACAGTCGCCGCTCAAAATCAGCGGAAGGCCGCCGGTCTTCACAGCGGCTTCAACGCGCGGCTTCAGCGCTTCGAGCGATTTCACCACACGTGCCAGATTCCGCGCGCGAGGATTTTCTTCGTCGGATTTGTAAACCTCGACTGGATCATCGCCCGCATCCGTAACTGTGTATCCAACGGATTGCAAACGCTCGGCCAATCCCGCCGCGCGCAGCGCCTGCGGCGCCTTTTCATGGCCGGGAGCCAGCGCCGCCGCACTGGTTGGCGCTCCTACCAAAACAATATTCTTCGGCTGGCGGACAATCCGCACCGCCATCGTTTGCTCCTTGAACGAATGGAATTTCGAAACTAATCAGCCGCTAGCTTGCAACCGGCTTGCGCGCCGCGGAAAGCTCCGGCGGAAGCGTGAAGCGCACATCTTCGCGAATCAAATCTAGATCGCGCTGATCCGTAAAGCCAAAATTCGCGAGGCGCTGGCTCACTTGTTCGACCAAAATTTCCGGCGCCGATGCGCCCGCGGTCAATCCCAGCCGCGCCACGCCCTCGAACCACGCTTCTTTCAAGTCGTTGCCGTCTTCGATCAAACGCGCCGCCACTCCCGCGCGTTTAGCCACTTCCACCAGGCGATTCGAATTAGAGCTGTTCGCCGAACCAACCACGAGAATCATGTCCACTTCGCGGGTGAGCGCTTCGACGGCTTCCTGACGATTCTGCGTTGCGTAACAAATATCATCCGAAGCCGGCCCCACGATTTTCGGGAAGCGCTGCCGCAATCGCGCCACAATTTCCTGCGTGTCATAGAGGCTCAAAGTGGTTTGCGTCAAAAACGCGAGCTTTTCCGGATCGTCCACATTTAATTCGTCCGCCTCGTCCACGCTGCCTACAACCACGGTTTGCAGCGGCGCTTCGCCTGAAGTGCCGACGATCTCCTGATGGTCTTTGTGTCCAATTAAAATCAAAGTGCGGCCTTCGCGCGCGAACTTCCGTGCTTCCAAATGAACTTTGGTCACCAGCGGGCAGGTCGCGTCAATTACGCGCAACTCGCGTTCTTTCGCTTCTTCGCGGACGCGCGGCGGCACGCCGTGCGCGCTGAAAACCAGCACTGCTCCGATGGGCACTTCGCCAATCGTTTCGACGAAAATTGCTCCGCGCTGCCGCAATTGGTCCACCACGTAGCGGTTGTGCACAATTTCGTGGTGAACGTACACCGGCGCGCCGTAGGCTTCGAGCGCCAGTTCGACAATATCCACCGCGCGCACCACCCCCGCGCAGAAACCCCGCGGACGCACGCGCACCAGCACTTTTCGCCCGTTGCCTGTCCCCTGTATGTTAGTCATGTCGCTAGGCATAGAACCTTAATGTTACCGCACTCGCGGCAGACGCGCCACGCGTTTCGTTTGCTGCGGCTCTTTGGTGAACACGAACGCGTTGATGATACTCTTGATTGCCGCAATTCTTGAGAATTGGAGCAGGAATGGTTCTGAAAGGCAAAGTAACCATTGTGACCGGCGCGGGCCGTGGAATTGGACGCGCCATCGCTGCGCGTTTTGCGGAGGAGGGTTCAGCCGTCGCACTCGTGGCGCGCACCGAGGCCGAAATTCAGCAGGCGGCCGCCGAATTGACTTCCGCGGGCCATCGCGCAGCCGCGATTCGCGCGGATGTTTCGCAGGAGGCCGATTGCGCAGTAATTTTTCGCGAAACGCGCAGGCAATTTGGGCACGTGGACATTCTGGTGAACAACGCCGGCATCCTCGGCCCGACAAAATCGGTCGAGGAAATCTCTCCAACCGAATGGGACGAAGTCATTGCGGTGAATTTGCGCGGGCCGTTCCTGCTTTCGCGATTGGTTCTGCCGGAAATGTATGAGCGCGGCTCCGGTGCAATCGTGAACATCTCAAGCGTCGCCGCGAAAGGCGCGTTTCAGTGGAACAGCCCTTACGCTGCATCGAAAGCGGGGCTCCTCGGATTCACGCGCACGCTCGCGGCAGAAGCGGCGCGCAAAGGCGTTCGCGTGAACGCGATTTGCCCCGGCCCTGTTCCGGAGACGGAAATGTCGCAGGCGCTTGGCCGCGCGCTTGCCGAGCGGCTGCACGCTGACCCTGAGCAGCTTTTCAAAGGGTTTTTGGAAGGAATACTTCAGGGCAAGCCGCAAACAGCCAACGACGTGGCAGAAGCAGCTCTTTTCCTGGCCTCAGATAAATCTGCCGCGATTACCGGACAGACTCTGAATGTGGACGGCGGAATGTTTTTTTACTGACCGCTTCCACGCGTTCCCACTGGCGGCGCGCCGCCACTCCAAAAGTCTTGCGGTTCGCCTCAACCCAGCCCAAGCCACGATCTCCCGCTTCACTGATGACGTAAATCGTCATCACGATCAGCAGGAAAGCTCCAAAAACGATGCCGAACAGCAACTCCGCCGCGACGAGTTCCTGAAAAAAGTAGATATTCAGCGCGATCGCTGCGGCGACAGTCCACCACACCCACTTCGGGATTCGACGGAATTGCATCTCCAAGGGCCTACCCTCCCCCGCCCGGTTAGATGCAAATGAGTGGCCGAAAGATGAAACGGGAAGGTGTTCAGTATCATTCAATTGGCGAGGACGGCGGCGGCTTCAACACAAAAACAGGAAAATCGAGTTCCAAGAATGTGATTTGTTTTGCGGTTCTTGTGCGGGCGAGCTTGCGACAACAGCGCTGCCTTGTCTCGTACAGAACTGATCAGGCGTCCTCCGCCTTGCCTGCTTCTTCGCGCAGCTTGCGAACGAGACCGCTGCGAACCAGCCAGCACAGCGTTTCAATGAAGAAGTTGCGCGAGAGGTGCTCGCGCTTCGCTGTGGGCCAGTCTTTCATCGAGGCGTGGCGCGCCATAGCCGCTTCTTCCTTCTCGTGAAAGACAAAACGAGGCGGGCGGTGTGTCAGCCAGCGAATGTATTCGAAGGTCTTGCGAACGAGACTGCCCGGTTGTCGCACAAGCCGCTCGTGAAGCTGGCCATCTGCGGAGCTAATCCACGCGAACACTAGACACTCTGGCGGCTCAGGCTCCAGAAAAGAATACTTGGCTGAAGCTCCGTTCACATAACCAACGAAGAATCCAACTGCCTGCGGCTTACCCGCTCTTGCGTTGACAATTTGTGTCCGCTTCGGGCTGCGTTCAAGTGACTCTTCTTCGGCTGTGAACCAGTAGCCTTGCAATCCATCCTCGCGAGCCGCCGCGGCCACATAGCCCTTCAGATAAGGCGAGGCGAGGTCGCGAATCCATTCAACCGCCGGTCGCCTCGACTCATTCAGACTTCTTATGGCTCGACTCTTTTTCGGCATGCGCACGGAAAGCGAGAGTTTTCGCTGCGTCCGGCTACTGGGGCGCTTTGGTTTTATGCGTGGGGTCAACGGGCCTCGAAGGGGTAGCGGTCGCCGGAGAGAACGGCGGCGGCGACGCGGCGACGGAGGGCGATGGTGTCAATCACGTCGCGCTTGGCGAAGCGGCGAAGCACGGCAAGCTGCGTGCGCAGCATATCCCCTTCGACGGTTGCGGCAAGAGCCTTGCGCGCTTCGCTTTCGGCGCGATCGGCCGCTTCGGAAATGAAAACGCGTGCGGCGTCTCCCATCACGGAAGCGGATTCGGCTCCGGCGCGGCTGGCCGCCTTTTGCGCGCGGCGCAGGCAGGATTCCATGGCATAAATTTCCATCACCACGTTGGCGAGCGCAGCGACAATTTCCTGCTGTTCGGCAAGCTGCTCACGGAAACGCTGCACGGCGGCGCCGGCGGCTTGCAAAAACATTTTTTTTGCGTTGCCGACAATGCGTTCCTCTGCGGCGAACGGGCCGCTGGCGGTTTCTTCCATGGACGGACCGGCGAGCACTTCGTCAGCAAGTTTCATCGCCGAGGGAATCAGCGGGAGAACACCGGCCATCGCGCGCTTCATCAGCATTTGGATAATCAACATGCGGTTGATTTCGTTGGTTCCTTCGAAAATGCGATTGATGCGGCTGTCGCGGTAGGCGCGCGCGACGGGATAATCTTCGTGGTAGCCGTAGCCGCCGAAAATCTGCACCGCTTCGTCCACGCAGAAGTCCACTGTCTCGGAGCCGTAGATTTTACTGATGGAACTTTCGATGGCGTATTCTTCGAGCATTTTCATGCCGCGCTCGGATTTGCTTTCGGTTTCGGGCGCATTCGCCATCGCTGCGTCAATTTGTCCGGCGATGCGATAAATCATGGATTCGACGGCGAAAATGCGAATGGCCATTTCCGCGAGCTTGGCGTCAATAAGTCCAAACTGTTCGAGGCGCTTGCCGAAAGCGGTGCGCTCTTTGGAATATTTGGAAGCGGCCTCTAAAACTTTTTTTGCGCCGCCGAGGCAATATGCACCGAGGCTGAAGCGTCCGGAATTCAAAGTATTGAAGGCGACGATGTGGCCGCGGCCGATTTCATGCAGCAAATTTTCTTTCGGCACGGGCGTATTCTCGAAAAACAGCGCGACGGTCGAGCTGCCCTTGATGCCCATCTTTTTTTCTTCCGCGCCGATGGAAAATCCGGGCGCGCCGCGTTCCACGAGGAAGCAGGAGAATTTTTCTCCGTCCACTTTGGCGAACACGACGTAGAGATCCGCGAACCCGCCATTGGTGATCCACATTTTCTGGCCGTTCAAGATCCAATTTTTCCCGTCGGGAGAAAGCACAGCGCGAGTGCGCGAGGCGAGCGCGTCGGAGCCGGCCTGCGGTTCCGAGAGGCAGTAGCAGGAAATGATTTCGCCGGTGGCAATGCGGGGCAGATATTTTTTCTTTTGGTCTTCGGTGCCGAAATAAACGATGGGGACGGTGCCGATTCCGGAGTGGCCTCCGTGGGAAACTGCGAAGGAGGCGTAGGCCGCGAGTTTTTCGCAGAGCAGCGTGCCGGAGACTTTGTCGAGGCCCGCGCCGCCGTATTCTTCGGGGATGCCGCCGGCGAGGAGGCCAACTTCGGCGGCCTTTTTTAGGAGGCCGGGCATCAGGCCCTCTTTATGCTGTTCGAGCTCCGGGATGAGCGGCAGAACTTCTTTGTTTACAAATTCTTCGGTGGTCTGGCCGATGAGGCGCTGGTCGCCGGTCATGTCGGCGGGGGTGAAGACGTCCTCCGGGGCGCAGGAGGAGATCAGGAAAGCGCCGCCCCGGGTCAGATTTTGCGAAACTGTGGAAGTGGCCATTTCAGGTCCTCAAATCTCCTCGGTAACGGGCGTTTGGATTGCACTAGGATTGTGCATTTTCACCTTGGGTAAAGTGCATTTTTGTGTCGATTAGAAATGTGACCTGCCGTTTGTTTTCTGTAGGTTACGACGAGTTCTAATTTTTCATAGGTGTGTCGGTTAGAGTACTGATACCAACTGGAGGTTAGAGGTTGGAGGCTGGCAGCTAGAGGTTCGCGTGCATTACGACGCGAATAGAAAGACTGCGCAATCTGGTCTCGGCGATTCGCTTTCGTGTGCATTTTCTTCTTGCGTTTCTTCATAAGGGCCAAAAGTGGCCCTTTTGCCCTCCATAAATGTTAAAAGCCGCCCGAGGCGGCCTGCTTCCGTTCTGAAGCGCGAATTGTGCGGCTGGCCGTCCAGCCGAAGAAACTATATACCGGGAAGTTAACGAAAAGCAATGAAAATCGAGGGTATTCCTATCGAGGGGAAAACGATCGTTCACGTGAGGCGCTCGAGGATGCCGGCGGCGCCCATGCCGCCGCCTACGCACATGGTGACCATTCCGTAGCGGACCTGGCGGCGGTCCATTTCGCGGAGAATTGTGGCGGTGAGCTTCGCGCCAGTGCAGCCGAGAGGATGGCCGAGGGCGATGGCTCCGCCATTGGGATTGACGCGCGCGGGATCGAGGCTGGCAAGCTTCATTACGGTGAGCGATTGCGCGGCGAAGGCTTCGTTCAATTCGATGACGCCGATTTGATCGAGTTTGAGGCCAGCGAGCTTGAGAGCTTTGGGAATGGCGAAGACCGGGCCGACGCCCATTTCTTCGGGCGGGCAGCCGGCGGTGGCAAAGGCGACGAATCGCGCGAGCGGTTTCGCGCCGATGGCCCGGGCGCGCAATGAAGACATTACGATGGCAGCGGCAGCGCCGTCGGACATTTGCGAACTGTTGCCGGCGGTGACGACTCCTTTGGCATGGAAGGCGGGCTTGAGTTTGGCGAGCGCTTCGAGCGAAGTGTCGGCGCGCGGGCCTTCGTCGGTGTCGAAATTGAGCGTGGTGGTGTGCGGGCGATTGCCGTTGCCGTTCACGGAAGTGAAGGTAACTTCGACGGGAACGACTTCGTCTTTGAATTTTCCGCCTGCGATGGCGGCGAGGGCTTTTTGATGGCTCTGGAGAGAAAATTCGTCGGACTGCTCGCGCGTGATGCCGTATTTTTTGGCGAGATTTTCGGCGGTGAGGCCCATGCCGAGGTAGGAATCGGGATAATGGTCCATCAGCCAGGGATTGGGAGAAATTTTGTTGCCGCCCATGGGAATCATGCTCATGGATTCGGTGCCGCCGGCGAGGATGACCTCGGACTGTCCGGCCATGATGCGTTCGGCGGCGATGGCGATGGACTGGAGGCCCGAAGAGCAAAAACGGTTGATGGTCATGGCGGAGGCTTCGACGGGGAGTCCGGCGCGGAGGGAAGCGATGCGGGCGACGTTCATGCCCTGTTCGGCTTCGGGCATGGCGCAGCCGAAAATGACGTCTTCGATCTCTTTGGGATTGAGGCTGGGAACGCGAGCGAGCGCGCCGCGAATGGCGATGGCGGCAAGGTCGTCGGGGCGCGTGGAGCGCAGAGTGCCTTTGAAGGCTTTGCCTATGGCGGTGCGGACGGAACTGACGATTACGGCTTCGCGCATGGAATTACCTCGAAAAGTGTTCCAAAAGGCTTCAAGGGCTAAAGCCCCTTATTTTTAGAACCGCTTAATGTCGGAGCTGAAGCTCCGACCCCCTAAACACCTAGCTCCGACACCCTAAAACACCTAATAGGCAGGAGCATTTGCATCGCGAAACTTACGATTGCGGCTTCGCGCGTTGCGTTGACTTCACGCGCGGGCCGATGAAATAAATCGGCCCCTACAAAAAACGGAAAGCGCCACGGATCAGGATTCGTCCTTATGTTGAGCGCGGCGGAGTAAAAAAGCAAATCGCCGCGCTTAGCGGGTGTTGCTGGATGTAGGCTCCGATGCAGGCTCGGACGCAGAATCGTTCGCAGGGGCGTTTGGATAATTGAAGAAGAGCTGGTTGCCGTCGGGATCGTCTACGACGAGGAGGCGGTAGCCCCAGGAGCCATCCTTCACGGGAACGCCTTTGGATTCGAGCTCGGCGCGCAGTGAATCGAGAGCGGCGGTAGCGGCCTCAGGCGTTTGCGGCTCGACATTCAGGGAAATGAACATCAAGCCCTTGCCGACTTTCTCGGGCCAATGATTGCAGAGGATGAGCGCGCAGCCTTGCCGGTCCACTTGCGCGACTTCGGCTCTGCCGTTCTCTCCGTAGCGCCAGGGAATGGTGAAGCCGAGGCGGTCTCTGTAAAAGAGGATCGAGGCTTCGACGTCGGCGACGTGCAGGACGGGACGCGCGAACCAGTCGGTCATCTACCTGAACTCCTACTCGAACTCCTACTCGAAACTCCTACTCGAACTTCTTGAAATTATGCGAGCGACTTTGCCGGCGCTCTGAATTCAGGGTTGCGCTTTGGCCGTGGCGCGCGCGGAGACGGCGTTCGACGTGGCGGCAGTGTAAGCGAGCAGGCCGCCGACTTCCGAATTACAAATTTTCAGCGCGTCGAGAGACTCGAGGCCGTTGAATTTGAACAGAATTTTGCCATCCGGGTCGAGCAGGAAACTGGTCGGCGTGCCATTGACTCCGTAGGTCTTGATAGACCATTGGAAGCCGCCGCCGGGATTTTTCAGCGCAGTGAAACCGTAATTGCTCATGATTTGGACGGCGCCTTTGTCCTGATTGTTGAGCACGTTGATGGTGACGACATCGAAATGCTGCGCTTTGTACTTGTCGAGCACCTGCTGCAAGCGCGGAAACTCCGCGCGGCACCACTCTCAACCCGGGAACCAGAAATTGACGAGCACGACTTTGCCGCGAAAATCGGCGAGCTTGAATTCTTTGCCGGTGACGTACTGCTTCAGATCGAAAGGAGTGAAGGGCTTGGCATTGGCTTCGCGTGACTGCCAGACGTCCTGGCGGACTTGCGCGGGAGTTTTGCCGAGTTTCGCGCCGTAGGAAACGAGGGCCGCTTCGAGAGAGTCATCGGGCTGAAGGAGGAGCGCGGTTTTCAGGCTATCGTAGGCTTTTTGCGTTTGGCCCGCTCCGGCGAGCGCTTCGGCTTTGGCGAGTTCATAGGGAGCTTTGGCGATGCCGCTATAGGGATCGAATTGGCCTTTGGTCTTAAGCTCGTTTTTCGCCAGCAGAGCTTCCGCGTCGGAGTATTTCTTTTGGGCGATTAAGGCTTCCGCATCGGTAATGCTTTTTTGGTAGTCAGCGATGGTCTGCCAGAAAGGCTTGGCCGGTTTATCGGCTGACTTCTTTGTCGCGTCCGCCGCTTTGCCGCTCGTTTTGTCCGCTTCGGCTTCTTGGGCCTGCTCTGCGGCTTTCTTGGCGGTAGCTTCGCTCTCATCCTTCTCCATGCGCCGGGCGAAACTGAGCGCTTTCGCCGGATCGTTGGCAGCGTAGAGATTGAAAAGTGCGGGCATCATGCCGTTGAGGTCGTCCGATGGATGCTTCGATTGCGGGCCGTATAGATTGTAGATTTGCTCGTAGAGAGCTTCCTGATCCTGCACGGTCGGCGCGTTTTCCGCCGCAAGCATGAGCAGAAAATCGAGGTCCTTGGGATATTTCGCGGCGCGAGTTTCGACGAGCCGGCGATACTCGGGCGGGTCGGTGGTCAGGTAGGTGAGCACATAGTTCAGGAATACGCCGGAGTGATCGGCGGGGTCGAGGGCGAGAGCCTTTTCGGAATCCTGGCGCTGCTCGGCGACGTTGCCGTCCGCGGCGGCGAGATCGGCGAGGTCAGCCCAGGCGGGCGCGCAATTCGGGTCGAGGGCGACGGCCTTCTGATACCAGGCGCGGGCGGGATCCTCTTTGCTATCGTGGTCGTAAACCTCGCCTTTGGCCCAGTAGAACATGCCCTGGCGCGGATTTTTCTTGAGCCATTTGTCGTAGGTGGAGAGCAGCCGGGCGACAGTCTTTTCCTGTTGTTTTTTACTTTTGGCTTCGGCCTGTTTGGCTTTTGCGTCTTGCTTCGCCTTTTGGGCGGCTTCCTGCTCTTTGGTCAGCTTTTTCTGTGTTTTCTTCGCCGCTGACTTTTTCTTTGCCGTGGGTTTTGTCTTTGGTTGCGCGGCGTAGAAGCGCTCATAGAGCGAGGTTTGGATAAAGCCGAGGTGCGCATCCTGGTTCGCAGGATCGGCTGCGATGGCGGCTTTGTAGTCGCCAATGGCCTCGCGCGGGGCATGATTTTTCTTGGCGAGATCGCCCAGCTTGACGAAGTCTTTGGCTTGCTGTTGGCTTTTCGTCAAATGTGAGGCAGGAGCGGGCACGTTTGCGGCAGAGGTTTGCGCAACCTGCGCGCAAACCGTCGAGCCTGAAAATAAAAATCCACACATTGCCGCTGAGGCGAGGAAAAACGAGGATTTTTTCATCGAAGTTCACCCGGCGTGGAATGGAATTGCAAGTTCATGGCCGCGAGCGAGACGAAATTATGATACTCCGGATTGGACGCCGAAATAGCGAAAAGGTTACCAGCGGACGACGAACCAAATGCGTAATCGGTCTATCCCGTGACCAGCGCCTTAGCAGTGACTTACCAGCGAGGCAGCGGCTTGCGGCCGAGCACGGCTTCTGCAGCCCATGCGCCGAAATAGACGGAGAGGGCCACGCCGTGGCCGGAGAACGCGCCAATGACAGTGGTGTTTGGGAGGCTGGGATGAGCGCGGAAGACGGGCTTCCAATCGTCGGCGAAAAGCACCGGGCCGCCCCACCAATGGCTGAATTCGATGGTGCGCAAAGTGGGATGCAGGCCGCGGACGCGGCGTTCGATGGAGGCGATTAATTCGGCGGGCTGGCCAACGGCAATGTCGAGAGATTCCAGATCGCGCCAGTTATTGGCGTCAACGAGGCCGCCGCCGAAAATTATGCCGCTGTTGGGCGTCACGCGTCCCCAAAGGTAAGGCAGGTCGCTGGTGTAAAAGGGGCGGCGGGAGGCGAGGCCGAGCACTTCTAGATCGGCGGGCTGAACTGGTTTGGTGGCCACGACGAGGGTCAGTTTGGGTTCAGCGTGGCGCGCGAGGCTGCTCATTTCGAGAGAAAAGGCGTTTGCGGCCAGAATGACGTGGCGGGCGCGGACTTCGTGTTCGCCGAGGCGCAAGCGCAACTGCCCATCGCCCGCGTGAATTTCGTCCACGCAGGTGTTTTCGATTATGGCAGCGCCAGAATTCTGCGCCGCGCGCGCGAGTCCGCTGACCAGTTTGCCCGGGTCGCAAGCGCCGCCGGGAAATTCGCCGGTGACGCGCAAGTCCCCTGAATCTTGCCAGGCAATCGGCAAATCGCGGACATGATCTTTGCGGCCAATTTCCCACGCGCCGGGAAGGTGCAGGTCGCAATCAATTTTGAGTTCGCGAAGGATGCGGCCGAAATTGTCGAGGACGTCGCCGAGGCCGGGAAGGTCGCCGGCGGCGCTCTCGGCGAGAGTCATGCCGCCAGTGCGTCCGCTGGAGCCGGCGCCGATGGAGTCGGATTCGAAGACGGCGACGGTGGTCTGAGGAGAAATGTGGCGGAGCCAAGCGGCAGCGGCAAGGCCGGTGAATCCCGCGCCGACGATGGCGACGTCCACTTGCTCAGGAATCGGGCGCGGAGATGGACGAAATTCAATTTGCCACGGAGGAACGCCCCAGCGCGAGCGCCGGCGAGCCGGTTCAGCGGATGTTGACCTCACTTTGCCGCGTTGGATGATTTCGGCCACTGAGACATACGATGCGCGCTGGAATCGAGGCGTCGCGGCGCGACCGGAAGCGTTGAGAATTTCCCGAAACGCGATTGCATGAGAAGCGCGAGTGTGACATAAAAGCGGCACGCTCGATTTTTCATGTAGCGGACAGACTCAATGAGATTCACGTTCCTCGACTGGTCGGCAATCCTCGGCTATTTGATTTTTACGCTGCTGCTGGGCGTGTATTTCCGACGGCGCGCGGGAGCGAGCACGGAAGAGTATTTCGTCTCGGGGCGCGACGTGCCGTGGTGGCTTGCGGGAACGTCCATGGTAGCGACCACGTTTGCGGCGGACACGCCGTTGCTGGTGGCGGGGCTCGTTTACACGCAAGGAATTGCGGGGAATTGGCTATGGTGGGCGTTTCTGCTCTCCGGGATGATGACGGTTTTCCTTTTCGCGCGGCTGTGGCGCCGTTCGGGATTGATGACCGACGTGCAGTTCGCGGAGATTCGATACGCAGGCAAGCCGGCCGCTTTTTTACGGGGCTTTCGCGCGGTTTATCTCGGCTTGCTGATGAATTGCCTGATCCTCGGCTGGGTGACGAAAGCGATGATCGGCATCGTGGCGACCACGATGGGGCCGACGATGCAGGGCTGGAGCTTCCTGAACGCGCTTCAGCGTTTGCTCGTGGATATTTTCGGCGCGGCATTCGCGGGCGTGAACGGGCAGGCACTGATCGTTTGCATCTTTTTTCTGATTCCCTTCACCGGGATTTACGTTTCGCTCGGCGGATTGCGCGGCGTGCTGTGGACGGACATGTTCCAGTTCGCGTTGAAAATGGGAATCGTGATTGTGGTGGCGTATTTCGGCGTGAAGGCCGCCGGAGGAATGACGCAGATGATGTCGCGCATTCAGGCGATGCGCGCGACAAACGGCGGCTCGGATCCGCTGGCGTTTCTGCCGGATTTTTCGCGGGGATTTTCGAGCGAGGCGCTGTGGACGCTGCCGGTGATTACGTTCGTGACCTATCTGGGAATTCAATGGTGGTCGTTCTGGTATCCCGGGGCAGAGCCGGGCGGCGGCGGCTACATCGCGCAGAGAATTTTCAGCGCGCGCGATGAAAAGCAAGGGCTGTATTCGGTGCTGTGGTTCAACATCGCGCATTACGCGCTGCGTCCCTGGCCCTGGATTCTGACGGCGCTGGCGGCCATCGTGCTCTATCCAGGACTTTCGCATCCGGAAATCAGTTACATGATGGTGGTGAACGATTACGTGCCGCACGCGCTCCGCGGAATTATTCTGGCAGGATTTTTCGCGGCGTTCATGTCCACGATTGCCACGCAACTGAACTGGGGCACTTCGTATCTGGTGGAAGACGGCTACCGGCGGTTCATCAAGAAAGACGCGAGCGAGCGGCATTATGTTCGCGTGTCGCAAGCCGTGACGCTGTTGCTGGTGGTCGTGACCGGCTACGTCGCGGCGCATCTCGGCTCGATTCGCTCGGGATGGGAAGAC
>DASUAV010000147.1:0-9310 GCA_035763605.1 Candidatus Acidiferrales bacterium
GCATAGCTGCGAATCGCCGCGCCTACTCCCGCGCCCGCGGACAACCGGAATCCCTGATCAATCAAGCATTTCTCCAGCGCCGCTAAGAACAGCAGCACGTTATTTTTCTGGCAGCCGTGCCCCATCAAACCCACGCGCCACAGCTTGCCTTTGATCGGCCCGAATCCGCCGCCGATTTCGATATTGAATTCATCGAGCAACTGCCCGCGCACTTTGGTGTCGTTGACGCTGGCGGGAACCTTGATTCCCGTCACCGTGACTTGCCGGTCGCGCGGATTTTCCACGAACATTTCGAGGCCCATGGCTTCCAGTCCGGCGACGAGCGCGTCGCGATTTTCGCGATGACGCGCCCAGCGCGCTTCCAGGCCTTCTTCAAGCACAATGCGCAGCGCCTCGCGCATCGCAAAAACCAGCGAGATCGGCGCGGTGTGATGATAGGTGCGTTCCTTACCCCAGTAATTCATGGTGGTGGTCAAATCGAAATACCAGCTCTGCACCGGCGTTTTGCGCGCGCGCAAGACGTCTTCGGTGCGCGCATTCACGGTAATCGGCGACATTCCCGGAGGCGCGCTCAGCGCTTTTTGCGAGCCGCTGAAGCAGATGTCAATTTTCGTCTTGTCCACGTCGAGAGGCATTCCGGCCAGCGTGGAAACGGTATCCACCACCAACAGCGCGCCCAACTCGTCAGCTACTTTGCGCATGTTATCGAGATTGGTGACTACGGAAGTCGAGCTTTCGCCATGCGTCACGCCGACAATTTTGATTTTTTTCCCTTTGCCCGCACGGCGAACATCGTCAGGATCGCAGGGTTTTCCGTACGGCGCTTCCACGCGAATGATTTTCGCCGGCGTGCGCTCGGCGATGATGGCCATGCGTTCGCTGAAAACGCCGTTCACACAAATGATGGCCTCGTCGCCCGCTTCCAGCGGATTCAGCACGGCGGCTTCGATTCCGCCGGAGCCGGAAGCGGAGATCGGAAACGTGAGGCGGTTCTGCGTTTGGAAGACCTGGCGAAGCAAAACCTGCACGTCGCCCATCATTTCCAAGAACCACGGATCCAAATGTCCGACAATAGGCGTGGACATCGCGCGATACACACGCGGGTCAATTTGCGACGGCCCCGGAGTCAGCATCAGGCGATTCGGCGGAAGCAGTTCACCAATAGGCGAGTTCATTTCTTATGTCCTTGCTGCGCATACGTGCAGTTGAAGAACGAGCCGCGGCCGGGCGCCGCAATATAATCTGGCAGTATGCGCTAATGTAAGCTGTCCAGCGTTCCGGTCGCAAAGAGATAGTTTCTCCAATTTAGAGCATGGTGGTCAACAACCAAAATGGCCGGAGCGCCGGGCCGCGTTCTGCGCGCGACACATTCGAGATTATGTTCTGTTGCTCAAAGTAAACGTCACGGTTATGGTTGAGGCTGGCAGGAACGCAAGCGAGGCGTGACTCGTGGAGGGCAGTTTGTCGAGACAGAGCGAAGACGCATCAGAACGGCGCGGGACGCAGAGGCACCCGTTTGTGGCGCTGGCGGAATTGCTTGGAGTGGGCAACAATCAGCGAGTTGCGGCGCAGACAACGCAATTGAGCGCGACCGGATGTTATTTGGGCGCGGTGAATCCCTATCCTGAAGGCGCGCGGATACGAATCCGGTTGAAGAAGGATGGCGAAACATTCGAAAGCGGGGCGCGCGTATTGCACGTGCACGCAGAATTTGGAATGGGCGTGATTTTTGAGGACGTTCTGCCTGAACAGCAGCGCATTCTGGATTCATGGCTGGCGAAGGCGCGCAGCTGAATTTCCTTGTTTTTCTTCCCTAAACAACCATGATAGGCGCAGATTCACGAAAGCAATCTGCGCCTCGGGAGGCTAGCGATGCGCCAACAAAATGGTCGGGGTCTGCCCATTCTTCATGGGCCAATGCGGAGCGATATGTTGGCTCCGACGGGCACCGAACCGTCTGGAGGCGCAACTCCGCCGCCACAGCCGCCGGGGCCGGAATCCATTGAGCGGCGGATTCTGATGGGGCCGAACGGAGTCCGGGCAGGTTGGCGTCTCCTAATTTTCGGTGCGATTGTTTTCGTGCTGCTTGCCATCTTCGGACTTGCCTTAAGAGTTGCCGCTCATGGAAAGACACCAAATCTGGGATTCGGCTACAAAGGCATCATGATTGGAGAAGGAGGAGTGTTCGCAGCTTTTCTCCTCGCGAGCTGGATTATGGCGCGGATTGAAAAACGAACGCTTGGCGATTACGGTCTGCCGGGGCGGCGCGCATTCGGTAAAACATTCTGGCAAGGAGCCGTCGTTGGCTTTGTGGCAATGACAACGTTGCTGAGTTCCTTGCGACTTGCGGGTGTGTTCCATTTCGGCTCGTTTGCGCTGCATGGCGCGGCCATTTGGAAATACGCTGCTTTCTGGGGAATTGCTTTTCTGCTGGTGGGATTCACTGAGGAATTTTCCGTGCGGGGATATGCCCTGTTCACGCTGACTACAGGAATCGGATTCTGGCCGGCAGCAATTTTGCTGTCCATAGGGTTCGGAGCGCTACACCTCGGGAATGGCGGAGAGAGCTGGATTGGAGCGCTAGGCGCGGGGTCGGCGGGATTTCTATTTTGCTTGATTCTGCGGCGTTCCGGCGATTTGTGGATGGCTATCGGGTTTCACATGGCGTGGGACTGGGCGGAGACATTTTTCTATGGCGTTCCGGACAGCGGCCAAGTGGCCCCAGGCCACATGCTGAATCCGAGTTTTCATGGTGCGAAGATACTGACCGGCGGCTCAGTAGGACCCGAGGGGAGCATTCTGTGTTTTGTGGTACTTGCTCTTTGCTGGATTTTCTTTCACTTCTGGCTGCGTCAGGCGAAGTATCCGAATCCGGCAGCGCTCGGCGCACGCCCGCAACCTCAATAGCGAAATCAAGCCTGAAACTTTGCCTGGAAGGTTTGGATACTTCGAGGCGAAGTAGCAGAGTATAATTCCGCGCCATGACAGCGCCAAAATCGGATCCGGCGATGAACTTCGGCGTAGCGCGTGAGCTGGAGATTTATCAGCTCGGGCTCGTCGGGAAAAAGCTCTCTGTCCCTCCAACAATTGCATTGCTTGAAAAGAGCGCCAAAGAGGCGCTCGATCCCAGGGCGTACGATTATGTGGCAGGCGCGGCGGGAAGCGAGAGCACCATGCGCGCGAACGCCGAAGCGTTTTACCGCTGGCGCATCGTGCCGCGAATGCTCCGCAACGTTTCGGCGCGCGATATGAGCGTCGAAGTGCTCGGCTCGAAGTTGCCATTTCCGGTGCTGCTGGGGCCAGTGGGTGTCCAAGGGATCATCCACAAAAACGAAGCGGAAGGGGCCACGGCACGCGCCGCGGCTTCGCTGGGCTTACCATTCGTGCTGAGCACGGTGTCCTCGCGAACTCTGGAGCAAGTGTCGCAGGCAATGGGCGCAGCCCCGCGATGGTTCCAGCTTTACTGGGGGAAAAATCCCGAACTGACCGCCAGCATGTTGGAGCGAGCAGAAAAGAGCGGCTACTCAGCGCTTGTTGTGACGCTGGACACGTTCATGCTGGGCTGGCGCGAGCGCGACCTGGAGCGCGGCTATCTTCCGTTCTTTTCCACCGAAGGACTGGCGAATTATTTCAGCGACCCCATTTTTCGCGCGGCGCTGCGGGAGCCGCCGGAGAAAAATCCGGCCGAAGCGGTGCGTCTATGGGCAAGCATCTTCGGCAACGCGGCGCTCACGTGGGAAGATTTGAAATTTTTGCGGCGGCACACAAAGCTGCCGATCGTCCTGAAAGGCATTTTGCACAGCGATGATGCGGCGCGCGCTGTTGATTCCGGCGTGGATGGCATCATCGTTTCGAATCATGGAGGGCGCCAGGTGGACGGTGCGATCGCCTCCCTCGATGCGCTTCCGGCAGTGGTAAAACGCGTGGGTGGCAAAATTCCGGTGCTGTTCGATGGCGGAATCCGGCGCGGCTCTGAGGTTATCAAGGCGCTGGCGCTCGGTGCGCGCGCGGTGCTGGTAGCCAGATTGTATGCCTGGGGTTTGGCCGTTGCGGGTGAAGAGGGCGTGCGCGATTCAATTCTGAATTTGCTCGCGGATTTTGATTTATCAATGGCGCTCAGCGGGTTTGCGTCGCCGCGAGAGCTTTCGTGCGACATTTTGACGCACGAAGAAGCCGGTCATCAGTTTGTGTGAGGATTTGCCGCGGGCGGTTTTTCGTCAGGCCAGCCGTAAAGCTTGAGCGCGTTTCCTCGCATCACCATGCGCGCGATTTCGCGGGCGCGAAGCCGCGTGATTTCGTTGTCACTCACCATTCCGGTGAGTGCGATGGCCAGAGCCTCGCGCGCGGAATTTGTGGTCTGCCAGCCGATTTCCTCCCAGTCAATTTGCGGAGTGCCCGGAGAAAGGTCTGTGCCAAACAGTACTTTCTCGGGGAACCATTCGAGCCAGTAGCGGATGTTCCGGGCCAGTTCGCGCGTGGGAAGTAGCCAGGTTTGCTCCGAAAAATCGGTGTAGACATTGGGCTTCACCAGCAGCGCGGCGACGGATTTCGAAAATGGGCCCGCTCCGCCATGCAGCAAGACGAAGTTCGTGCCGCGCAATGCGGAATCGTCCAGCACCGATTCGAGCAACAGAGGATTGGCGCCAGAAATATCGAAATAGCCGCCGCATCCGAATCCCGTGTGAATGTGGACAGGCATTTGCAGCCGGCCAGCCTGGCTGGCGATGTAATAGAAAATGTAATTTTGCAGATTGATGTAGGCCGATTTGGCGGAAACGCCGCCGTTGATGAATTGCGCGTAGGTGGATGCGGCTGCATTGGAATCGGCGCGTGCGAAATCAAGCGACCGAAGATAAGCGGCTTCGAACTTCACGGCCACCGCGCCATTTTGCCTTTGACTCTCCAGAGTCGGCGCAACAACCTGGGACAAATACGAATCGAGCGTCGCAGGCAACCTCGAAACACCCAGATTGGCCAGATAATCCTGAAAGAGCTGCTCTTCGCGCGTGAAGAAGAATTTTCGGTCAGGAGTTTCGGACGCAAGCGCGGAATTGTCGAGCGGAAAAAGCAACGCGTCATCGAATGGAACCCAACGGAAGCGCGGCGGCTTGAGCCCCGGGCCCATCGCTTCGCGGTTGGCCAGCTCGGTTTCGATGCCAAGCTTGTCAAGCACCCAGTTTGGATAATTCTCGCCCTGCTGGTTTTTAATCTGCGCTTTCGTGGCAAGCAATTCCTGCACGTGGGCGGGACTCATATCCAAGTACTTGTAATTCCAAAGAGACTTCCAGGCATCGAGGAACTGCGGATTTTCAGGGCGGCTGGTCATAGGAGCTTCCGTAGCCTCGAGCGGGGCGCATGGCAGAGCATCATATTCATCATCCGGCTGCCCGTTGACCGGCAGCGCGGGTGGATGCGCGTGATTGTCAATCGCACGGAGCGATTTAATGTAGGCAAGCAATTCCGGATCTGGCCGCTGGCCAAAGGAAACCGAAGGGACGAACGCGAGCGCCAGCAGTGCTGCAAAGATGAAGCGCACGCGGAAAATTCGCGATAACCATTGGCCAGTCATGCTGAGCAATGTACTACGACGCGGGCGATTTTGCCTTCGCAGTTTTCGAGCGTTCGCTTTCCGCGGGAGCGCCTCGCCGGAGCAATTTGAAATTGCTGAAGTGGTGAAAGTGATGCAGATAATGGCCGCGGTAGTGGTAGTAGATGTCCGCATTCTGAGGAAGCCAGACTGTTTGGTTTCGGCCGCTGAAGGTCACCGGCTGGTAATCGAGGACAAACTGCTCGTGTTCCAGGCGCACCGGGGCAATGGGCCTGTCGAGTTCCGCCTCGACATGCAGCACATTGCCGCCTTTCTCGGAAATCCACGCGCGCGCCTTGACAGGGAGCGGATAAATACCGGCCAGATTTTGGAAATTGAGAAGTTCATCCGGACGGTCCGGCAACTGCTCGAATCGCACAACCCAGGCCGGTAGATCTTTCCATCGCCCCAGACCTTCGCAGCTCCACGAGAAATCGCGCTGCAGGCTCGGATGAAACGCGAGAGCAAGCGCGGGCAAGCCCGTATCCGCCAGGTGGTCCGGCATTTGCGCGCGCGTTGAATTCGGACCGCGACTTTCGTCGATGCGGATGTGATCGCGCTGGCCTTCAATAGTCGCTGTATATGTGAAATCGTGAGACTCGGCCGTTTCGAGGTTTTCATCCTGCTTGACTTGGATGGTCTGGTAATCCTCCGTCGACGTGAATTGCTGGAAATCGTCCACAAAGCGAACCGCATTCTTGCCCGCCGTTTTCAGAACTTTCGATAAAGAGCAGGCTTCCCCAGACACCAGCGGTTTCTCGTCATCCACGTCAGCGGGAGCCCAATTTGCCCTGGGTGGCCTGTCTACGCTTGCTGAAGTCGAGGCGCTCGTGCTTGTGCTCCGAGCGGAAAGAGCTGTCGAGCGGGCCAGAATCCAAGCGCGCAGGTGAAGCGCCGTTTCATCTTTGGGATGAGTTGAGAGAAACTCATCCACCATCTTCAAGGCGCGCTCGCGATCTCCGATGCTCGCGGAAGCTTCAGCCAGAACAATCTTGACCGGCTCTGCCGCCGTTTTACCCATCTCGAGCGCCTTCTCGCCATGTTCGAGCGCCGCCTGGTAATCACGGCTTTTCAAACATGCGCCGGCAAGAAGCCATTGGTCTTTCCATGAAGCGGGATCGAGCGCGACAGCTTTGTTCAAAGCATCGATTGCTCCAGCATAATCGCGCTGGTCGTAACGCACAGTCCCGAGAGCCGAAAGCGAAGTGGATTGGTTCGGATCCATAGAGATAGACTGCTCGATATAAGACCGTGCGCTGACTAGATCTTTGCTTAGCAGGTAACTCATTCCCATCAGGTAGTTCAGATACGGATTAGCTGGCGCCATATGAATGGCCTTTTGAAAATGCTTCTGCGCGGAAGAAGCCTTGCCGGAATTGAGGTCCTTAATCCCGCTTTGAACCTCCTTCTGTACGCGAGGAGCCAGAAGGAATTGTCCTGCCGGAGGTTTGAATTCGAGCTCCGACCCACCCGGCTTGAGAATTATGAAGACATTGGCTGTGCCGAAATCAGTGGCGGGAATAGAAACCGTTTGGCTGGCGGGCTGGAAGCCCTCGACAACAACCTGAACCTGATAATCGGCGCCATTCGTCAAGCCGCTGAATACCCAGGCATTTCCTTCGCGACGAGGCGTTTGCTGTACAGGAGAATTAGTCTCGGCAGAAGTGAGAGTGATCTGTGGAAGCGCGGTGGAGGGCATTCCGTCGGGAGCGCGGATGTAAACCATAATCCACCCTGTACCAGACTTGTATCCGAGAGTGCTGGGGATCGGAGGACCCTGGCTAAAAGCGGATGGCAAAGTCTCGAGGGTAAAAAGCGCTACCGCAAGGATCTTAAGGAATTCGGACTTCACGGCGGCTCCTTTGAAGCGCATCGGGACGGGCGAGCGCGCGCCGTTATGGAGCCAAACTACGGTAGCCGGAGGCTAGTGTCAAGCGATGAAATCTATACCCGATGGATTCGAGTTGAGCGCGGGCCACCGCTCTTCTATAATCAATGTTTCCAACAGCAGGGCGCATCAAGCCGTGCGGACAAAGGCGAAACAGACTTGCTAAACCTTCGTGATAACAAAACAGCAGTAAAAATTTTGCTGGGCGGCATTCTTGTGTTCATCAGCGCCGTGATGGTGCTGCAGCTGACGCCCCTTGGCGGAATCGGAAGCAACAACGGCAGTCCTGATGCCGTGGCTACGGTCGGCGGAGAAAACATCAGCATAATAGATGTGCGCCAGGAGCTAGCGCAACGCACCCAGGGGCAGAATCTTCCTCCGATGCTCGAAGGACTGTATCTCCGCCAACAACTCGATCAAATGGTATTCGAGCGGTTGCTGCAAATGGAAGCGGATCGGCTGGGTATTCAGGTGACTCCGGAGGAGATTACGCAAAGGATTAAGCAACTGCTTCCGACGGCGTTCCCGGGCGGAAACTGGGTAGGTCCGGAGCGTTACGCCGAGGAAGTGCAGGTGCGAGCGCAGATGAGCGTGCCGCAATTCGAGGATTTAATCCGCAAGGAAGTCCTCATGGGCAAATTCCGGAATTTGGTGACCGACGGCATTCAGGTGACTCCACAAGAGGTCGCAGCGCGCTACCGCTACTTGAATGAAAAAATCCAGCTCGATTACGTGGCCATTAAGGCCAGCGACCTGGAATCCTCGATTAAGCCGACCGATGCCGAGCTTTCCGCCTATTTCAAGAAGAACGAATCGAAGTACCAGGTGCCGGAACGGCGCTCGGCGAAGTATGCGCTTCTGGATACCGATCAGCTGAAGCAGAGCATCAAGATTAGCGATGCCGATGCGCAGGCCTATTACCAGCAGCACCTGAGTGACTACAAAGTTGAGAACCGCGTGGACGTGGCGCACATCGTTTTCAATACCCTTGGCAAAACGGACGCGGAAATCGCTCTTATCAAGAAGCAGGCCGATAAAGTGGATGAACAGGCCAAGCACGGCGCGAATTTCGCGGACTTAGCCAAGAAATACTCCGAGGACACGAATACGAAGTCGAAAGGCGGCGAAATTGGCTGGATCGTGGCCGGTCAAACCGCGCCGGCTTTCGAGAAGGCCGCTTTCAGCCTGCCCAAAGGCGCGGTTTCTGACGTCGTGCAAACCTCTTATAGCTTCGACATAATCAAAGTACTGGATAAGGAACTGGCCCATACGAAGCCTCTGGAGCAGGTCAAGTCCGAGATTGTGAACACCCTCACGCAGGAAAAACTGAACAGCGATTTGAGCGAAATCTCCGACAAGATGGCTGCGGCGGTGCGCCAGCCCAATCAGAACATTGACGCTATTGCGAAGCAGTTTAGCCTTCAGACGGGCGAAACGCCCCTCGTCGGCGTGACGGATTCGGTTGGCGATCTCGGAACAGAATCCGCGCTGCAAGAGGCGCTTTTTTCATTGCATCCCGGTGAATTGAGCCAGCCGGTTTCGATTAAGCGAGGTTATGTGATTCTTTCGGTTGATAAAATTGCCCCGGCGCATCAGGGCACCCTTGCTGAGGTCCACGACCGAGTCCTCGCGGATTATCGGAAAGAAAAGGCGCAAGTCCTGGCGGAGCAGAAAGCCGAAGATCTGGCCAAAAAGGCGAAAGGCGGCGAGGCGTTCGACAAGGTGGCAAAATCGCTGGGTTTGGATGCCAAAACCACGGATCCAATTACGCGAACGAGCCAGATCAGCGACCTCGGCCCGGCAAAGCAGTTGGAAACCGCTTTCGACATGTCCCT
>DASUAV010000148.1:0-4207 GCA_035763605.1 Candidatus Acidiferrales bacterium
CGGACACGAGATTACGCCGAGCGCGGAGGACGCAGAGATCCTCGTCGTAAACACGTGCAGCTTCATCGAGCCGGCGCGCAAGGAATCGGTGGACGCCATTCTGGAGATGGCCGAGCACAAAAAATTCGGCCGGGCGCGCAAATTGATTGTCGCGGGATGCCTCGTGGAACGCTATCGCAAGGAAATTCGCGAGCAGATTCCGGAAGTGGATGCGGTGATTGGCACGGGCGAGCTTGAGAAAATCGTCGAAGCGTGCCAGGGCGAACTGTGCGCAAACGGCGCAGATGTGGAACCGCGTGAAGGAGCGCCGGCGTTTCTTTATCACGATTTGACGCCCCGCATCCTGGCCACGCCGCGCCACACCGCCTACATAAAAATCAACGAAGGATGCGATCATCCCTGCTCGTTCTGTATTATTCCGCAACTGCGCGGAAGGTTTCGCAGCCGGCGATTCGAATCCGTGGTGCGCGAGGCGCGCAATCTCGCGGCTGCGGGCGTGCGCGAAATCAATTTGATCGGCCAGGACACCACTTTTTACGGCGAAGATCTCGGAATTCGCGATGGGTTGCCGCTGCTGCTCGAAGAACTGGCGAAAATCGAGGAGTTGAGCTGGATTCGTTTTCTCTACTGCTATCCGAACCGCATCACGCCAAAGTTGCTGGAGACAATTGCGCGGCATGAGCGGCTCGTAAAGTATCTGGACATTCCGTTGCAACATGCCAGCCGCAGCGTGCTGGCGCGAATGAAACGCGGCTCGCACGCCGGCGCATTTTTGAAAATGCTGGAGCGCATCCGGCGGACGATTCCGGGCGTTTCACTGCGGACTTCCTTCATCGTGGGATTCCCCGGCGAAACCAAAGATGATTTTCGCGTGCTGTGCGATTTTGTGCGCGAAGCCAAATTCGACTGGATGGGCGTGTTCGCGTATTCCGATGAGGAGACGGCGAAGAGTTTCGCGTGCGACGGAAAAGTGGACGCGGAGACGATTGTGCGGCGGCGCGATGAACTGATGGCCATCCAGCAGAAGATTTCGCGGCAGAAGTTGCGCGCCAAAATCGGGAAAACGTTCACCGCGATGTTGGAAGGGCATTCGTCGGATACAGAATTGGTCTGGCAAGCGCGGCTGGAGGGAATGGCGCCGGATATTGACGGCAAAGTTTACATTACGGAAATTTGCGGCGTGAACGACGCGTCGGAACTGCCTGTGGCGGGCACAATGGCGCGCGTGGAAATCACCGAGGCGCGCGATTACGATTTGATTGGGCGCGCGGTGGAGATTATCTCTCCGGCAGCCCGGCCTTCTATGCCACGCGAAACACAGAATGTTGCCGCCGCGCAGCCGTTTCCAATTCTCGCGTGAGTTTTCAGGCGCAAAGCTATGCAGTGGCGCTGCCCGATTTGCAAGAAGCCGACCGATTCCGACGCCGATAAGGATTTCCCGTTTTGCAGCGAGCGTTGCCGCCTGATGGATTTGGGAAATTGGGCCAGCGAAAAATACAAAGTGAGCGAGCCGGCTGCGGATGAAGGCGAGAGCGAGGCGCCGCAAGCGCCGAAACGCGAACAATCCGATGAAAGCGACGAATGAACACGAAGAGTGAAGCGACTCCTGCCGCGGGCGCGCGCAAGCCGTGGTTTTCTCTCTTCGTCGCGACCGCCGGCGGCGCTGGCTATCTACCAGCGGTTCCTGGAACGTGGGGCTCGCTGGTCGGAGTGGTGCTCTACGGTGTAGTAGGCAGCGCGTTTTCAAGGCGTTTTGTAAGCTCGCATGTCCCTGCAGTTGGATTCCAAATCGATCGTTCCTTAGCGATTGTTTTTTGCTGCGTTGCCTTGGGAATATGTTTCGCCGTTGCGCTTTTGGGAGTAGCAAGCGCCAGCCGAGTGGCGCTATTCACAGGAAAGAAAGACCCACAGATCGTCGTCATTGACGAAGTCTCCGGCCAATTCATCACCTATCTCCTCGCGTTAGCGCCGCTCAACTGGAAATATTTGTTGTTGGGTTTTATACTTTTTCGAGGATTCGACGTGTGGAAGCCTTTTCCGGCGCGTCAGGCCGAAGCGCTGCCCGGCGGCTGGGGCATCATGGCCGACGATTGGATCGCCGGAATTTACGCGGCCATAGGACTGTGGATCGCACGAGGATTCGGCCTCTAAGCGTAGGAACGCACAATGCCGACAAGACACGAGCTACTGAAGAATGTCTACGGCGCCTTCAACAGGCGCGACATAGACGCAGTTCTTGCGTGGATGCGGCCCGACGTGGACTGGCCAAATGGAATGGAAGGCGGCCGCGTGCACGGACGCGACGAAGTTCGCGCCTATTGGACGCGCCAGTGGGGCATGATTGATCCGCACGTTGAGCCTGTTTACATGCGCGATGACGAACATGGCAATACTGTTGTTGATGTCCATCAGGTCGTTCGCGATCTGTCGGGGAAAATCCTCAAAGACCAAATCGTCCACCATGTGTATTCTTTCCGTGACGGCCTGATCGAACGAATGGACATCCGAAATCCAGCTACTGTGGCGGCGCACCAGGCTTCAACCTGAATCTTTTTTGAATCTGGGGACGTTTCGATTGAGAACCAACGGCATCCCGAAAATTGAGCGCGTGCAACCGGCAGCAGCCATCCCCGGCGGCGAAATCACGATTCATGGCGCGGGATTTTCCGGCGGAGACCACGCGCGGCCGGAAGTCCATTTCGGCATGGCGGCAGGAACGGTGCTGCTGGCGTCGGAGAACATGCTCGTCACGCGTGTGCCCGAAGAAGCCGATGGCGGAGCCGTGCGCGTTCAAGCCGGCGAGGCGCAGAGCCAGCCTTATCCCATCGCGATTGGCGCGGTCGTGGCGGACAATCTGCATCCCGTGTCCAATCCTGCCGTTGACCGCGACGGAAGCGTCTACGTGACTTTCAGCGGCCAGCGCGGCCAGAAAGTTGCCGTTTCGCTTTATAAAGTGGCCCCCAATCGCACCGTGAAGCCCTATATCACCGAGCTGGTGAATCCAACGGGCCTGGCCATTGGACGCGACGGCGCGCTCTATGTCTCCTGCCGCAACGATGGCACAATTCACCGCGTCCTGCCCGACGGCTCGAGCGAGCAGTGGGTCGAAGGCATGGGCGTCGCCACTGGAGTGGCGTTTGACCGCGCCGGGAATCTCTATGTCGGCGACCGCAGCGGAACCATTTTTAAAATCGGCGCGGACCGCCAGATTTTCGTTTTCGCCACGCTTGAACCTTCCATGTCCGCGTATCACCTCGCCTTTCATCCCAATGGCGATTTGTACGTGAGCGGCCCCACCACTTCGAGCTTCGACCGCGTTTACCGCATCAATCCTGCCGGCGAAGTGGAAGTTTTCTATAAAGGGCTGGGCCGTCCGCAGGGAATGGCATTCGACCGCGCGGGAAATTTGTATGTGGCCGCGTCGCTTGCTGGGAAACGCGGCATTGTGCGCATCGCGCCGGACGGACACGCAGAACTCGCCCTCAGCGGCAACAACGTCGTGGGCATTGTGATCGCGCCCGGCCGTCACGCGTACATCGTGACCAGTTTCGCGCAGCCGCCCTCCGGCTCGCTCTATTCCGTCGAATGGAACGCCGAAGGCGCAGCGCTTCCCGCCTGACAAGCAATAGTTTCTGCGCCCGCACATGGCCGCGCCTTTGTTGTTGGCACTCAACAACAACACGCGTATCGTTGCTGTCGGCATTCGACATCAATGGCGCAATCGCAACAAATCGAACTGCTGCAAGGCACGCTGGACCTGCTGATTCTCCGCGCGCTGCAAAACGGTCCGATGCACGGCTGGTCGGTTTCCGAGCGCATTCAGCAGATTTCCCGCGACGTGCTGCGCGTGAATCAGGGCTCGCTCTATCCGGCGCTGCACCGGCTTGAAAAGCGCAGATGGATTCGCGCGGAATGGGGCATCTCCGAACTGGGCCGCCGCGCGCGTTTTTACAATCTGACCGCAGCTGGACGGAAGCAGTTGGAGCGTGAAACGGAAACCTGGGCGCGGCTTTCGGACGCCATCGGCCGCGTTCTGCGGGAGGCATGAGATGCAGCGACGCAAGCTTGCCGTACGAATCAAGCAACTGCTCGGCATGCGCGCGGAATCGGCCCCCGCCGAGGAAGTCAGCTTCCATCTCGAAATGGAAGCGCGCAAGAATCGCGTCGCGGGACTCGACCCTCGAAACGCGCGCCGTGAAGCTGCTGT
>DASUAV010000149.1:0-9760 GCA_035763605.1 Candidatus Acidiferrales bacterium
GAGCGCGGATTCGTACATACAACGCCGTTTATGGAAACCGCGGAGCCGCGTCTTTACGCCATCGGCGACATTGTTGCCGGCCAGCCGCAGCTCGCGCATGCCGCTTCCATGCAGGGAATCATTGCCGTAGGCCGCATTGCCGGAAAGCCAGTGCAGCCGTTTGACCGCAATCGCTGCCCGAATTGCACTTTCTGCGAGCCGCAGATCGGCTCGGTTGGCCTGACGGAAAAGCAGGCGCGCGATGCCGGCCACAAAGTGAAGACCGGAAAGTTCCCGTTCGCCGGCAATAGCAAATCATCTATTTTGGGCCGCCACGAAGGATTCATCAAAGTTGTGGCCGATGAGAAATATAATGAAGTGCTGGGCGTTCATGCGATCGGTTCGCTGTCGACGGAGATTATTGCCGAAGCGACAACGGCATTGCAGCTTGAGGGCACGGTTGACGACATGATGTCCATGATTCACGCGCATCCGACAGTATGGGAAGCGAATGGAGATGCATTCAATTCCGTGCTGGGACTGACCATCAACGCGTGATTCGCGGCGCGCATTTAGCGGAATAGGATTTTTATGCATTCAAAGGCAAATACCTGCTGGGTAGTGGATCTCGGACTGATTTCTTACGAACCGGCGTATGAATTGCAGCGTGCGCTGGTCGCGGCGCGCAAAGCGGATGCTGTGCCGGATGTTTTGCTGCTGTGCGAACATCCGCATGTGATTACGCTTGGGCGCAACGGTCACCAAGAAAACCTGCGAGCTTCAGCGCATTTGCTTCGGCAGATGAACGTGGAATTCCACGCCACGGACCGTGGCGGAGACATTACCTATCACGGCCCGGGACAAATCGTCGGCTATCCGATTCTGAATCTTGCGGCGATTCGGCGCGACATTGGCTGGTACATGCGGCAACTGGAAGAAACGCTGATTCATGTGAGCGCCGATTTCGGCGTCACCGCCGGACGGCGCGCCGGCATGACGGGAGTTTGGGTTGAGAATGCCGGCAGCCGCGAAGCTGAGCCTCTTGAAAAAATCGCGGCCATCGGTGTTCATCTGAGCCGCTGGGTAACGTCGCACGGATTTGCTTATAACGTCTCAACGGATTTGCGCTATTTCGATCTGATTGTGCCGTGCGGGCTTCATGGGAAACGCGCGACTTCGCTGGAACGCTTGCTGGGCTGCACCGTGCGGCGTGAAGAAATCGCTCCTCGAATCGTGAATCATTTCGGGGAACTATTCGGGCGCGAAATGCACACTGCGTCGCGGGAAATGCTGGAAGAAATTTTGATGAGACAGGACACGCCGGCACATGCGGCCGTTTGATATGATTTTCGCGGCGAAAAATCCGCCGTTTCGCGAATCGCTCCGCCGTTGCATAATGGAGGCTCACGCGGGGAGTTGTCTATGAGCAATCCGCTCTCGAGGGAACAACACCTCGAACTTTATTACTATATGAAGCTCAATCGCGCGCTGGATGAGCAGCTGGTGCGATTGTTCCGCCAGAACGCGGTGGTCGGCGGGCTCTATTCCAATCTCGGCCAGGAAGCCACCTCCGTCGGCACAGCCTATGCGCTCGAAAAGCGCGATTGGATCGCGCCCATGATTCGCAACGTCGGCGGACTGCTGGTGAAGGGCTACAAACCGCGCGACATTCTGATGCAGTACATGGCACGCTACGATTCGCCGACGCAAGGCAAGGACGGCACCAGCCATTTCGGCGATTTGAAAGGGCGGCACGTGGTCTCGCCGATTTCCATGCTCGGCGATCTCGTGCCGGTGATGACCGGCGTGGCGATTGCCGGCCGTTATCTCGGTCAGAATATCGTGGCGATGACCTGGGTAGGCGATGGTGCGACTTCGACCGGCGCGTTTCATGAAGGCCTGAATTTTGCGGCGACGCAGCATGCGCCGCTGGTGCTCGTCGTCGAGAATAATCAGTGGGCTTATTCCACGCCTGTCGCGAAGCAGGTGCCCATTCACGATCTTGCCGATCGCGCCAAGGCTTACGGCATCGCCAGTTCCATTGTAGATGGCAATGATGTGGTGGCCGTATATCACACGGCGAAAGAAGCCGTCGACCGCTGCCGCGCGGGCAAAGGCCCGGTGCTCATCGAATCGAAAACCATGCGCATGAAAGGCCACGCGCAGCACGATCCCGCCGAATATGTGCCCAAGGAAATGTTCGCGTACTGGGAAGATCGTGACCCGATTGCGCGTTACGAAAAACATCTCACCGAAAATGAAATCTGGGACCAGAAGGCCAAAGCGGCTCTCGACGCGCGCATCGAAAAAGAATTGAAGGAGGAGCTGGAATTCGCGGAAAAGTCCCCGCTTCCTCCTCCCGAATTGGCCGAGCAGGGCGTCTATTGCGAGGGCTGCCACACGGTCGAAGCCGAATGGAAGCGTCCGAAGAAGGAAGTCATGCCGCCGCAAGCCAGCGTCAAGCCGGAGTGGGAAGTAGCTGACTTTGGCGGATTCGATCTTCCCGCCGCGATGGCCAAGCAGGCCGCCGCCGCTGGCGGGAACGGCGGAAAGCCGGTCGCGTCCGCATCCGCGCCGAAAGCGAATGGGCAAAAGCCAGCGCGAAAATCCAACGGCAGGCCGGACAAATCACCGGACAGGTCAAAGGTGGCTGAACGCATTCCCTTCGGCCGCGGCCCCAAAGGCAAAGCGGGGAGGAAATAATGGCGCCGGTGACTATGCTCGAAGCCATTCGCCAGGCGATTTTCGAGGAGATGGAGCGCGATCCCGCGGTTGTCGCCATTGGCGAGGACATTGGCGTTTACGGCGGCGCCTTCAAAGTGACCGCGGGCTTGCTCGAACGATTTGGCTGGGAACGCGTGATTGACACGCCCATCAGCGAAACCGCCATTATCGGCGCGGCTGTGGGCATGAGCTATCAGGGACTGCGGCCCATTGCCGAACTTCAGTTCATTGATTTCATCGCCTGCTGCTTCAATCAGATCACCAATTTCGTCGCCAAATCGCATTATCGCTGGGGCGCTCCGGTGCCGATGGTCATGCGGGGGCCGTCGGGCGGAGGCGTTCATGGCGGGCCGTTCCATTCCGCGAATCCGGAAATGTATTTCGTGCACACGCCGGGATTGAAAGTGATCTATCCCTCGACGGCGTACGACGCGAAAGGCCTGCTGAAATCGGCCATCCGCGACAACAACCCCGTGCTCTTCTTCGAGCATAAATTCCTTTACCGCCGCATCAAGGAAGAGCTTCCCGCGGACGATTACACCGTGCCCATCGGCAAGGCTATCGTTCGCCGCGAAGGCCGTGACCTGACCATCGTCACCTACGCCGCCATGATGCACACATCACTCGAAGCAGCGGAAGAACTGGCCAAGGAAGGCATTGACGCTGAGATTGTCGATTTGCGCACGCTGCTGCCGCTGGACAAAGAAGCGATTCTGCAATCTGTCAAGAAGACGAACAAGCTGCTCATCGTCCACGAAGACACAAAAACGGGCGGCATCGCCGGCGAAATCGCCGCCGTTGCCTGCGAAGGCGCATTCGAGGATTTGGACGGGCCGATTCTGCGCGTCACCGCCAAGGATTCGCCGGTTCCGTTTTCACCGCCGCTCGAAGAGCGCTTTCTGCCGAACAAGAATGACGTGCTCGCTGCGGCGCGCGAGCTGGCTCGATATTGAGTTCCTAAGGAGAGAGGAAATGGCCACGGATGTCATCATGCCCCAGATGGGGGAAAGCATTTTCGAAGGCACTATCACCAAATGGCTGAAGAAGCCGGGCGAAAAGGTCGAGCGCGACGAGCCGCTTTTCGAAATTTCTACGGACAAAGTGGACGCGGAGATTCCGTCTCCCGCCGCTGGCGTGCTTAAAGAAATCAAAGTCAATGAAGGGCAGACCGTGCCGATTCAGACCGTCGTCGGCGTAATTGATGGCGGCGGAGGCGCGGCAGCTTCGCCCGCTCCATCGAAGGCGGCGGCACAGCAGGAAACCCGCCAGCGCGAAGACGAGAAGCCCGCGCCCGCTTCCGCTCCGAGCAAACCCGAAGCGGCCAGAGCCGATTCCGCCAAAGCGGCCAGCGCGCAAGCGCCGGCATCGCCCCAACCTGCTCCACGGCCACAGATTGTTCCGCCGTCAGCGGCAGCACCTGCGCCGCAGAGGCCATCCGGAGAAAAAATCCGCAGCTCCCCGCTGGTTCGCCGCCTCGCGCGCGAAAATAATGTCGACCTGTCGCAGGTTCCCGGCACAGGAGCCGGAGGCCGCGTCAGCAAGCGCGACATCCTCGGCGCCATCGAAGGCGGCGGCGCGCAGCAAGCTCCTGCGTACGCGCCTTCCGTTCAGCGCCCATCGGCAGCCCCGCCGCCTCCGCCAGCCGCAGGAGGCCAGGCGGCGCACGCGTTGCTGGAAACCGCTGTGCCGCGCGAGCGCATGTACTTCGGCAGCTACAGCGTCGAGCCCATGTCCGTGATGCGGCAAAAAATCGCCGAGCACATGGTGCTTTCGAAGCGCGTCTCTCCGCACGTGTATTCGATTGATGAGGCCGACGTCACTGGACTCGTCAAGCTGCGCAGCCAGAAAAAAGAGGAGTTCGAGCGCTCCACAGGTGCGAAGCTCACCTTCATGCCGTTTTTCATTCGCGCCGCAGTGGAAGGACTGCGCGCGTTTCCCACAGTGAATTCCTCGGTGGACGGCACCAATATCGTTTTCCATCGCGAATGCAACATCGGCATTGCCGTGGCGCTCGATTGGGGGCTGATCGTTCCGGTAGTAAAGAACGCGGAGGAGAAGAATTTTCTCGGCTTGCAGCGGGCCATCAACGATCTGGCTGAGCGCGCCCGCTCGAAGCGCCTCAAGCCGGAAGAAGTGCAGGAAGGCACATTCTCGATTACCAACCCCGGCGTTTTCGGCGGATTGATGGGCCTGCCCGTCATCAGCCAGCCGAACGTCGCGATTCTCGGCCTCGGTACCATCGAAAAGCGCCCGGTGGTGGTGGATGACGCAATCGCCATCCGCTCCATGGTCTATCTCACGCTGAGCTACGACCATCGCGTGGTGGACGGCGCCATCGCGCACCAATTCATGGGCAAGATCAAGCACTTCCTCGAGAACTGGAACGAAAGCATTCTGTAGAGTTTCCCCAGCCAGTCTCTCCGACGGGGCGGAATCGCTCTTCCGCCTCGTTTTTATTTTGCTGAGGTGATGGCCCGCGACGCCCGCTATTGCAGCCGCATGCGCAAGCGCTCGGCGAACATCTCCACCTGCGGAAGTGGAACCATTGTGATTTTCTGCTCGGCAAAAAGCCGCGCAATGAACTCGTGCCGCGAATTCCCGTCGAGCGGCGCCACTTCCGTAATGGCGGTGAATTCCGAATTGGCCTGTCGCGCGCGAATGCACTCCGCGGTGTAGGCAATCACTTTCGCTTGAGCCGGATCGCGCCCCAGCGACAAGGCCTGCACGTATCCGCGCGTGCCGTTGTACTGATAGCCGAAATCGATGCGCATCGGGTCGCCCTTCTGCGTGAACTGCTCGGCGCGCACTCCGCGTTCCATCCGCGCGAGAATGCGGTGTCGGCGAAAAACGTCGCTCAGTTTCATGCGAATCCATGCGCGCGTGTTCTCCAGAATTCCCCCGCCGCGCCCGGCCCTGGCCGGAACGGCCACGTGTTTCTGGTACAGCCTGTCGAGCTCCGCGTCAAAATCCCCGGTAAACGTGCCCACAGGCGGGCCCAACCGCACCGAATTGGAAAAATGCTCGTCTATTTTTCGAATCCATGCCGTGCTTGCCCCCGTTGCGGCGAGCTCGGAATGAAAAAAGGAAGACAGTTCGCGCAAAATCGCCTCATCGGCATCGGGATGAAGCCTTTTGACGCGGATCTTTTCCCCTTCCTCCTGAATCACCCGCACGCGCGCGCGCTGCTTTTCGGTGTCTTCGAGGATGACGCCGATGTTCACCCACTCATCGCGCAGCAGATTCGGGCCGTAGCGCAAAACGCGGTACGCCAGCATGCTTCGATTTTCTTCAATCATGGTTCACGTCCAGTTGGGAAAAGGCGCCCGCGACGAATTCTTCGCGCTCAGAATGAGCTCGCGAATCCGTTTGCGCCTTCCGAGCAGCCTTTCCAGTAAAGAATAGAGCGCGTCCTGGTCGAAATTGTACCATTCGGGCGGAATCTCCCGGGCGATCTCGTCCAGCACATTTTCTCCGATGCGCTCGGCGCGCTCAATCCACAAGTCGAACGCCTCCCATCCGTGGACCTGCTCGTACACCGCTGAACGCGAATAAATTCCCCGCAACGGCGCATCCGGAAAATTCCACTCCGATGCGTTGAAACAAAATCCCTGATCAATCATCAGCGCGCGGTAGCGTTCCGTGTCGCGGTCGCGCAGAAAAACAGCCTGCCGCCCATTGGTGTTGCAAGTCCACTTGTCGAAAACGAAAATGCCGCAAAAATCGGCCAGATTGTCAACTTGACGCAAAGGCTCGTCCGGCAAAAAATCGTACACTGCGGTTCGCGCCGGGTCCCCCGGAAATTGCGAGCCGAATTCCAGGCCGGCCGTGCAGGGCGTCCGCCCGCGCCCGAGTTGCACCACCAGATCCTCGGTCACTTCGATCATTCGCGGGAGCACTTCCACTACAGCCGCGCCTGCCGCGGCGATTCCCATCCTCGCCGCCAGCCTTGTTCCAAGCAATTCGTTCACCAAAACCCTAGTCCCTTGCGGATTGTTCTGGAATTTCACCACATAATAGTTTTCGTCTTCGCAGCGCATCAGATGCGATTGCGCGCCGCCGCGCATTCTTCGGATATATTCAATGGCCAGCGGCATCGCCGGTTATGCTAGCCAGCGTTTCCGCAGTCGGCAAGTAGAGATTTTCAATATGGGAATGTTTCAGGGTGGTACAGTCCCGCTAAACTCTGAGGCCAATCCAGCGCATCAGGTCCAGCGCATTGCTTTTCGGCACCACGCCGTCGCGCAGCTTGTAATCGAAAGTCATCTCGCCGTTGACGATTTGATCCTCGAAATGCACGTTGCGAATGTTTCCATTGAGCGCCGCGTGGATTTGCGTCAACGCTAGATCATGCGTGGTGACCATGCCGATTGCGCCGCGCGCCAGCAATTCGCGCAGCAGCCCTTCCGAGCCAATCTGCCGGTCGTGAGAATTCGTCCCTTCCAGCAGCTCGTCGAAAAGAAACAGCACCGGCGCGTCCTTTTCCGCGAGTGTCACCACCTGACGGATGCGAAGAATCTCGGTGTAGAAATTAGAGCGCGATTCCTGCAGCGAATCCGTGCTGCGAATGCGCGTGCCCATTTGCATCCACGAGAGCCGCAGCGATTTCGCCCGCACCGGCGCTCCCGCCATGGCCAGCACAAAATTGATGCCCACGGTGCGCATCAGCGTGCTTTTTCCCGACATATTCGAGCCGCTCACCAGCAGCACGCGCGTCGCTTCGTCGAGCCGCACCGAATTCCGTACGCAGCGCTCCGACGGAATGAGCGGATGCCCCAGTTCCACGCCTTCAAAATGCCCGGCACAATGGTTTTCGGAACGCGCGCAGCTGTCCTCTGCGTTGGTAAATTCGGGAAACGTGTCCTGCGGATGCTCGTAGGCGTACGCCGAAAGCGACAACAGCGCTTCGAACTCCGCGGCGGCGTCCACCCAAACGCGCGCGTGCTGCCCCTCTCGTTCGCGCCACGCGTCTGCGGCAAGCCCCACTTGAATGGTGTACAACACCGGCACATCCACGATCTTCATCAGCAAACTGTCGCGCGCGTCAATCCAGTTCACAATGTGCGCCAGCTTTCGGATGGCTCGCGACGCGCTTCGCCGCCCTTGTCTCAGATCTTTTTGAATCCGCCCCAGCCTCTCCGACGCGAACTGCTCAGCTTCCATGCGCTCCAGAATTCTCGAAAAAATCAGCAGACCGCTCTCATTGGCGCCAATCCCGCTAATGGCTTTCTCCGCGCGCTTGCGAAGGAGCGCATAGACGTTCATGTTCACGACGAGAACAATCAGAAACGGCAGATACCGTCCGGCCGCCGCCCAAAGAACAACCGTTGCAGCCTGAAACAGTGCAAGCTGTACAACGCCCATTCGCACCCATGCGTTCACCGTGCTCGCGCGGGTTTCCGCCCAGGAGATCAGCGCCTCTCCATTCAGTTCGCGCGCTAAATCCGTTCCCAGCAGCGCAATTTGTTCGCGCAGATCCAGTTTTTCGCGAAGCGCTCTGACAATCTCTTGCCGTTCGCGAATTTCGCTGACCGACGAGTTTTGCAGCAGCCACTCCGCCAAACGCCGCTCCCCCATGGGCGTTTGCGCCGCCGAGAGCAACTGAAAAAGTCCGCCATTCCCAAAGAGGTCCAGGTCATCCGCATACACGTGCTTGGGATCGCGGAACGCGTCTCCCGTTGCGCCGATGCCGCTCCAGCGATCCTCTATGCGCGAGAGTCTCCGCTCGTAAAATCCAGCCGCTCGCTCCGCCCCGGCGCGCGCGCGCAGCGTTAACTCATGCCATAGAGCCAGAGCGAGGTAGACACCTGCCGGAAAAAGCATCCAATATGCCGAAATTTCCTGCCGAATCAGCGCAAACCATGCCAGCACGAGTCCCGCCGCGATCACCGCCAATTTGTAGCCGCCGATGCGCAGGTGGACGCGCTCGCGCTCATCGCGCACGCGAATGCGCGCATCCCGCCGTGTTTTGTATTCTGCTGATGGCGATGTCATCTATACCTGATCATCTGCGCCCACGCGCAAAATTCCCGCAAGTCTGGCGCATCAGTGTACCTCGTCCCCCGTCGCGCGTCCCGAAAACTCACGTGATTCGCGTGCGCACCGTCAATCTAGACGCGAGCCAAACGGTGCTATAATCGCCTCCCTGAATCACGGAGATGTGGCCGAGAGGCTGAAGGCGGCGGTTTGCTAATTCTACCTGCCCGTTTCGTACACACCGATTTTCACGTTTTTTGTTGAAGTTAGCGGCCTCTCGGTTGCGGTCAGATGCTCTAATTTGCAGCCTATAGTGCAGCAAGAGTGCAGCAGCTGTTCGCACTGTGCAGGGGCGCAATAAACCCGGCGACAAATTTCCAACTTGGCAGAAGGCAACCTGCTTTGCACGCGGGGAACCAAATTTATTAAATCTTGCCGGAGCCGTGACAATCCGCATCTGGTCCCTTGTCTGGCACAGGGCCCAAAGCCCCCGATAATCCTCGTTTGAACCGCTCATTTTGAACGGCGCTTTCTGGGTTTGGTTTCTTTCCTTCCGGTGCCGCTTTTCCGCTTTCTCGATAGCTCCGCAGAGACTGCAGCTGTAATTTTGAAGGCGTCGATTTTGTAGCGCGCAGACGTTCGCGTGAGATTCGCTTCCCAGGATAGTGCCTCTGCCGAGCTATACCCGCGGCAGAGAAGATCCGGCACGAGTGCGCAGGTCACCATGAAGTGGTTGAGGTCGGCTTCGGTCATTCCGTGGATGTGCGCCTCGGCGAGTTGTTCATAATCCACCGATGTTCCACCCCAGGATGTTTTCGTCTTCTCTTCTTCCCACCCGTAGACTTGAAACAACCTATGGTGATTGTCGTGGTCGAGGCGACGGAAGTAATTCAGGGCAACCATCTCGAAATCCTCTCGCGCCATTGTCGCCGGCAGTTTCTCTCGAACGGCCTGCAGAATCTGCAAACGTAACTCCTTCTGAACACGCACAGCGAGCGCAACTTTGCGGCGTTGCTCCCTCTCCTCCGGCGAGATTTCATAACGCGAGAATTCCCTGTGTGTCCTGCATTTCTCGTCGGCGCAA
>DASUAV010000150.1:0-9611 GCA_035763605.1 Candidatus Acidiferrales bacterium
TGTGTTTTCGTTGGTTTATTACTGGCGCTGTTCGCGACGATCGTTTGCGCGCAGCAGAGCACGCCGCCCGAGATTCCCTATCGCTCCGTGCCGAATTTCCTGAAGCTGCCCGCGAATTTGTATCTCGGCGAAGTTTCCGGCGTGGCGGTGAATTCCAAAGGCCACGTGTTCGTCTTTTCTCGCGGGAACACAAGCGGTCCGGCGTACGGCGCGGCGGCAGCGCAACTGCTGGAATTTGATTCTCGCGGAAATTACATTCGCGAGATCGGCCACAATTTATACGCGTGGTCGTTCGCGCACACAGTGAAGGTCGACGCGCAGGACAACATTTGGGTAACCGACAAGGGTTCGGACATGGTCATCAAGTTCGATCCGGATGGCCGCGTCGCGATGGTATTTGGAAGGAAGCAGGAGGCCTCGGACGAGCACACTGGGCCGCTCGCGCATCCGAAGCCGCCGCTACCTCCGGTGGACGGAATGTTCCGGCAAGTGACCGACGTCGCGTGGGACGCGCAAGGCAGCGCTTACATCAGCGACGGCTATATCAATTCGCGCGTGGCGAAAGTTGATCGGAATGGAAATTGGCTGATGTCCTGGGGCGAACCGGGCGCGGGACCGGGGCAGTTCAACACGCCGCACAGCATCGCCGTGGACGCCCAGGGAAATGTATATGTCGCCGACCGAGGAAACCGGCGGATTCAGGTGTTCAATGGCGATGGAAAATTTTTGCGCCAAATTACGATTGACGCTCCTGCGCCGCCGAACGCGCGTCCAGCGATTGGCAATATGCCGAAAGATCCTGCCGCGCTGAAAGGCACGATGGCTCCGGGAGCGCCGTGGGCCATTTGCATCACGCCGCCGCCGCATCAATTCCTGTACAGTTCTGACGCTTATCCGGGGAGGATCTACAAGCTGGCGCTCGACGGAAAAGTTCTCGGCATGCTCGGCGAATCCGGCAAGCAGCTCAAGCAATTCGGCTGGATCCACGAAATTGCGTGCCCATCCGAAAATGAATTGTACGTCGCGGAGCTGCTGAACTGGCGCGTGCAGAAATTGATTCTCAGTCCGCAGCCCTAATCTTCCTGACGGCTGCCACTTCCCTGCTGCGCGAGCATCCTACCAGCAGGAGTGTTTTTATGCAGGCAATCAGCCGCGATGAATTGAAACAGAAAATCGATCGGGGCGACGATTTTGTATTGATGGAGACGCTTGCGCCAGCGGCCTACGAACAAGCGCATTTGCCAGGGGCCGTCAACGTACCCCTTGAGAAGCTCAGAGAGTTGGCGCCGGAGCTCGCACCTGAGAAGGACGCTGAAATCGTGGTTTACTGCGCAAGTCCCACGTGACACGCCTCCGAAAATGCCGCCAAGGAGTTGGCGGAAATGGGCTACAAAAACGTCAAGGATTATTCGGAAGGAAAATCGGATTGGATGGATGCGGGCCTGCCGACCGAACGAGGTTTACCCGCAGCAGAACAAAGGCGACACTCAGCCTAGAACCTGTCTCATAAATACCCTAGCTGAACAACGGACCAACCTCAGGGGTTAAAACCCCTGAATTTTGGAGGCTTTTCGGCACGGCTGAAGCCGTGCCCTGACAAAGACTATTATGAGATGGCTTCTAGGTACCGACCATTTAGATTTGAGAAATGCGTCTTCAGAAGCGCAGGACGATGCCGATGGAAGCGCGCGGCTCGTGCTGAGTTCGACCGTAGAGGCTGGTGCGCAAATAATCCAGTTGAATCAAACGAATGGCAAAAAACGGGACGAAGGGCACGTCCAATCCTCCGCCGAGAACGGTCGCGAAAGACGTATCGGTTCCCGGACTGACAAGCACTGTGCCTGTGTATCCCGCAACGGCCTGGTGAGCGAAGCCAAATTCCGCGTGAACGAAAGGCGATACCGGCCCGGGAAACGAGAGCTGCGGGCCAAACGTGACTGTCTTAAGGCGAACGCTGCCGCCATTCAGTTTTCCGTAGTCCTCGCCAAAGTCCACTTTGGCGCTCAGGAACGGAACTAGTTTGTAAGCGGCGGAGAATTCCCATCCGGGCAGGTTCGGATGTTGCGTCGTTGTCGCCACCGGCACGCCAGGGATGCCCTGGGATTGACTCGACGTCACGTCGCCCCGAACATAGGAGAAACCACCGAAAAGCTGCACTTTCGATTGAGCGCGCACGTGAAGCGGCAGAAGCAAGGCAAACAGCCCAATCACGGCTGCTGCGCGAAGAGCTCCAAGCCTGTTGAGTTGCACCGTCTTCATGGGAACCTCCCTTTCGTTCACCCGCGATGATTCACATTTCCGATGCAACGCGCGTGCGCCGGGTTGGGCTTCGGTTGCCTGCATGTGCGGAAAGAGACACGAGAACTATTTCTCGCGCAAGCGCCACGGCGTGGTGATGACCGCGACGCGGTCCTCGCCATCCACAAATAACCGCGAACGCAATCTCGCCGCGTAGAAATGATGGAGCAGGTATTCATACCAGTGCGGCTCAATCAATTCGGGAATGATGACCGCAACCATGCGATGCTTCTGCTGCCGGGCCGTTCGATTCACATAGTCAACCACAGGCTCAAGGACGCGCCGATAGGGTGAATCGAGAATTTCCAGCCTTGGCACGGGCTTTTTCGCAGCCCAGGCGGGGCCTTCCGCATTTTCGCGCCAAAGATTTTTCAACTCGCCGAGATTGTCTTTATCCCGTTCAGCGGCAACGTGGATGGCAGTGACATCGTCCGACATGGTCAAGCCCAGCCGTATGGCCTTTTCGGCCAAGCGGTTCCATCCGCTGATGGGAACAATCACGATGGGAGGATCGAGTTTCGCGGTGCTCAACTCGATCGGACGCGCGACTCGCCGTCCAATTTTGCGGTAATGCCGGTTGATGCTCCGCAGCAGCAGTACCAGCGCAGGAGCAGCGATGAGGATGATCCATGCGCCCTCGACGAACTTCGCGACCACAATAATTCCCAGCGCCACGGCCGTGCTCAAAGCGCCAAGCGCATTCCAGAAAAGTTTGGTACGGAATCGCCTTCCGCGCTTTCGCGACCAGTGCCGCACCATTCCCGCTTGCGAGAAAAGAAACGCGCCGAAAGCGCCGATGGCGAAGAGAGGTATCAGCTTCTCCGTGATTCCTCCAAAAGCAATCAGAATCGCGGCGGAAAGAACGGCTAGCACGACAATGCCATGCGAAAAAACGAGCCGGCGCCCGCGCGTGGCAAAAGCCGTGGGAAGGAAGCCGTCCTCGGCAAGAAAACGGCACACGCGCGGAAAGTCGGTAAAGCTGGTTTGCGCCGAATACGTGAGCACAAAGAAAATGCTGGCGAGCGAAACATAGTAAAAAGCGCCGCGGCCGGCGACGGCAGCCACCACTTGCGAGAGGACATTCTGATAGCCGGGCTGCTGCTCGCTCATCGCGCCGATGTGGTATGCCGGACATAAGTACCCGAGCGCCAGCAGGAACAATCCGAGAACCAGCACGATGCCGGTAAGCGTTTTGTGCGCGTTCGGCACTTTCGGTTTGCGGAAAAGCGGCACGGCGTTGCTGACTGCCTCGATGCCGGTCATGGCTGTGCATCCATTGGCGAATGCGGTGAGCAGAAGCCAATCGCTTGCGCTGCCCGCCGGAGGAGGAATCGGCGGCGGCGGAACAATCGCGTGCGGATGCCCGCCGCTGTGCAGCATCCGAACTAATCCAATGGCCAGCGCAAACGCCAAACAGCCCACAAACGCGAAGACTGGCGCAGAGAAAATCATCCCGGACTCGCGCACGCCGCGCAGATTGACCATCAGCAGTGTGAACAGCACGACCAGGCAGAGCAACAACGTATGCGCATGGAGCACAGGAAACACTGAGATCACCGCGCCGATTCCGGCGGAGATCGCTACGGCAACATTGAGCAGGTAATCGAGCAGCAGAGCGACAGCGGCCCATACAGCGACTTTCGCGCCGAAATTATCTTTCGTGACGTTGTAAGCGCCGCCGCCACCGGGGTAAGCCTCGGCAGTCTGACGATAAGAGAAGTAAAGATTCACCAGCAGGAGTGCGATCAAAATGGCGATCATCGGAAAATAGCGCAGGCCGGTGATGCCGAGCGTCGCAAGGATGGTTAGAGCCGCTTCCGGGCCATATCCCGTGGAAGCCAGCGCGTCGAGGCCAAGAACCGGCAAGCCCGTCCAAAACGTCAGTTCTTCCTGTTTGCAATCCGCGGTAGCTACCGGTTTGCCGAAGATGAGATTGCGAAGCGACATCTGCTCGTTCAGCCCCCTGTGTTGTGATTGGAGTTTGCGCCCGAGAGTGGCAATTCGAACTACATCGGGAGCTGCCTTGCGGCACTTCCACAGGTACACGCGAAACATTACAGGCGTTTTCGGCGGATTCTACAGCAACGGCTCCATTGGACACTTCATTCAGGAAAGCTACTCTGAATTCCGGCGCTGAATTTTCGATCTTGCGACCAAGTCGCTTGACGCCTCTGAGAGGAATTTCTTGAACACGATGAATGGCCTTCTGCGCTGGCCCCTAATGCGCCAGATTTTCCACGGCGGCGACGGCACGGGCCGCGAAGCGATGAGCGCACGCACCGAATCGCTGCACATGAAAACGGATGGCGCGGAGAAAACGCGCTCGATTTGTCCCTATTGCGGCGTGGGCTGCGGGCAACTGGTGTTTCACAAAAATGGCAAGCTGATCGCGATTGAAGGCGATCCCGAGTCGCCGATTTCGCGCGGTCATTTGTGTCCAAAGGGAGCCGCGAGCTATCAACTCGTCACCCATCCGCAGCGCGCAACAAAAGTTCTCTACCGCCGCTCCGGCGGCAAAGCATGGGAACCGATGGACCTCGAACAGGCCATGGACATGGTCGCCGAGCGCGTGTGGGCCTCGCGCGAGCGCACATTCGTTGAAAAAAAAGACGGACAAGCAGTAATGAGCACCACGGCCATCGCGCATCTGGGCGGCGCGACGCTCGATAACGAAGAAAATTACCTCATCAAAAAGCTCTTCACCGCCGGGCTGGGTATGGTGTGCGTCAGCAATCAGGCCCGTATATGACATAGCTCGACGGTGCCCGGTCTGGGCACTTCTTTCGGACGCGGCGGCGCAACCACGGCGCAGCAAGACCTCGCGAACTCCGACGCCATTCTCATCATGGGCTCCTCGATGGCCGAGAATCATCCGGTGGGATTCCAATGGGCCATGGAAGCGCGCAATCGCGGCGCGAAAATCATTCACGTAGATCCGCGCTTCACGCGCACCTCGGCGATGGCCGACATGTGGGTTCCTTTGCGCGCCGGCAGCGATATTGTCCTGCTGGGCGCGCTCATTCGCTACGTCCTCGAAAACGAAATGGATTTTCGCGAATACGTGCTGCATTACACCAACGCCGCGGTAATCCTTCGCGACGACTTCAAAGATACGGAAGACTTGGACGGTCTCTTTTCCGGCTGGAACGAAGAAAAAAAAGAATACAAAACGGACACCTGGGCTTATAAGGATTCGCCAACAAAGCCGGCTACCTCGGGTCACGGTGGCCACGCCAAGGATCGCGGCGGCGAAAAATCCGAAGAAAACATCTACACGCAGGATCTCTCGCTGCAAAATCCGCACTGCGTTTATCAAATCCTGAAAACGCATTTCTCTCGCTACACGCCGGATATGGTCGAGCTCGAATGCGGCATTCCGCCAGAGATTTTTGAGAATTTAGCCCGCACGTTCTGCGCGGCATCGGGCCCCGACAAAACCGCGGCCATTTGCTACGCCGTGGGATGGACGCAGCATTCCGACGGCGTGCAAATCATCCGCTCCGCCGCGATTCTCCAGCTGCTGCTCGGCAATATCGGACGGCCGGGCGGCGGAATTTTGGCGCTGCGCGGCCACGCTTCGATTCAAGGCTCAACGGACATTCCCACGCTCTACGACATTCTCCCCGGCTATCTGCCCATGCCGTTTTTCGAAGCCGATTCCGATACATTCAAGGATTATCTCGAGCGGCATACAACGAGCGCAGGCTGGTGGTCGAATTTCGACAAATACGCGGTCAGCCTGTTCAAGGCTTACTACGGCGATAAAGCGACCGAAGAAAACGAATACGGCTTCGGCTGGCTGCCGCGCGTCACCGGAGATCATTCCCATTTCGGCTACTGGATGGAGATGAGCAAGGGCAAAGTCGAAGGCCTTTTCGTCATGGGCCAAAATCCCGCTGTAGGCGCGCCGAATTCCGGCCTCGAACGAAAGGCGCTCGTCAAATTGAAATGGCTCGTCGTCCGCGACATGGTTGAAACCGAAACGGCTTCCTTTTGGCTCGATTCGCCGGAAATTTTGCGCGGCGAACTGAAAACGGAAGATATCGACACGGAAGTTTTCTTCTTCCCTGCCGCAGCGCACGTGGAAAAAGAGGGATGTTTCACCAACACGCAGCGGCTGCTGCAATTTCGCGAAAAGGCGATTGATCCTCCCGGCGACGCTCGCAGCGAAACGTGGTTTATGTATCACCTCGGGCGACGGCTCAAGAAAAAGGCCGCTGCGCATCCCGTCGCGCGCAATGCTGGGCTGAACGCGCTCTGGTGGGACTATCCCGTGAAAGGCGCGATTGCCGAGCCTGATGCGCAAGAAATTCTGAAAGAAATTAATGGCTGGACGGTTGCCGACCGCAAACTGGTCTCCGGCTACAAACAACTCAAAGCGGACGGCTCAACCGCGTGCGGCTGCTGGATCTACTCGGGTGTCTTCCCCAAGCCCGACGAAAACAAGGCGCTCAAGCGCGAACCAAAAGGCCGTTACGGACACGGCTGGGGATTCGCTTGGCCGAGCGATCGGCGCATTCTCTATAACCGCGCGTCGGCGCGTCCTGATGGAAAACCGTGGAGCGAGCGCAAGAAACTGGTCTGGTGGAACGAGTCAAAAGGCGAATGGACCGGGTATGACGTACCTGACTTCACAAAAAAGAAACGCCCCGACTATCAGCCTCCCGAAAACGCGCAAGGCGATGACGCGCTCGCGGGCGACAAGCCCTTCATCATGCATCCCGATGGCTTCGGATGGATCTGGGTGGCCAGCGGCCTCAAAGATGGCCCGCTGCCCGCGCATTACGAACCGCTCGAAACTCCGGTCGAGAATCGGCTCTACCCCAAGCACGCCACGAATCCCGCCGCAAAGAAAATGGAGAACGCCCAAAATCCATACGCTGAATCTCCCGACGTGCGCTTCCCGTTTGTGCTCACCACGTATCGGCTCACCGAACACCACACCGCCGGCGGAATGTCGCGCTACCTGACGCACCTCGCGGAATTGCAGCCGGAACTTTTCTGCGAGATTTCTCCGGAGCTCGCGCGCCAATTGGGAATCAGCAATGGCGAATGGGTCACCATTGTCACCGCGCGAAATTTTATTCATGCGCGCGCGCTGGTGACGTCGCGCATGCCCGTGGTTCATCTAAATGGACGTGTGCTGCATCAGGTCGGCCTGCCGTATCACTGGGGATACAAAGGTCTGGTCAAAGGCGACGTCGTGAATGATCTGCTGGCCATCTCCGAGGAGCCTAACGTTCGCATCATGGAAACGAAAGCCCTTCTGTGCAACGTGTTTCGCGGGCGGCGCGACGACGTCATGAATTCCGAACGCCACGAGCTTGCCGCCAAAGCACAGCGCAAGCACGCAGAAAGCAAAGCGTCATGAGCGTAACCGCATTTCTCACCGATTCAACGCTGTGCATCGGCTGCAAAGCCTGCGAAGTGGCTTGCAAAGAATGGAACGACGTTCCCGGCGATGGATTCGTCTGGAGCGGCCTTTCCTACGACAATACCGAGACGCTCGGCCATGCCAGTTGGCGTCACGTGAAATTTATCGAGGATGGCGCGCGCCCGGGAATCGGCGGAAATTCCCCCGACGCGCTTGCGTGGAGTTTCTCTTCCGACGTTTGCAAGCATTGCGAAAACGCCGGCTGCCTCGAAGCGTGCCCCACGGGCGCAATCGTGCGCACGGAATTTGGCGGCGTTTTCGTTCAGCCGGACGTTTGCAACGGCTGCGCATATTGCGTCGTCGCGTGCCCCTTTGGCGTGATCGAAAAGCGTGAGAAAGACGGGCGTGCGTTCAAATGCACATTCTGCTATGACCGGCAAATCGAGGGGCTAAGTCCCGCTTGCGCCAGCGTTTGTCCCACGGAATCCATAAAATTTGGCGAGATCAATCAGTTGCGGCTCGATGCACAGGAGCGCGTTCGCGAACTCGAATCGCAAGGTTTCAAGGACGTTCATTATTACGACCCCATGGAAACCAGCGTCGGCGGGATTCACGCGATGTTCATCGTGCGCGGCGAGCCCAGCGCCTACAATCTGCCGCCGCAGCCGGAGGTTCCTACAGTTTATCTTCGTCGCTCGTGGGTCTCCGCGGCTGTATCCGGCGGATTAATTGTCGCGGGAACGCTGCTCGCATTTCTGGCAGGAGGCCGGCGATGAGCGAAGCGATGAATCAAAATTTCCGCCCGTTCCCTCCTGTGGATTTGCGCGAAATGCGTGAGCAGAAATTGGAAAAAATCCGCCGCCAAGCGCAGGAGAGTCGCGCTGCCGCCGGTCATTTGCCTGAACATCTGCGCGAAAATTTGCCCGAATACCTGCCAAAGGCTGCTGGCATCGCTCCGCACGCCACCGCGAAAACGGGATATTACGGATTGCCTCTCCTCAAAAAGCCGCAGTGGACTCCCGGCGTCCCCATCTATTTCTTCACCGGCGGCGTTGCCGGAGCAGCCGCCATTCTGGCAAGCGCCGGGGCCATTACGCGCTCCGACGAGCGTATGGTTCGCGACGCGCGCTATCTCGCTGCAATTGCCGGCGCGATTTCGCCCGCGCTGCTCATCTCGGACTTGGGAATGCCTTCGCGTTTCCTGAACATGCTGCGCGTCTTCAAACTGCAAAGCCCCATGTCTGTGGGCTCATGGACGCTCATGGCTTTTTCCAGCAGCGCCGCAGGCACAGCGCTTCTCGACGCGGTGAATCACCGAAACGGCAACGCGTTTCGGTTCGATGTACTGCAAAATGCCGGACAATTTCTCTCTGCGATTACCGGCGCCGTTTTGATGACCTACACGGGCGTCTTGATTGGCGCCACGGCCATTCCTGTGTGGAACGAAAACGCGCGCATGTTGCCGATGCACTTCGCCACGTCAGGATTGTCCGCGGCGGGCGCTTTACTTGAATTGCTCGACCACAGTTCTCCCGCGCTCAACGCAATTGGAATCGCTACGTCCATGGCGGAGAGCGCCGTCGGCGCCTCCATCGAACTGCGCAAAGGCCCCGCGCTGAAGCCGCTCAAGTCCGGCCGCAGCGGACGGCTTACGCGCTTGGGAGGATTCCTAGCCGGCCCCTTGCCGCTGGCATTGCGGCTACTTTCGCTCGGCACTGGCAAAGAACGAAGCGTGAAGCTGCGAAGAATCGCCGCTGCATCTTCCGTGGCAGGTTCGATGGTCACCCGCTTCGCCTGGACCAGCGCCGGCTCCGCCTCCGCGAAAGACACCCCGACGCTGCTCGAGATTCAATCCGAAAAATTGCTCGAAGAAAAACGGAGGGACGCGCTTCCCTTGCATTAAAAAGAAGTAAATCAGCTCGAATGATGATTTAGCGGG
>DASUAV010000151.1:0-6065 GCA_035763605.1 Candidatus Acidiferrales bacterium
CCGCCAGTATTCCCGAAATGATGAATACTGCATCGCCAGATCGGCGACGTAAGCGGCGCAATAGCAAAGATTCGCAAAGACGGCGAGTACAAGCAGCGCCACAAACGGCTGCCATGCGAAAGCAGGACGAAAATGCGGCCAGGCCGCAACGATCCAGATGAGCACGGTCGCTGCGAGCAGAGAATTGTAGAGGATGCGGCGGCGCTCCCAATACTCAATGGCATCAGTGAGAATGCCGCGCAATTCGGCGGATCCGGGAGCAGGAGAAATTCCAGCAGTCATATGCGTCCTCCCAAACTTGAAGTGCTATGGATTCACCACCCTCAGCTGACAATTGCGCTCGCGGAGGGCGCGACGGGAACGCGTCCGAACCGTCTGTCGCGCGCGCGGAAGTCGCGCATGGCGAGTTCCAAATCGCCCGCGTCAAAATCGGGCCACATGCAATCGGTAAAATGCAACTCCGCGTACGCGCACTCCCACAGCAGAAAATCGCTCAACCGCTGCTCGCCGCCAGTTCGTATCAGCAAATCCACGTCAGCGGATTCCGCCGGCGCGTGCGTCACCTGGCCGAGCCGCCGCGAAAATTCGCGCTGCGTCACTTCTGTGCTGGAAACCATCCAGCAGGCCGCGCGCAGCATGGCCTCGCGCCCCGAATAATCCACGGCGATGCGCAGATCGAAGCCTGAATTCTTCGCCGTTGCTGCTTCCACCGCCTCGATGGCCGAAACGAGCGTGCTCGGCAGCCGGTCGCGCCGCCCAATTGCGCTGATGCGAACGTCATGCTCCGCCGCATGCAGCGCCTGGTCGTAAAAGAATTTTTCAAGCAGCCCAAACAGCGAGCCCACCTCTTCAGGACACCGCTCCCAATTCTGGCTGGAGAATGCAAACAGCGTCAGCATTCCAATTCCGAATGCAGGAGCAACGCGCACCACGCGATGAACCGCCTCAACGCCGGCGCGATGGCCCGCCGAGCGCGGCAGTCCTTGCGCTTCGGCCCATCGCCCATTGCCGTCCATGACAATCGCCACGTGGAGCGGTTTCGCTGCTTTTGCGGGAACGATATACAAAGCACTTTCTCTCATAAAGTGAACCGGCAAAAAATTTTGCCCCTCCTGTCTGGTTATCCCTCGCGTGTTGCGCGAATCAGCGCTTCCATGTGACCCAGGTAGCGCTCCAAAGCTTTGCGTCCCGCCGGCGCGAGGCGGTATTCCGTCTTGGGCAAGCGCCCAGCGAAAGACTTCGTGCACACAATGTAGCCCGCGTCTTCCAGCTTGCGTGCATGTACGCTCAAATTTCCGTCGGTCGCGCCAACCAGCTTCTTCAAATCGTTGAAAGTCAGCGTCGAATTCACCGCGAGCGCGCTCAAAATGCCCAGCCGCGTCCGTTCGTGAATCAACTGGTCGAGCGAACGCGCCGATTCCTCAGCCGCGCGCGGACGTACCGGCTGGAGTTCTTCCTTCTCGCGCGAGCGCGCACGCTCTGGTGAACTGCGAATTGTCGCCGTCCTAGCCACCGTAGCTCCTCGCAATGATTGCGCCGAAGATGATATGGAATCCGCCGAAGCCTGCGCCCAGTAAGATGTTCCCCCACGAAGCCGGGCAGAAGAACGCGACAGTTCCCAGCACGACGAAGCAAAGTCCCATGAACGGGACGGCGCGAATTGAGAATGCACCGCCAGTCATCACTCCCGTTCCATAAAGGAGCAACCACGTCGCCGGAACAGCCGAGGCCAGCCCCGCGTGGAACAAAACGTACGTCAGAATGCCCCCCGCAAAGACCGGCGGAACGAAGCTCAGCGCGAACTTGCGCGCCGGCCCGGACAAAAGCGAATCCTGGGCGCGCCGCGCCTTCATCAAAGTCCCGAAAGTGGCGATCGCCAGCGCAATCACTGCTTCGATAAGCCAGACTACCAGCCACGCTTCGCTGTTCGCTTGCTGCGCCGCGACAAAAGCAGCTCCCAGCGCGGTAATCCCCAGGGCGACTCCGCCCCATCCGGGAACCGCCGTGAACGAACCAGCCCGCTCCATGGTTTCGCGGATATAGCGCAAGTTCTCGCGCGCGTGATCGTCAATCGCCACTGGCCGGTTGTGGATAGGTTCCGCTGCGCCCATGGTTGAATCATACGCCTAACCAACAAACTGTCAAGTACTTTGTTGCGCAAAGTGAATGCTTCAAATCCCCCCAGCCCCCCGCTCGATTTGCGCTTGGCGCTGCTATCCGACGGCGCTATCCTTCTCCGGCGGGATCCACACTGAGGAGGAAGTCTCATGAAAAAAGTTCTCGTCGCCATATTTTTTGCTGTGCTGATGCCGGCCGTGGTTGTCGCGCAGGAAAACGCCGCATCTTCGTCGAATCCAGTTTCTGATTCTGTCAAGCGGATGGTCGCGCAGCATGCCCAAGGTATTATTGCCGGAGCGGAGGAAATGCCCGCCGACAAGTACAGCTACAAACCTACCGCCGGGCAGATGACCTTCGGCCATTTGATTATGCACCTCGCCCAATCGAATAATTTTCTCTGTTCCGCGATTGCCGGAACGAAGCCCCCTGAGCAGGAAAAGCTCGCAGACACGGACCCGAAAGACAAGCTGGTCAGCGCGCTCAAATCTTCATTCGATTATTGCAACGGCGTGCTCGACAAAACGACCGATGCAAATCTGGGCGAGAATGTTCCCATGTTTCGCGGCCAGGCGCCGCGCGCGCGGCTGATGATTACGCTGGTTGCCGATCTCTACGATCATTACAGCCAGGAAGCCGGATACCTGCGCATGAACGGCCTCGAGCCTCCTACGGCACAGGGACGCCGCGGCAGAATGTAGCTTTCGGACGTTCCTCGCAAGAACACAAGACAACTCATTCGCGGGCCGCGCGTTTTGGGTAGCGGCCCCGAATTGCATTCCAGCGAATCTCGAACAGGTCTGCGAACATTCCTGCGCTGTCCCGCAACATGTCGGGACGCGGCAATCTGTTATTTGACTTCTACGGCCGGATAGGCTTCCACATATTCCTCGCCATTGCAGCCGTAGTAGCTTACGGTGCGTCCCACGAAATCGACATCATAGCGGATAATGCCCGAACGCCAAGAAGCGGCCAGGAACTCCGGGAAGGTACTCTCGCCAGCCTGGTCGGTGCGCAAGGCTCTAATGAGCCCTTCTCGGTCGAAGGCGGGAATGTCCGCCGCGCCTGAAACCAGCGGTTGGCCTTGCATCACCACCGGCCCATGCTTCGTCAGGTAGATACTCTGGCATGAGGGCAGTGACCAAATGTTTCTCGTCACGCCGGCGCGCCGGAGCGTTTCAGCCAGATAGGGGAAGCCGCCGACCCTGGGTCTTATCGCCATCGCCTGCTTCTGGGCAGCTTGAAGATTCTCGATTGCCCTGCTCATGGTCGTTCTCCCCTTTGCTGTGGATTTCACTCCGGCGCAATATCCTGGATCTAGCAAAATGTTGCAGATCATCATTCGCTATACGATCCGACGGATGGCGAATCGCAAGTCGCACCGGCGTTGCTGCCGAGAGCTACATGATTCATTCGCGGGCCGCGCGCTTTGGATAGCGGCCCCGAATCCCATTCCAACGAATCTCGAACAGATCCGCGAACATTCCTGCGCTGTCCCGCAGCATATTCACTTTCGTCCGCGGATCATGCGACCACACCACCGGCACTTCGGCTACGCGCAACCCATGCCGCCGCGCAAGAAATAAAATCTCCGGGTCGAAACCGAAATCCTCAATCCGCTGCTGCTCGAAAAGAATCCTGGTCGCCGCCGTTCGAAACGCCTTGAATCCGCACTGCGTATCTTCGAACGGCAATCCCACCACCACGCGCACCAGCCGATTGAAAAACATTCCCGCTAGCTCGCGCCCGCGCGATTCATGCACCTGAATCAATCCCCTATCGAGCGCGCGAGAACCGATGGCGACATCGGCGGAATCGAGCGCCGCGAGCAGCTTTTCCGCTTCGTCAATAGGAGCCGAAAGATCCGCGTCGGTGAAAAGCGAAAAACTTCCGCGCGCCTCGAGCATTCCCGTCCGCACGCTCCAGCCCTTGCCGTGATTTCGGTCATGGTGCGTCACCAGCCGCAATTCGGGAATGCGCTCCTGCGCCGCGCGCACAACTTCGCTGGTTCCGTCCTTTGACGCATCGTCCACCACAATGATTTCGCTCGCTCGACGCGAGCGCCGAACATATTCGCTCACTCGCTCCAGCGTGCGCGGCAGACGCTGCGCTTCGTTGTAGGCAGGAATAACAATGGAAAGTTCGAGCGGGGAATTCATTCCGTCGCATCCGCCCAGCCGTAGCGGCCCAGCAGCGGAACAAATTGGCAGGGGAATAGCTTCTCTTGCGTGATTTCGCCGCCGCGCTTGCGCACGCGCATCAGCATCTGCTTGTCGCTCGCGCCCACGGGAATGATCAGCCGCCCGCCGTCCGCCAGTTGCGTCACCAGCGGCTGCGGAATAGCAGGCGCGGCGGCGGCAACCAGAATGCCGTCGAAGGGTGCAGCCTCCGGCCAGCCAAACGTTCCGTCGCCGATTTCGACGCGCACGTTGCGATAGCCGAGCGAATCGAGCCGCGCGCGCGCCGATTCCGCGAGCGCCACATTTTGCTCCACGGTAATCACTTCCCGCGCAAGCTCCGCAAGAATCGCCGCCTGATACCCGGACCCGGTGCCCACTTCCAGCACGCCCTCGTCTCCGCGCAGCTCCAGATATTCCGTCATTGACGCGACCATGTACGGCTGGGAAATCGTCTGCTGCTCGCCAATGCCCAGCGCGCGATCTTCATACGCACGCGATGCCAATTCTTCAGGAACGAAAAGATGCCGCGGCACGCGCATCATCGCTTCGAGCAGGACCCCTGACTTCACGCCGCGCTTGCGGATCTGCTCTTCCACCATCGCGCGCCGCCGGGCCGCCCAGTCGTCTTGATCACTTACGTCCACGCACCGCCCTTGCGCCTGTGTCTGACTCTATCTCGCTGTCACCCTGGAAGTTTGAACCGGGATTCGACGCTTCGTGCGTTTGATCACGCCGGCTGCAAATGCCGTTCGTACGCGCGCGTCGCCAGAATTTCATCGATTTGCGCGAGTGTAAAATCAATCTCCTCATCGCGGTTATAAAAATGGGGCGAAACGCGAATGCCCGCGCCCGGACGATAATCCACCAGAATGTTGCGCGCGATCAGCTCGTTCTTCACTTCCTGCGCATGCGGACAATCAATCGAAATCGTCCCGCCGCGTTCGCGAGAATCTCTTGGAGAATTCACGCGCCAGCCGCGCCGCAGAGCGCCTTCAATCAGCCGCTCCGTTTGCCGCACCGACTTTTCTCGAATTTTCGCCACGCCGGCTTGCTGAACAATCTCCAGCCCCGGCTGGCAGGCGTATAGCGCCGGAATGTGCGGCGTGCCGTTCAAAAACCGATAGGCATCGCTTCGCGCATCGAGCGCGCCCACTTCGAATGCAAACGGCCGCTGATGCGCCACCCAGCCCGAAATTTTCGGCCGCAGCCTCGCGCGCAAATCCGGACGCACGTAAAGATATGCCACGCCTGGTCCGCCGCACAGCCACTTGAGCACTCCGCCAACCGCAAAATCAACCTCCAACTCGCGCACGTCCACCGGAACTGTTCCGGCTGCCTGAAAACAATCCAGAATCACATGCGCGCCAACTTTGTGCGCCCGTTCGATAATCGCCTTCGCATCCACGATCGTCGCGCTGCGGAACAGCACCAGCGAGATCGGCGCCAGCAGCGTGCTCTCGTCAATCGCCGCCAGCAATTTCTCGAGCGGCACGTGCAATCCATCTTCGCTTTTCAGAATCTCCACGCGCGCGCCCTGCCGCCGCTGCTCCATGTAGAAATAAGTTGTGGACGGAAATTCCAGGTCCGTGAGCACAACTTTGTTCCTCGCGCCGGAAAATTCGAAACACGAGGAAATAATCGCCTGCGTGAGCGTCACGTTCTGATGCAGCGAAATCTCGCCCGTCCTCGCGCCGATGAGCGCACCCACTTTGTCGCCCACCGAAACCGCCATCTCCCACCAGCCTTCTTCCCATGCGCGCACGCCGCGAG
>DASUAV010000152.1:0-3383 GCA_035763605.1 Candidatus Acidiferrales bacterium
GATGCGCTGCCTGAGGAAATTCCTGCCGTTACTCGTTCTGCTGCTGGGGCCGGCATTTGCCATCCAATCTGAAGCGCAAACGCCCGCGCCTTTCACATTGCATGATCTCGGCCACGGCGTGTGGGCCGCGATTGATAATCCTGCGGCAAAGGCCGCGCAATCAGGCGCAAATGCGGGATTCATCATCGGCGACGATGGCGTGCTCGTTGTGGACACATTTCAGCGCACCGAGGCTGCCCAGCGGCTCCTGGACGCTATTCGCGAAAGAACAAAACTCCCGATTCGCTTTGTCGTGAACACGCACTACCACATTGACCATGTAATGGGGAACAACATCTTCGCCAACGCCGGCGCTATCGTGCTCGCGCAGGACAACGTGCGCACGTGGGAGCGCACCGAAAACAAGAAGTTCTTCGGCGCCAAAATCACTCCCCAGCAAACGCAAATGGTCGAATCGCTCGGCCTCCCGTCGCTTACTTATCACGACGGAATCACTGTCTATCTCGGCACACGCCAGGTGTTCATCCATTCTTTCCCCGGGCACACCGGCGGAGACAGCGCCGTCTTCATCCCGGATGCAAATGTGGTCTTCATGGGCGATCTCTTCTGGAATCACACTCTGCCGAATCTGATCGATGCTTCCACGAAGCCGCTGATCGAAACGCTGGACCTAGCAATCCAGCATCATCCTGAGGCCACTTTCGTCCCCGGACATGGCGAAGTAGGCCACGTTCAAGACGTCAAGGATTTTCGCGATTACTTGGCGGATTTAAGAGCGGCTGTGGGGCAGGCGCAGTCTGGAGGAAAATCCGGAGACGCGCTCATCTCGGCAGTGCTGCCGGAGCTTCAGCAAAAATACGGCTCGTGGAACTTCTTTCCTTATTTTTCAAAGACAGACATCCGCTACACGGATCTTGAGCTAGCCGGCAAAAAACAGATTCCGCAGCCGCCGGGCTCCAGCCATCAGTGATTGTTGCGAAAAGAAACTTCAGTGCTCAGGGTGACGCGTTCCGGGGTGCGGTTCGCCGCGATCCGTGCGGATGACCATGCTTACTAGCGGAAGTTCGATTAGCTCTTGACTCCTGCGCGGCATGGGCGCTTTCCACGGGCTCATCCAAAAATCGACAGCTAGCCACAAGCTGTACGATGGGCGTGAAAGGGCAACGCACAGCACCGCGGCGAAACAAACCCACAGGATGTTTTTGCTAACGTAAGAAAGGTGCGTGAACTCCGGCATGAAAAGTGAGGGCACAAACACCGCGAGGAAAACTGCTGCCGAAAGCGCGTAATCCAGATACATCGCTCCGGCGTAATATCCCGACTCCGGATAGAAAGATAGCCCGCAAACGTCGCACTGGTCCCGCATCTTGAAAAACCCTTTAAAGACCCGTCCCTCGCCGCAGTTGGGGCACCGGAAGCGAAGTCCCCGCCGGAGCGCCTGACCAAATTGCATTCTACTCATGACTGCCTCGATCCATTTCATTCCCATTATACCGCCCGTACCGCACTTCGATGGAATGCCCTCACTGCTTTACCTGGCGTCTCGGCTTCACCCTACATTCACAGGTTCTGGCTTGGCGAAATATACGGGCTAGTGCTTTCGCGAGCTGTTCTTGTGCGAATCATATGAATTTTCTCGACGAGATCCGATCCCGGACAATACAGGCAACACCTGACGCGGCCGATTCGCGGATTCAAAAGGACGCGCTCGGATTCGAGATCTCATTTTTTTCATAACCTGTCTAACCCTTTGACTTTGTGCCCGCGCTGAAACTATCATAGCGCCCGTCAGTTCTGAGGGAGCCCGCTTTGAACTATTCGCTGCGTCGGGACAATCCCAATCCGAAGTTCCTCTTATTAATTTTTGTATTTTCTATAAACGCTTCCAGGGGGTGCATTCATGTCCTCAAAGGATGATGCTCCGCGCCGCGATTCCGCTGATACGGCTGCGCCGGACGCTCACGACAAAAAACTTCCCGATCTTTCGCGCCGCCGATTCATCAAAGGCGCTGGAATTGCCGGCGTAGCGGCCTCGGCAGGCGCGTTACTCGCCGATCGCGCGTTGGGCGCACAGCCCAAGCAGCAAAATGGCGGAATGGGCGGAGGCGGTGTCCTTGGCCCTGGCGAAGTGCCGGTCACGCTGCGCGTCAACGGCAAGCTCCACAAGCTGAATCTCGAGCCGCGTGTCACCCTGTTAGACGCTCTGCGAAATCACCTGGATCTCACTGGCGCGAAGAAGGTTTGCGACCGCGCCACCTGCGGCGCTTGCACCGTTCATCTCGACGGCCGCGCCGTCTATTCCTGCACAACTCTCGCGATAGACGCGGAAGGCCGCGAAATCACCACCATTGAAGGCCTGGAACCTGCCGAAGGTTTGCATCCCATGTCGCACGCTTTTTGGCAGAACGACGCCCAACAGTGCGGCTTCTGCACGCCCGGATTCGTAATGGCTTGCACCGCTTACCTGAGCCACGAAGCCCATCCGACTCGCGAAGGCCTCGGTCATGCGTTAGGAGGCAATCTCTGCCGCTGCGGAACTTATATGGGGATCAAAGAAGCCGTGCTTGAAGCGGCTCACTCCACGAAAATGAAAGGAGGTCGCGCCTAATGGCTGACTATCACTGGCCTCCAGCGAACCATCGCGAACTCATCGGCAAGCGCATCAATCGTATTGACGGCCCGCAAAAGTCTTCCGGCCGCGCCAAGTATTCCTTCGATATCAATCGCCCCAACATGCTTTGGGGCAAAATGGCCATTTCTTCCATGCCCCACGCCAAAATCACAAAAATAGACACCAGCGCGGCGGAAGCAATGCCGGGCGTGAAGGGCGTAGTAATCATCGTTCCCGAGGGCGGAGAAGTTTACTGGGCCGGACAGGAAATCGCCGCGGTGGCCGCAGACACCGAAGAACGCGCCGAGGCCGCCGCTGATGCCATCAAAATTGAATACTCTCCGTTGCCGCATCTTGTTGTTGATACAGACATGCAATCTGCCGGCGCACAGTTCACCAAAGAAGGTTCAAACCGCGTCGTCGGCAACCCGGACCAGGCATTTCAGCAGAGCGACGTGGTGACCAGCGAAGGGCGCTACGGCGCGCCGGTCATTGCTCACTGCTGCCTCGAATCACATGGCCAGGTCACGGAATGGGAAGGCGACAATCTTACGGTTTGGGAATCCACCCAGAACGTCAGTGGAATGGCCGCCGAATATGTCCAAGGACTGGGTGAAAAGGGCATCACCGTGCCAGCGAATAATATTCGCGTCATCACGCAATATATGGGCGGCGGGTTCGGCAGCAAATTCGCCGCAGACACGTGGGGCATTGCTTGCGCGCAGCTTTCCAAGAAAACCGGCCGGCCAGTGAAGATGATGCTGGAACGCGA
>DASUAV010000153.1:0-2242 GCA_035763605.1 Candidatus Acidiferrales bacterium
ACCTTCCGCACCGGAAATTGTCTGACGCCGGTCACCCTGTCGCAAACAGCCGGGTGGCAGCGCTAAGGAGACAGACGATTCGCGCGCGAAAATTAGAAAATCGAGCAACTCACGTACAATCAGCAACTTCCCAATTCCTAAACGATGATTTTCACCGGTTTTATCGTTCCTTTGTCGCGCGCAATTTCCGTAAGAGACCTCCCCGGCCTGCATTGCATCGACCCTCCAAAGTCACCCCCATCCTCATATCAGAACGCCAGGAGGACTCATGATCCAAATGCTTTCGAGCCGCAGAGTTTTGTCGAGTCGCAGAATTGCGATTGTGCTTTCAGCGGCAGCCTTTTGTTTTTCGTTCGCGTCCGCCACTCACGCGGACACGCTGGAGTTGAAAAATGGCAGCATCGTCCGTGGGAAATTCGTCGGCGGAAGCGAATTCAACGTCCGCTTCATGGTCAGCGGCGCAGTGAAATACTATTCGACGAAAGACATCCTTACGCTGACGTTTGATTCAAGCGAACCCGCGCAACCTGCTCCGCAAGCAGCTCCCGCGCCTGCGCCGGCGAATCCTCAACCGGCCGCAGTTGCAGCAACGAACTCGCAATCGTCATCCATAACTATCCCCGCCGGCACAACGATTTCCATCCGCATGATTGACAGCGTGGACTCGTCGACGAATCAGGTCGGCGACCAATTTCACGCCAGCCTGGAATCAGACCTCATCGTCAACAACGTTGTGATTGCTCCAAAGGGCGCAGATGTTTACGGCAAGCTCGAGCAGGTGCATTCGGCGGGCAGCATCAAAGGCCAGTCGCAACTGCAACTGGGGCTCACCGGCATTCGCATCAATGGCGCGATTGTGCCGATTACCACGGGCGATTACGAAGTCGCCGGCGCGTCGCGCAGCAAACAGAGCGCGGAGCGCATCGGCGGCGTCGCGGCGCTCGGCGCCGTGATCGGGGCGATTGCCGGTGGAGGTAAAGGCGCTGCGATTGGCGCTGGAGCCGGCGCAGGCGTTGGCACGGCGGTGCAGGTGGCTACCAGAGGCCAGCAGGTCCGCGTGCCCAGCGAAACGGTGCTCGATTTCAAGTTGCAAAGTGCGTTCTCCGTTCCAGCGCACTAGCCCAATTTTGGATTCGCCTTTGGGCCAGGCTGGCGGCGGATTAACCGTTTGGTTATGGTTGGCAAAATGAGCGCAGAAAATTCTTGCGCGGCTCGCTGTTGCTTCGTAAGATAACGCCGAAAAAAGGAGCTGCGCCGTGCCCAAGGAAAAGCCCAGAGTCAATATCGGTGAAGTGATTCGTTCGTATCGCAACGATCGCGGACTTTCGCAGGGCGATATCGAGCGCCGCACCGGCCTGCTCCGCTGCTATCTCTCGCGCGTGGAAAACGGCCACACTGTCCCGTCGCTCGAAACGCTCGCGAAAATTGCCGAGGCCATGGAAATCAATCTGGCGGATTTTTTCCCCGGTTCGGACACGGCTCAGGACCGCGAAACGAAAAAAATCCTCGGCGAACTTTCCGAGGAAGAAATTCGTTTCCTTGGCGACATCAAAAAGTACAGCACCACGCTTACCGAAGACGACAAAAAGCTGGTGCTGGCGATGATCCGCAAAATGGCCACCGTGGTTGCCCGGCCAATCACCCCGGCTCCGCGCGCGCGCCACGCCGCCCCCTCTTCCCACCGCTCCGGCTACTAAACCTCGCAGTTCCATCCCAACATGATATTTTCGGCTTGACATAGGCCTTAAGGGTGCGCTATCACGCTTAAGGTTAGATACGTGGCTATCGAATTCGAGTTCCGTGGCGAATGGTACAGGGTAGATACCCCGCAAGAAGTGGTCGCGCTGAAGAAATACCTCAAAGCCCACGGACAAGATGAAGAAGGCTCCGCCCCCAATTCCTACGGCGGGCTCCCCGCCCATGGCAAATGGACGAGCGATCTATTCACTTTGCTGATGGAGCGAATTGGCTATTTCGAGAAAAAATTCCTGGCCGCTCTCCTGAGCGTTGCGCAACCCATGGACGCTAATACCTTGGCCCGCTTGGCCTTTCCGGGCAACTACCGGCGCGAAAAAAGAAAGCTGCGGAGGAAAGTGGAGCGGAATGGGTTACTAGTCATGGGGGGCATCCAGAGCGGACTCGTACGTCATGTCCGGGCTCTTGGGCTCGAGCCGTTCGACCTGTACCAAGTCCACATCAGTTGGAAGGATGACCGGCGCACAAGATATTTCACTGTTGACCC
>DASUAV010000154.1:0-9539 GCA_035763605.1 Candidatus Acidiferrales bacterium
GTGCTGGTTTGCGGACCGCGCAAAGAGGATGCCGACGCGTTCCGTCGCGTGCTGTTGGAGGTCAATCCGCAGCATCAGCTCGTGCGGCTGAGCATCGAGCAGCCGGGAGATGTGGAGATGGAATTTCGCTTCGGCGACTGGCGCGAAAATGTGCCCATCGAGGTGGGCAAGTTCCGCTTCGTCCCTCCTAAGGGTGTGGCCATCGTAGACGATGCCGCGCTTGCCGCCAAAGTGCAGTAATGCGGTGATGCCTAACGGTTTTGTAGGGGCCGATTTTTTCCATCGGCCCGCTTTTTCTGCATGTTTTGTAGAGGCCGATTTCCCATCAGCCCGTTTTTACCTGCCGCCTGTAGCTCTGGTCCCGTTCGCGCTTTTTGCGAACTGACCTGAGAGTTCGCTACATGACTATATTAACTGACCATGATAGAATGTGTTGGTCAGGAGGCCATCGATGCCCGTACGAATGAAGAAGTCCAAACATGAAGTCGCCATTTCGGAATTCAAAGCGAAGTGTCTTTCTCTGCTCGATGAAGTGAGCAAGACGAAAATTCCGCTCCGCGTGACTCGGCGCGGCAAGCCCATTGCCGATGTGATTCCCGCCCAAGATACCTCTGACAATCATGGCTGGATCGGTTCGATGGCCGGCTCGGTCGAAATTACAGGCGACATCGTTTCGCCCGTGATTGAAATGGAAGACATCGAAGCGTTGAAATAATGAAGCTCCTGCTGGACACGCACATCTGGGTATGGAGCCTGACCGAACCGCAGCGCCTTTCCCGGCGCGTTCACCGCGAACTGACCGATGCAGGCAATGAGTTGTGGCTTTCGCCCGTAAGCACATGGGAGGCGCTTCTGCTTCATGCGAAAGGCCGCATTCGCTTGCACGGAGGCATTCGAGAATGGGTCTCAAGCGCAACTGCGCCTTTTCGGGAGGCCCCACTAACGCACGAAATTGTTCTTGCCGCTCGGGAGTTGAATCTACCTCACAAGGATCCGGCTGACCGTTTCCTGGCGGCAACAGCGGGAACCCTCGGTCTAACGCTGGTAACCGCAGATGACCGCCTCTTGGGCTTGGGAGACATTGCTACGCTGGCGAACCGCTGAAACGAATGGGAATTTGTCTTCGCAGCGGCGCGAGAGACCCAATAAATCTGATTTGAACTCCAGCCAACCTCTCGCTCGGAATCGGATTCCTATTTTGCGTGATTTTCCTGAGTGTATTCCGTTCCAGCCCGCAGAAATTGGTGTTTCTGGATGCGCACAGGCGCGGCAGGCGGCCCGGCTGCGCGTAAATCCGATGTGCTAAAATCGCAAATTAACTATGAGTGAGCGGAAGCATAAGGCGTAATTCATGGCGGAATTTGTCTGCAAAGTCGGCGATGCGACCGGGCACGTCTTTCAGCAAACGGAGACGGCTCAGAGCGAGTCAGAAGCGCGCCAAAAGCTCGCGGATCGCGGTTTTTACGTCTATGGCGTGAGGCCGAACCTCACGGTGGGGCGGCTTCTGGGCGGCGCGCGGGCCGGGCGCAAACTGCCGGCGAACGACTTTCAGATCTTCAACCAGCAGTTCAACACGCTGGTCAAGGCCGGCTTGCCGATTTTGAAGGCGCTCGATCTGCTCGCGGACCGCGCGGCGCTGCCCAAAATGCGTCCGATTGTGAGCGACGTGCGCGACAGAGTTCGCGATGGCGCTTTGCTCTCGGACGCGGCGGAAGCCACGGGCATGTTTCCTCCGGTTTATTCGACGGCTCTGCGCGCGGGCGAAAAGAGCGGCGACTTGTCGGGCGTGCTCGACGATTATATTTCTTATCAGCGCACTACGGCGGGGTTGAAGAAGAAGCTCATCGGCGTGCTGATTTATCCGGTTATTTTGGTCGTCGTGGCTTCCTGCATTGTGTCGTATCTGGTGGCTTACGTGATTCCGCAGTTCGCCAAACTTTATTCGGACTTGGGCAACAAGCTGCCCGGGCCGACGCAATTTTTGCTCGACGTGGTGGTCGGCTATCGCGCATGGCTGATTACTTTCGCAGCCGCCGTTGTTTTCGGCGCGATTTTCATTTTTCTTTGGTCGCGAACGCCGAGCGGTTCGATTTGGGTGGACCGCATGACGCTGAAACTGCCCGTCGCCGGAGATGTGTGGATCAAATTTCAGATGGCGCAGTTCACGCGCACGCTGGGCACGCTCTTGCGCGGCGGGACGCCGCTGGTCACAGCGCTTTCCACAGCCGCCAATGCAATGAAGAGCAGGCTAGTGGCGAATTCCATTGACGCCGCATCTCAACGAGTGCGGGAAGGCGGCTCGCTGCACGCTTCGCTCGCGGAAACCAAAATGATTCCGGATTTGGCGCTGGACATGATTGAAGTCGGCGAAGCGTCCGGCGCGCTGGCGCCCATGCTGGGCAGCGTGGCGACATTTTACGAAGAAGAATCCAGCCTGAAGATCGGCGCGTTGATTGCGGTCATCGAGCCGGCCATCCTGGTTTTTATGGCCATGCTGATCTTTTTCATACTCGTCGCGCTGTACCTTCCGCTGTTTTCGTTGCAGCCAGGGTCGGCAGGTTAAAAATTTATGGCGACATCAAAAGGATTGCATCCCGAAGCGCTTCACGACGAAACCGCCGAACGCGAGCGGACGCAGAAGCTCGCCGAGCGTTATCGCGTGCCGTTCATTGACTTGAGCGAGCAACGCATTGATCCGGAGCTTTTCCGCTCCATTCCCGCGGAGCTGATGTTTCGTTACAATTTCGTGCCGCTCGAATCGCGCGGCCATTCGCTCACGGTCGTGGTGGCCGATCCGAGCCAGATGGTCAATGACGAGCTGACGCTGCTGCTGGGCAAGAAAATCAACATCAAAGTCGCTACCGCCACGCAGATCAGTGAACTTCTGAAAAAGACGGAGCAATCGCAGCGCGTTCTCGACCAGGCCACCGAAGGCTTTACGCTGCAAGTCGTCAGCCAGGAAGAAGGCGAAGAAAACATCTCGATGGAGAAATTGGCGCGCGCGGATAGCGGCGTCAACCCGGTCGTGCGCCTCGTGGACACCGTGATTTATACCGCGCTGGAGCGGCGCGCGAGCGACATTCACATCGAGACGCGCAATCAGGAAGTCGCGGTGAAGTACAGAATTGACGGCGTGTTGCAGTACGCCATGCAGCCGCTCGCGAAAGAGTGGCATACCACGATTCTTTCGCGCATCAAGGTGATGAGCGAACTCGACATTGCCGAGCGGCGCGTGCCGCAGGACGGCCGCTTCCGCGTGCGCTACAAGGGCCGCTTCATCGATTTTCGCGTGTCCATCATGCCTTCCGTTCACGGTGAAGATGCTGTACTGCGCGTGCTGGACAAAGAGACGCTCAGCGAGAAATTCCGCAACTTGACGCTCGATGTGGTCGGCTTCGCCGAGGATGATTTGCGCAGATTCCGCCGCTACATTCACGAGCCGTACGGAATGGTGCTGGTCACTGGCCCGACGGGTTCAGGGAAAACCACGACGCTGTACGCGGCGATTAACGAAATCAAGACGGACGAAGATAAAATCGTCACCATCGAAGATCCCGTCGAATATCAGGTGAGCGGAATCACGCAGATTCCTGTGAATGAAAAAAAAGGCCTGACGTTCGCGCGCGGCTTGCGCTCGATTTTACGGCATGATCCGGACAAGATTATGGTCGGCGAAATTCGCGACCACGAAACGGCGCAGATTGCCATTCAATCGGCGCTCACGGGACATCTGGTATTCACCACCGTTCACGCCAACAACGTGACGGATGTGATCGGGCGCTTCGTGAACATGGGCGTCGAGCCGTATAACTTTGTTTCTGCGCTGAATTGCATTCTCGCGCAGCGGCTTGTGCGCGTGATTTGCCCGAACTGTAAAAAAGCCGTGCAGTACACGCCGGAAGCGATGCGCGACTGGGGTGTCGAGCCAGAGCACTGGGGCGACACGCCTTTCTACGAAGGCGCGGGCTGTCTCGATTGCTCCGGTACGGGCTTTCGCGGGCGCACCGCCATCTCGGAATTGCTGGACCTGTCCGACCGCATTCGCGAAATGATTGTTGATCGTCGTCCAAGTTCCGAAATCAAGCGGGCCGCGAAAGAAGAGGGCATGCAATTCCTGCGCGAATCGGGACTGTCGCGTGTTCGCGCCGGAATCACGACGCTGCGTGAAATTAATAAGGTGACGTTCATTGACTAGCAGCCTCACCAACGTTTCCGTTCCCGCTCGCCAGGAGAGCGGCGGAAAAAAACTTTTCGCATGGCTCGACGCCATGCCGCACCCAAGCGTGGTGCTGGAAATTGCCGCCACGCACGTGGCCGCAGCTCGCTGGGCGCGCGGTTCCGGCAATCTCGCCGCGTATGCCGCCGAACGCCTGCCGGATGGTGCGGTGACGCCGTCGGCGACGCAGCCGAATATCGTCGAGCGCGAATCGGTTCGCACGGCGCTTCGCAAGATAATGGAGCGTGTGCCGAGGCAGGGCGCGGACGTTGCGTTGTTGCTGCCCGATCCGAGTATTCGTGTTTTCATTTTGCCGTTTGACACTTTTCCGCGCAGCGCGAGCGAGGCTCTGCCGATGCTCCGCTGGCGGCTGAAGAAGAGCTTGCCGTTCGATGCCGAGGAAGCGGTGATCTCCTGGATGCGCCAGGCCAGCCGCGACGGAAAAATCGAAATTGTCGCGGCGGTCGCGCGGCAGAAAATCGTGAAAGAATACGAATCGCTGCTCGAAGAACAAGGCCTCTCCGCGGGCGTGGTGCAAAGTTCGACGCTTGCAACGCTGCCGATTCTGAATGAGCGCGGCGCCACGCTGCTTGCGCGCTTCAGCGGCCAGAACTTGACCACGGTGATTGTGCGCGGCGAAACCATGTGCGTTTACCGCTCGACGGAACTGGGCATCGGCCCCGAAGGTCTGAAGCCGCAGGCCATTTTTGATGAAGTTTTTCCGGCAATCGCTTTTTACCAGGACTCCTGGGGCGACCGCGTCTCGCAGTTGCGCGTGGCGGGATTCGGCAAAGGCGAAGTAGATTTGCGGGAAGCGCTTTCACGCGAGATCGGCTGTCCGGCGGAGCCACTGGCTACGGGAGCGAACTTCACGACGGAAGCGCGTTCGCTGATCGCGCAGGGGCTTGAGCCGCTGGTGGGCTGGCAAATGAATCGCGGAGCATAGGGGACTTGTTCACAATTGTGTTCGCATAATTGATTTATGAAAACGCATTTTAATCTCGCTACCGAGTCGCTCGAAAACAACCGGCGCTTCCTCGCCGGTGCGGGCCTGCTGGGAATCATCGCCCTCGTTGCGCTGCTGCTGCTTTCTCTGCACGTGGTGCAGGTGCGGCAATCGAACGCCACGATGCGCGCGGAAATTGATCGCGTCCAATCGCAAATCGCCTCCTTGCAGCGGCAGCAGGAAACCTTGCGCCAGCAGTTCAAAGCTCCGCAGGCGGTCGAAGCGATGCAGCGCTCGCAATTCCTGAACGGCCTCATCGAGCAGCGCGCGTTCCCGTGGACGAAAATGTTCGCCGATCTGGGGCACATTTTGCCGCCGGGAGTGCGCGTCATCAGCATTTCGCCGCAAATGGACAAAGAAGGAAAAGTGAAAGTCACCTTTACCATCGGCGCTGTGAATGAGGAGCAAGGCAACAAATTCTTGCAGGCCCTCAGCTCCTCGCCGTTGTTTTCTGATGTTGTGCCGATGCAGGAAAGTCGCGGCAAAAACGATCAGGGGCAATTGAGCGAAGAAGTTCTGCTAAATCTCGAGGCGCATTACTCGACGCTATGAACCGCCGCGCCAATTCGCGACGTTGGAAGCTGATCGTCATGATCGCGCTGGGCTGCGTGCTCGCGGCTGACGTGGCGCTCGGCTTCGCCAGTTGGAATGCTGCCGCCGAAGCGCCTCAGGCGCAGGCGCTGAAGCTCAACCAGCTCACGCGAACAGCCAAATCATTGGCGGCTGACGTTCAGAGAGGCCAGGCGATCGAGAAGCGCATTCCTAATTTGGCCAGCGAGTGCAGCGGCTTCTATCAGCGCGACCTGCTGCCGGCATCTTCGGGTTATGCTTCGGTGATTGCGGACATTGGGCGGATGTCTCGCGAAGCCGGCGTGCAGTCGAGCGGCTTGAAATTCGGCGGAGAGCAGGTTAAGGATCGCGGCCTCGAAATGGTGAAAGTCTCTAGCGCCGTCGAGGGCGATTATTCCGGGTTGATTCGCCTGCTCGAAGCGCTTGAGCGCTCGCCGCATTTTTATCTGCTCGACGAGCTGTCGCTAAGCTCGCAAAAATCGGGAAAGATCAAGCTCGACCTGAAGTTGCGGACTTATTTTCGAACGTGAAGAACACGAAAAAAACTCGCAGCGAAATTTACCTGCTGGCCGTGCTGCTGGTGGCGCTCGCTTTTGTGGCGCACCATGCGATGCATTCTCAGACGGGCGGCATCACCGGGGGCGTGTTCGCGTCGAACGCGAAATTCACGCCGCTGGACGTGCCCGATCCCTCGCTGCGCCTCGATCTGCTGCAAAAAATTCGGCACGCCCGGTACAACGGACAGGACCGCAACATTTTCAGCGCTGCGCCGCTTGCCCCGCGCGCCGCGCCGAAGCATGTTTCCATGCCGCAGCCGCAAGCTCCTGTCGCGCCGCCGCCACCTCCGCCAGTCACGGTGCCGGCAACTTTTTACGGCATTGTCACTGACGTGGCCACTGGCCGCAAAGAGGCCTGCTTTTCCACCGGCTCGGACGCCGCTCCACTGATCGTGCCCGAGGGCGGCACGCTGCTCAATCAATTTCGCGTGCTGAAAATCGGCGCAAATTCGGTGGAGGTGCAGGAAATTTCCAGCGGCCGCACCACCATGATGGTGTTGATGAGCCCGCCAGCCGGCGCCGCAAATCCCCAGCAAGCGCAAAATCAGGACCAGTGATGAAGCGCCAACGCAGATTCGCAGCGAGCCATGCCGGCGAGCGCGGCTATGCGCTCCTCTTCGTACTTTTCCTCGTGGCGCTCGTGGTTATCGGGGCGTCCACTGCCGTGCTACGCGTACGAACGGAAGGGCAGCGCGAAAAAGAAGCGGTGGCGATCTGGCGCGGCCAGCAGTATCAGCGCGCTATCGGCATGTTCTACCGCAAATACGGGCGCTTTCCGACCCGCGTAGATGATCTCGTGAAAGTCCAGCAGGGCGGCATTCGTTTCCTTCGCGAAGCCTACAAGAATCCTATGAACAAGCAGGATGGCTCGTGGCGCTTTATTTACGTTACCCCCGCGGGACAGCTCATCGGCAGCGTGCGCTATGTTTCGCTCCAGCAAATGGCTTTTCTCGATAAGCAGCGTCAAATGGGAATGGCGGCAGGCGCGGGCGGCGCTGCTTCCGGCTCTGACGACTCGAACGATTCCAGCGCGGACGAAAATTCTGCTGCGGGCGCAACTGCGGGAGCAAACGGCGCGGCCAATTCCAACATCAGCGGACTTTCTGCACCGGGCGCACAGCCTCAGCCTCCAGGGCAAAATCAGCAAGCGAAGCAGCCATCATTTTTTTCGCAGCCTCTGCAAATGCAATCCGGGACATCCGGTGGCTTGAGCGTGAGTGAACAATCGAGCAGCGGCAGCTCCGACGAGCCAGTCATCGGCGGATTCATCATCGGCGTGGCCGGAAAATCCGAACGCCCGTCCATCAAAATTTACAAAGGCGGCGCGACCTACAAGCAGTGGGAATTCATCTTCAATCCGCTTGAGCAGGTGCAAACCATCGGCGCCATCTCCACCGGCCCGCAAACTCCATCGAGCGGCCCGCAGCCTCCGCCGTCGCCCATGCCGCAACCGATGCCGCCACAGCAGCCGCAGATCCCGCAGTAAAGTTCCGAACGATGATCGCGACGCGCATCGCTGTGCTCGGCGCAGTCGGAATTCTATTCGCAGGAGGCGCGGTCGCTCACGCGCAAAAAACTTCTCACGCGCCGACGCCGCAGTCGCTCGCCGCAAAAATTCCCGTGAATGTCAAACAGGCGATCCTTGCATCCATCATCGCCGGCGACTCGCCGACCGCTGACGACAAACAGGGCGGCTTTCACGAAGAGGGCGGCATGTGGGTCACCACCACGGATGGCCGCGTTGTCGCCGAGACGGCTGTGCCGGGAAAATATGCGAAGCCCGGGGAATCCGCGCACGTGCGGGTGAACGACTCCGCAAATTCTCTGCCCGCCGCGCAAATCGCCGCTGTCGGCGGCCTGTGGCACGTTCATCCCTGCGGAGAAATCGTCACACGCCGCGTCCTCCCGCCGAAGGACGAAGACGGCAAGAAAATTATCACCACAATCACCCGCACCACTTATTTCGGCCAGGCGCCTTCCGATCAGGACATTGCCGGCGCGCAATTGCCGGTCAATATCGGCATCGGCGCGCGCAACAAGGTGGCTTACTTCTACAATCGCTCCGGCGTCTTCGGCACCATGCCGCTCGACGAATTCCTCGCGCCGCTGCGACTGCCAGCGAGCTTCGGCTGCCGTTCGACGGAAAGCAGCCCGCCCGCCCACGCCGACTGATTTTGTGGAATCGAGGATGTTACCTGCGGAAAAAACTCCAGACGACATTCACGACGAACCCGATCTGTGCGACGAAAAAACCGAAGAATGCCGCAAGACTGAGTTCCGCAAGCGAGTGCATGACGGCCTGAGCGCGCGCTACATCCGTTCCGAATGAGTGCGTTTTGTGGAGCGCGTAAGCCAGAATCGCGACTGACAAGGTTGAAAGCCAGAAATGCACATGGCCGAGACGCAGACTCGTCGGATTACGTACTACTTTGCCGTAAATCAGATAGATCGCCGCACACGCTACGAAGTACAGGCTGAGCACGGAGAAAATGAAGGTGTGCGAGATCACGTAGTACGTATCGTGAAGGTATAGGTCCATGGCCGGTTCGGCATGCGATAGGAGGAAAGCAGTCGCGACCGTGGCCGCAGCCAGGATGAAAAACAGCGCAGGAATCTGGTATTTTGCTCGAATCACTTTGAGACCCTTCGCCTACTCCGCCAGCCGCTTCTCGATGCGGCGGTCGGGGACGAGCCACATAATCGCCACGGCGACGTAGCAAACCCACGAAATCCACGGACGCACAAACGCCAGCGGAATCGCCGGAACGTAAATCGCGACGGAAACTTTGCCTTTGAAGTCGCTGCCGATCGCCGCGGCCAGCGTGGACGCGCGCCCATGCAGCGCGAGCAGCGTTCGCACCAGAATGTAATACGCGATGGCCGCGAGCAGCAGCACGATTCCGTAGAGCGCCACCGGCCACGACTCGAAATGATTGTCGCCCATCCACGCCGTGGTGAACGGAACCAGCGAAAGCCAGAAAAGCAGATGCAGATTGGCCCACAGCGTCGCGCCGTTCACGCGCTCGATGGCGTGCAGCAGATGATGATGATTGTTCCAGTAGATGGCGACGAAGATGAAGCTCAGCACGTAACTCAGGAAAATCGAACTGACTGGACGCAGCGCCGCGAGCGTCGCTCCCTCCGGCGGCTTCATCTCCAGCACCATGATGGTGATGATCACCGCCAGCAC
>DASUAV010000155.1:0-25127 GCA_035763605.1 Candidatus Acidiferrales bacterium
AAAGGTTCCCGCAATTCAGCGAGGTTTCATCGAGTGGACGGGACAAAGAGCGCTTACGGCGTGCGCTTGTGGAAGACTTTGCGGCGGATGTCGGGCCAGAATTCCTTCATTTGGTTGGAAATTCCATCCCACATGATGAGCATGCCCCAAGTGGAAAGATTGCGTCCAACGGTGCGGTCTTCGGGGGCGTGGTAAATGTTCGAAGCGGCGGCGGCAGCGGCATTGCCGAGGATTTCAGAATAGTTGAAGCGCGTGTCGCCGGAGTCGGTGTAAGTGACGAAGAGGCGCTTGAGCGCATAATTGACTCGGTGAGCGGTCGTGCCTTCCCTCAGGACGTAATAGCGCGGATCTTCGCGCAGAATCGTCGGGAAAATGGCGATGGTCATGTAGCTGCCGATGCCGTTATCTCCGAATTCCGCGCCAAAGCGCTTGCCGTAAGCGCCCCAGCCCTGTCCCCAGGATTCCGGGGAATTTTGCGCTTGCCCAATGGCGGCCAGGAATCCTACGAAGGGAACAGTGAATGGGTCGAATACGGACGCGCCAGCGAGACCGAATTTCTCGCGAGGCTTGAGCGCAGGAAGTTTTTTCGCGTCTTCGACGACGTAATTGGGCATGGCTTCAAAGAGCCGGTCGTTCACCGTGCCGGTTTTCTTTTCGATATCGGATTTTTTTTGAACGGGCGGCGGAGCTTTTTGCCGCTGCGGCTGCTGGCTGGATTGCGATTGGCTTTGTGTATCGGGAGGCTGTTGAGCCAGAGCGTGCGACGGCAAGAAGCCGAGCGCGAATGAGCAGAGTAGAATGAGCAGGAACTTGGCGCGCGGAGAGTTCATATTGTGATGTGGTGAAGAAGCATTATCGCAACGTTAGGTTGTACGCCCAACGAAAGTTGGGAGCGGTTTCCAGAATCGAGCAGGGGAACTAACAACGAGCAGTGTAAGTTGAAGAGGAAAGGCCAAAAATTCATTCTCAGGGTAGGAAGTTCCTCGTTGGGCGAGGCATCTAGCGTATGCGGTTGAGCGAGTACTATGCCGCCGGTCAATAGTTTTTCGGGCCAGTCATACACTTCGGGCCTGATTGACGGGGGGTTTAGATGGTATTGAGATAGGGCGGCGTCCGTCTTAGCGTAAAAATGTGCCGTATTGGAGTGAATCTTGCAGGAGTGTTTGACGGGAAAAGGTTTAGGCCCTGCAATGAGCGGTTTTTCCGGGCCACCGAGGCAGGCAAAAAAGGCCGCAACTTATCCGGCAGCAGGGAGTTTAATGGGGAGAAAGCATAGAGCTCGCCAGGGGTCAGTACAAGTGAAGCGAGCCAAAAAAAACGCGCTGAAAGCAGGATTAGCGACTAAGGCAACCAAGTTCCACAGCGGTACAATCGTACTATTCACCAGGCTCCCTGCGCTAGTACTACAATTGCCTGCAACCCCAAAACTGGTTCAAATGGGACGGGTTAAATGTCTGTAGAGGAACAAAACACAAATCAGGAGAGTCAAGGGGCGTTTACGCTGCTGGCTTCAGGGAAGCCGCGGTGGCGTTCATTTGGGACTAGCTTTGTCATTGAAATAATCATTTTGCTCTGCGCGATATGGATACCTGCGCTGTTTCCGAAGCAGATGGAGCATGCGGCGCACTACGTGACAACGCACATTGATGTGCCCTACATACCGCATTACAAGCCGCAGCCGATTGTGAAACCGAAATTTGTGCCGGTGAAACATGTGGTGGAAGAAGCGAAGCTGCAACCGCCGGTCGTAAAAGAGCAGCCGGTGATTCCGGATCCGCCGAAGCCGAAAGTGGTGGATCCGGTGTTCGCGAAATTGAACGCAGTGCCTGCGGTGCGGCACAATAAGACGGAAGCGCCGAAAGTAAATGAATGGGCGCGGATGGAACCAGATGTGAAGACGAATTCGATGGGAAGCTCGGCCATGCCGACGATCACCAATCCGCGGACGCTGGTGCAAACGGGCGGATTTGGAGATCCCAATGGGCTGCCGGCGACAAATTCAAAGCAGATGCATCCTGTGAATATCAATGCGGCAGGTGACTTCAATTTGCCGCAAGGCCCCGGAAAGGGAAACGGACGCGGCGGAGCGAAGGGCAAAGAGGGAGTGGTAGCCAGCGCAGGGTTTGGGAATCAAACGGCGATTGCCGGCGGCCAACGCAACGGCGGCAAGGTGGAAACAGGCGGATTTTCGAATCAGCAGGCGGCCAGCAGCGGGCCGCGCAAGAAGGCGGAAGCCGCGCCGCAGGAAACGCCGGTTGTGATTCAGTTCAAGCCCGAACCGCAGTACACTGCGGAAGGCCGAGCGAAGAGGATTCAGGGCTCTGTAGTGCTGGAAGTGGTTTTCAAGGCCTCGGGTGAAGTGCAGGTTTTGCGAGTGGTAAAGGGACTGGGTTATGGTCTGGATGAAAATGCTGAAACAGCGGCGCGCCAGATTAAGTTCACGCCGTCAAAAACAGCGGATGGTCAGCCAGTGGACTTTCCCGCAACGGTTCGGATCGACTTCGAACTAGCGTACTGAAGAAATCGAGGGGGGAAGAATGTGCAGGGGGAAGCGCAGTATTCTTGCTGTGGCCTTCTGTTTGTGTGTAGCGGGAACGGTGTACGCGCAGGGGCAGGCGCAAACGCAGAGTGAAACGCAGGCGCAGCCGCCCGCGCAGGCTCAAAGTGCGCCGCCTCAGACTCCGAGTGGGCAGCCAGCCGAGCAAACCGTCAGCCAGCCGACGACCGTCGGCCAGGTAGTCAACAATATTCTTGTGCGCGAGCATCAGGAAGTGGCGACGCTGCGGCACTACAGCCCCATTGTGGAAACCTACATTCAGGACATGAAGTGGGACCCGCAGTTGGGTTCAGTGCCGATGAAGGATCACTACTACCTGGGCGTGGCGGACTTGAGCAAAGGCGTGGTGGACCGCAGCATGCTGCACGACACCAACGCCGGTTGGAAAAACAAGATCAATCCCATCAAAGATCTGACTTCGCTGTTGGGCAATGCCTACGTGCCGGCGGGATTTTTGCAAATGATTTTCGTGGATCCGATTGATTTTGACTTGCAGCATTACAAATTCACATATGTGAGGCGGCAATTCCTGGGCGCGGTGCGAACGTACGTGTTTGATGTGACGCCGCTGCCGAAGTCGGGCGATGGAAGATTCCACGGACGAATCTGGGTTGAAGACCAGAATTTCGCGATTGTGCGGTTCAATGGCGTGTTCGAGCCGGTGGCAAAGGCGTTTGGATGGAATTTGCATTTCGACAGCTGGCGGACGAACGTGGCGCCGAATATGTGGGTGCCGTCGTACATTTACAGCGCGGAATCGGACTTGAAGGATTTTCCGTTCGGGCATGTGCAGTACCGTTCGCAGACAAGGCTTTGGGGATTCGACCTGAAGCTGGCCGGCGGCGAGACGACCTTCAGCGATTTGCAGGTGGAATCGTCCAAGCCCATTGAAGACCAGGCGCAGGCGTCGAAAGACGTTTCGCCGGTGATGGCAGAGCGGGAATGGCAGCGCGAAGGCGAAGACAATGTGCTGGAACGGCTGCAGAGGAACGGGGTCATTGCGCCTCCGGGGCCGGTAGACAAACTGCTGGACCAGGTGGTGAACAATCTGGAAGTGACCAACAATCTGGATATCGAGCCGGACGTTCGCTGCCGCGTGATGCTGACTTCGACGCTGGAAGCCTTTACCATCGGACATACGATTGTGGTCACGCGCGGACTGGTGGATGTGCTGCCGGATGAACCCAGCCTGGCGGCGATTCTGGCGCACCAACTGGCGGCGGTGATTACCGGGCAGACGCTGCCGGACGAGTATTCGTTCAACGATACGACAATGATGTCGCGGCAAGAGACACTGAAGAGAATGTCGTTCCACACATCACCGATAGAGGAAAAAATCGCGGCGGACAAGGCGATTCAACTGCTGAAAAATTCGCCATACAAAAATCAGCTGGGGCAGGCCGGACTTTTCCTCAAACAGTTGGCGTCGGAGCAGAAGCAATTGCCGGAGCTGATCAGCGCGAATCTGGGCAATCATGTTTATATGGCGGACGCGCTGATTCAAAGCGCCCCGCAGTTGCAGCCGACGAATGTGGGGCAAATCGCAGCGCTGCCGCTGGGCTCGCGCATTATTCTCGACTCGTGGGACGATAGCATTTCGCTGGCGAAAGCAAAGCAGGTGCAGTTGCTTTCGGCGCGGGAGAAAATGCCGTTCGAGGTGACGCCGTTCATGCCGTATTTGACGCGGTATCAGGACGCGGCGAACACGACCACGGCGGGCGATCCGAAGCAGGATGCGGTGAAGAAAAACCCGAATAAATAGCGACTAAGTTTTCGATCAGGAGCCCGACGCAGAGCGATCTGCCGCCGGGCTTTTTGTTTTTTGCGCGAGCTACGAGACGGGACGCATATCCACGTCATTCGGAAACCTATGTGCGTCAGCGACGGTGATTCGCGTATTCCGCAGCGGCCTTGAGCTCACGGCTGGCTTCTGCGAGAAGCTGCTTCGCTTTCTCGGCATGGCCGCCCAGGCGGTCCTTGTTAGCGCCCTGGGCTTGGCTAATCTTCTGATAAGCCTGCTGGATATGCTGCTGTGCTTCCGCGAGATTGGGATGCCTGCTGTTATCAATGTTGATGACAGGCGCTTGAGCAAGTGCTATGCCGGCACACAGAAGCACCGCGGCGGCGATCCGAACGGTCCAGTTCTTGAGTCTCATGATTTCTCCTCTGTTCTCTGAATGAATCGATTCCGAGTGAAGCGGGGCCGTTGTTAGAGATGAACGGGCTTAGAGCTATGGTGCTACAGTAAACCCCTGAGCCGACGTGGCTTTCGGCAGACTGCGACAGGCGTACGAAGAGAGAGCGGGAGGCACGGCCAAGGAAAACATGGCGCGGGAATCACTGATTCAATTCATCGAGGAGTACGGGCGTCGCGGGAAGGAGATCGCGATTGCGCACCGGCGCGGGTACCGGATGGAGCGGTGGAGTTATGCGCGCGTGGTCGAGACAGCCTCAATGTTCCTACTGTTTTTGCGGCAGAGAGGCGTGAAGCCTGGCGAGCATGTGTTGTTGTGGGGAGAAAATTGCGCGGAGTGGGTGGCGGCGTTTTTTGGGTGCGTGCTGGCCGGAGTGGTTGTGGTTCCGATGGACCACGCGGCGGATGCGAGTTTTGCGGCGCGTGTGGCGCAGACGGTGAACGCAAAATTGGTGATTCATTCCCGGAACGTTGATGCAAGCAAGACTGGGATGTCCAAAATTCTGCTGGAGGAGCTTGGAGAGGATTCCGAAACCGAGTTGCGGGAAGTGCGCTTCGAAAGTGCCGGGGCGAAGCGCAGCGACCCGGTGGAAATTGTTTTTACTTCGGGCACAACGGCTGAGCCGCGCGGGGTGGTGCTGACGCATGGGAACTTGCTAGCGAATATCGAACCGATGGAAGCGCAAATCCGGCCGTATTTGAAATGGGAGAGATTTTTTCATCCGCTGCGATTTTTAAATCTGCTGCCGCTGAGCCATGTGTTCGGGCAATTGATGGGCATGTTCATTCCGCCGCTGCTGGGCGGGACAGTAATTCTTCTGGATACGATGAGCCCTGCGGAAGTTTCGCGGACGATTCCGCTAGAGCGCGTGACGACGCTGGTGACTGTGCCGCGAATGATCGAGTCGCTGCAGGGGCAAATCGAGCGCGAAATTGAAGCGAGGGGACGCGCAGACAAATTTCGCGAGAATTTTGCTCGGGCGAATGGCGAGAAATTCTTGCGGCGCGCGTGGCGTTTCCGCAAAATGCACCGGCGGCTGGGATGGAAATTCTGGGCGTTCATTTCAGGAGGCGCGGCGCTGCCGGAGGGCGCAGAGATGTTCTGGAACCGCTTGGGATACGCCGTGGTGCAGGGGTACGGGCTGACGGAAACGACTTCGCTGGTGAGCGTGAGCAATCCGTTTCACGCGGGGAAGCGTTCGATCGGCAAATTGATGCCGGGAATTGAGATGAAGCTGAGCAGCGAGGGCGAGATTCTGGTGCGCGGAGAAAATATCGCGTCGGGATATTTTCAGGGCGCGAAATTGGAGCCAGTGGCGGGCGAAGAAGGATGGTTTCGCACCGGCGATTTGGGCGAGATGGATGCGCAGGGAAATTTGTATTTCAAGGGCCGTAGGAAAAATGTAATTGTCACGCCCGCGGGGATGAACGTTTATCCCGAGGATTTGGAAGCGGCGCTGCGGAAGCAGGAGGGCGTGCGCGACGCGGTGGTGGTGGGAATCGAGCGCGATGGAAACGCGGAGCCGTGTGCTGTGCTGCTGCTCGCTGATAAACACGCGGATGCGGCTGCGATTGTCGAGCGCGCGAATGTGCAGCTCGCGGAATTTCAGCGGATGCGGCGATGGATGGTTTGGAAGGCGCCGGATTTTCCGCGCACGGCGACGCAAAAGCCTGTGCTTGGAAAAATTCGCGAAGCAGCGGAAAAGGAATTCGGCACGCAGGTGAAAACAGACACGGCAGCGGCGGCAGATTCAGGTTCATTCGCTGATTTTGTGGCGAAGGTGACGGGACGCAGTAGCGTGGCCGCGAATGCGGATCTCGAGACGGATTTGCAGATGAGTTCGCTGGACCGCGTGGAATTGATGAGCGCGCTCGAAGAAAAATATCAGGTGGATTTGAGCGAGACGCGATTTGCGGAGGCAAAAACCGTCGGCGAGATGGAGAAACTGCTGCGTGAGCCGCGCGCGCGTCCGCAAACGCACCAATTCTCGCGCTGGGCGCAGCGCTGGCCGGTGACGTGGATTCGGCTGGCGGTGTATTACGCGCTGACTTGGCCGGCGACGATGTTCCTGGCGCGTCCGGAGATTCGCGGACGCGAGAATTTGCGCGGCGTGCGCGGGCCGGTGCTGGTCATTGCGAATCACGTGACCTACGTGGACATTGGCTGCGTGCTCGCGGCGCTGCCGCCGAAATTCCGTCACAGGCTGGCGACGGCGATGGAGGCGGAGCGGCTGTGGGGCATGCGGAATCCAGCGGGCATGGACTGGTTCATGCGCGTGGTGAATCGCGCGAATTATTTTTTGGTGATTGCGCTCTTCAACGTTTTCCCCCTGCCGAAAATGACGGGATTCCGGCAGAGTTTTGCGTTCGCCGGAGAATTGGCGGACGAGGGATGGAGCGTGCTGGTGTTTCCCGAGGGCGAGCGGTCGAAAGATGGGACGATGCAGCCGTTCCGCGCGGGGATTGGGCTGCTGGCGACGAATTTGCGGCTGCCGGTGTTGCCGGTGAGGATTGATGGTTTGTGGGAACTGGCGCAGGCGCGTCTGGCGAATCCGTGGCTGCGGCTCAGGCGCGTGCCGAAAGGATCGGTGAAGGTGACGATTGGCGCGCCCGTCAAGTTCGAGGCGGACATGAGCGCGGAAGAAATTGCGAAGGAACTGGAGAAGCGAGTCGGCGCATTGTGAAACGGAACGGCCGTGTGGTGCCGGCTAATTCAATCGTTCGAGTGCGCGCAGCCCGAATTTGCTGTTTGGCAAAGTTTTGTTCGCATTTTGATACGCCTCACGGGATTCACCGGATTTGCCGAGAGCCGAAAAAGCCTCACCGAGATAAAAAGCTGCGATGGTTTTTCGGACGGGGGCATTCGCAGAGGTTGTGTATGCTTTTTGAAGATATGGGATAGCTTCCAAAGGCTGTCCTGCAAGCATTTTCGCAGTGCCCAGCACCAGATTCCCGCTGGCGCTGTAATCAGGGCCCATAATCTCCATGCGTGGGAGGGCTCCTTCGGCGATTTTGATCGCTTCAGTGGGATTCCCAAGCTGTGCTTTGCAACAAGCAATTTGGTTTTCGACGACTGGAGTTCCCTTTGCTCCGAGCTTCTTGGTATCGAGCGTCTGAAGTATGCTGAGTGCATCGTGGTAACGCTCTTCCAGCAAAAGAATGTTCGTTGTAGGCCTTCATTGTTTCGCGACCTCGACGCCTCCAAAGATCGGCAAGATCAGAGTATCCCCGTCTTGCGCCAGCAATATCTCCCACGGCTAGGGCTTTGCGAAATCGCTTGAATGTCCTACGAGCGAGAACATTGGCGACCGCTATTCCAACTGCGATTACGGCGAATTCGGACAGCAAACTCCATTTGTCTAATGGACCTTCGTGTTCCCACCATGAGCCGAACGCCCACAGCGCGACAAGACCTATCCAAATTAAACGAAGTCGGTTTCTCAGACTCACCGTGCTAAGTCTACTGCGTGCGTGCGAAATTGCGCTGCAGTTTGGCATGTTCGGAAGGACAATCGGTAACTACTCCTTCTCGAAACGCCAATTTCAGCGGAGTAGGAAGTTGTGACAGAATGGCGGCGCGTTGGTGCGGCAGTCTGCGTGGATATTGGAGGTTCGATGAGCGGGCGGCGCGGGATGGGCATGACAGTAATTGTGATCTGTGTGTTGGCGTCGGTTTACTTGGGGTCCCGGCGCGGGGCCGGAGCGCGGCGCATGAGGACGCCGCAGGTGCAACGTGTGCGACCGCTGCGGGCGCTGCCTTCGCTGGAGAGCCGTGCGGTGCTGCCGACGGGGATGACGATTACGCCGATGGCCGCGCCGGGTTCGTTTTACGTGCCGCTCAATCCGGGGCTCACGGATTTTCCGGATTATGTGGCGGCGCAGCCGGTGAGCACGGCGCTTTCGCCGGACGGGAAAACTTTGCTGGTGCTGACGAGCGGCTACAACGAAATGGACGACACGACAGGGCGGCGAATTCGTAAGGATTCGAATGAATATGCCTTTGTGTTCGATGTTTCGAGCAACAAGCCCGCCACGGCGGGCAAGCCGGCGCTAACGCAGACCATTGAAGTGCCGAATACGTTCGATGGAATGTCGTGGAATCCAAATGGAAATGAATTTTATGTTTCAGGCGGCGTGGATGATGACGTGCATGTGTTCGCCGACCAGAACGGAAAATGGAGCGAGGCGGGCTCCCCGATTGCGCTAGAGCACAAAAAGGGATTGGGCGTGGACGTGAAGCCGATGGCTGCGGGAGTGGCGGTGACGGCGGACGGGAAGAAACTGCTGGTGGCGAACTTCGAAAATGATTCGATGAGCGTGATTGATCTGGCGTCGCGGAAGAAAACGGCGGAACTGGATTTGCGTCCGGGGAACGGCGTGGCAGGCGGAGAATTTCCGTTCTGGATTGTGACCAAGGGAAACGATGAGGCGTATGTGTCGAGTCCGCGAGACCGGCAGATTGTGGTGGTGAATATCGCGGGCGAGCCGAAGGTGACAAAGCGAATTGCCGTACCGGGCGAGCCAACAAAAATGATTTTGGGTGGCGGGGGTATTTATTTGTACGCAGTGCTGCCAAGTGATGACACCGTGGCTATCATCAATACGAATTCTAATCTTTTGCTTCTGACGCCTGGAGCAACAGCTCCAAAGTCCGTTTTTGCGAATCAGGGGAAGCTAATGGGAAGCAATCCGAACAGCTTGGCCCTTTCGCCGGATGGGAGATGGCTTTACGTGACCAATGGAGGAGCTAATTCGATTGCCGTGATCGATTTGCGGGAAACGCGACTGGCACCGAGCGTAACAGGGCTGATACCGACAGGATGGTATCCGAGTTCAGTGAGCGTGAGCGCAGATGGAAAAATGCTGTACGTGGTGAACACGAGGAGCGTCCCGGGGCCGAATCCTGGTGGCTGCCGGAACACGACTTCAATTGCGCACGGCTCTCTCGATGAGTGCTACGGCCAAAACCAATACATCTTGCAACTGGACAAAGGCGGCTTTGAAACAATTCCCACGCCGGATGCGCAGGAACTCGATGCGCTGACGAGGCAGGTGGCGGAGAACGATCATTATGTAAGCGATGCGCAGCGGTCGGCGAATGAAAAAACCATGGCGTTTTTGCGCGACCACATCAACCATGTGATTTACATCATCAAGGAGAATCGCACCTACGATCAGGTGCTCGGCGATTTGCCGGAAGGGAACGGCGATCCGAAGCTGGCGGTGTTGGGCAAGGCGATGAGCCCGAACCATCATCAGATCGCGCAGCAGTTCGTGGATCTCGACGATTTTTTCTGCAGCGGGGACGTGAGCGGCGAAGGATGGAACTGGTCCACGGCGGCGCGCGAGTCGGAGTTTGTCGAGAACGAAGTGCCCGTGAATTACGCAAAGCGAGGGCTCTCGTACGATTTCGAGGGAGAAGATCGCAATATCAATGTAGGCATCGCGAATCCGGCGGAGCGGCGCAAAGAAAATCCTGCGACTCCCGATGACAAGAATTTGCTCCCGGGCACGAACGATGTGGATGCGCCGGACGGTCCCGGCGGGCAGGCGGGAACGGGATATTTGTGGGATGCGGCGCTGCGCGCGGGACTTTCGCTGCGGAATTACGGATTCTTTCTCGAGGGCGGCAGGTATTTTGGCACGCCGGGTACGCCGGGAATTATCCCCGTGCTACGCGATCCATACCAAACGAAAACGCGCGTGGCCTATCCGGATAAAGCGGCGTTGATGAAAGTCACCGATCCCTATTTTCGCGGATTCGATTTGAAGCTGCCGGACTACTGGCGATTTGAGGAGTGGAACCGGGAATTTCAGAGCTACGTAAAAAGCGGGAAGATGCCGAATCTCGAGTTGGTGCGGCTTATGCGCGATCATACAGGAGATTTTGCGGCCGCGATTGACGGAACCGGAACCGTGGAAGCGGAAGTGGGCGACAACGACTACGCCGTCGGAAAACTCCTGGAAACTGTGGCGCACAGCCCGTTCGCGAACAGCACAATCGTGATTTCCGTGGAAGATGACGCGCAGAACGGGCCGGATCACGTGGATGCGCATCGCAGCGTGGCGCTTATCGCGGGCGCGTATGTCAAGCAGGGCGCGGTGATTTCGGCGCACTACACGACCGTAAGCGTGCTGCGGACGATAGAAGACATTCTCGGAATGAAGCCAATGGGCATCAATGACGCGGTGGCGGAGCCGATGGCGGATGTGTTCACGACGGAGTACAAGCCGTGGACGTACACGACGGCGGTACCGCAGATTTTGTGCAGCACGCAGTTGCCCGTGTGCAAAACGCAGAATGGAGCGACGTCAGGAGCGACTGGCGTTTACGCGAAGCCGCGTCACGATGCGGCGTACTGGGCGGCGAAAACTAAAGGTATGGACTTCACCGTGGAGGACAAAATTGATTCGGCGAAGTTTAACCGGATTATTTGGCAGGGATTGATGGGCAACGATGCGCCGTATCCGGCAGAGCGAAGCGGGCGAGATTTGCGAGAGAATCGCGCGGAACTGCTGAAGCAAGATGCGAATCACAATCGCTGACTGGCGCGGCTAAAGGCGTGCTGCAAAAAGTCGAGTTGTGGTAGGCTCGGCGGGATTTCAGGAGCGCAACCATGAAGAAAATGCGGATCGCGGGGCGAGTGTGCGCGTGCGCGGCAATTTTGGTGTTAGCGGCGTTTGCGGGATGGCGCGAAGTTCGCGTGGCGCACGCGCAATCAGCAAATACGCTGGAAGCGAGCCAAGTATTCACAAAGCAGGACGTAATGATCCCCACGCGCGACGGAGTAAAGCTGCATACCGAGATTTATACGCCGAAAAATGCCAGCGGGCCGCTGCCGTTCATGATTACGCGCACGCCGTACGGATTGAACGATGACGCGAGCGGCTACAGCCAGTTGCTGCATCTTTACACGGACATGTGGCCCGACGGATACATCTTTGTGATGCAGGACATTCGCGGGCGCTACGGTTCCGAAGGGCAATTCGTGATGCAGCGGCCGCCTCGCGATCGCGCGAATCCGAAGTCCATTGATGAGGGCACGGACACTTACGACACGATCGACTGGCTGGTGAAAAATATTCCGAACAACAACGGGCGCGCGGGGCTGGCGGGAATTTCCTATGGCGGATGGCTGACGGCGATGGCGCTGCTCGAACCCCATCCGGCGCTCAAGGCTGTCTCCGAGCAGGCTTCGCCGGCCGATATGTTTTTGGGCGACGATTTTCATCACAATGGCGCGTTTCGGCTCAGCTATGGCTTCGAGTACGCGGCGGAAATGGAAACGGGCAAAACGAATGTGCTGTTCCATTTCGACGACTACGACACATTCGAGTGGTATTTGAAATTGGGCCCGCTCTCGAATGTGGACGCGAAATATCTGCACGGGCGGATTCCGACCTGGGAAGACTACGTGAACCATCCAAATTACGATAGCTTCTGGCAGAAGCAGGCTTTTCCTCGTTACCTGAAAGATCTGCACTTGAGCGTGCCCAACTTGAATGTGGCCGGCTGGTGGGATCAGGAGGATTTCTACGGGCCAGTAAAAATTTACGAGCTGCTGGAGCCGCACGACACGCAGCATTTCAATTATCTAATCGTCGGCCCATGGAACCACGGCGGCTGGGCGCGCAGCGATGGCGAGAGCCTGGGACAAATCAAATTTGGCAAGCCGACGAGCAAAGAATTTCGCGCGGACGTACAGGCGAAGTGGTTTGCGTACTGGCTGAAGGATGAAGGCCAACTGCCGTTCAAAAAGGTGCGCACGTTCGAGACTGGCTCCAATAAATGGATGGACTTCAGCGCGTGGCCGCCAACTTCGGGCGTCGAGCAGAAAAAACTTTATTTTCATTCGAATGGAAAATTGTCGTTCGACGCGCCCGAAGAAAACACCGCAAGCGCGTTCGACAGTTACATTTCCGATCCGGCGCATCCCGTGCCGTATCGCCACCGGCCAATCGAAGAGACTTACGGGCCGGGGAGCCGCTGGTCCACTTGGCTGGTGGAAGATCAGCGATTCGTGGATAACCGTCCGGATACTGTGACCTGGTCCACAGGCGCGCTCGACCGGAATGTTTGTGTGGCGGGCGATATTGTGGCGCATCTTTATGCTTCGACTACCGGCAGCGACAGCGACTGGATCGCCAAGCTGATTGACGTCTATCCAGAGAACTACACGCCGGAGCCGACGATGAGCGGATTCGAATTGATGATTGCTAATGACGTTTTTCGCGGGCGCTTCCGCAACAGCTTCGAGAGGCCTGAGCCGATTACTCCCGGTAAAGTGACGCCGTACACGATTGACTTGCACACGAACAGCCACTGTTTTTTGAAGGGCCACCGCATCATGGTGCAGGTGCAGAGCACGTGGTTCCCGATTATTGACAGGAATCCGCAGAAGTACGTGCCGAATATCTTCAAGGCGGTGGCGAGCGACTACATCAAGGCGACGCAGCGGATTTACCGGAGCAACGAATATCCATCGAATGTGGAGATATCGGTGGTGCAGCGGTAGTTCGCTGCAGAATAAGAGCAAATGCAGATTCCTCGGGCAAGAGCAGCCCTCAAAATAAGCCACCACGTTTCCGAATTCGGAAGTGACAGAAGAAAGCGCGCACGTTATGCTCTGGTGTGTCTCTAACTGAGGCGGGCTTCCTCTTTCTGGCGGCGCTGGTGGCCGGAGCGATCAATTCCGTCGCGGGCGGAGGCAGTTTCATTTCCTTTCCGGCGCTGCTCTTCACGCGAATCGCGCCGATTTCCGCAAACGCAACCAATACAGCGGCGATGTGGCCGGGCACGATGGCCAGCACGGTGGCGTACTGGCGGGAGATGAAGCAGCCGCGCGTGCTGAAGTTGCTGCCGCCGCTGCTAATTACGGGATTCGTTGGCGGAATCATTGGCGCGAAAATCCTGCTGAAAACGCCGCAAGCGACATTCATGAAAATGGTGCCGTGGCTGCTGCTGGGCGCGACGCTGCTTTTCGTGGCGAGCGGAAGAATCACGAAGTGGGTGCGGGCGCAGGGCGGGCGCCAAGGACGTCAGCGGATGCTGCTGGTGGCGGGATTCGCGATGGAGCTTTGCATCGCGGTATATATCGGGTACTTCGGCGCGGGTGCGGGGATTTTAGTTCTCGCGATGCTGGCGCTGCTGGACGTGGGAAACATTCACGCGATGAACGGGGTGAAGTCGCTGCTGGTGAGCGCGGTGAATGTGGTGGCGCTGGCGCTGTTCATACGCGCGCGGGTGATTGTGTGGCCGGAGGCGCTGGTGATGTTGGTGGGCGCGGCGGCGGGCGGGTATGCGGGGGCGTACTACGCGCAGAAAGTGGACCCGGCGTTCATCCGGCGGCTGGTGATTGTGATTGGGTTTGGCATGGCGGCATATTTTTTCGTGAAGCTCTACGCTTAGCAGTCGCGACGGCGCAGTTCCACTCTTTCCAGAATTCTCCGGCGATTTTTTGAGGCTTAACGAAGCCTATTTTCTTTACATATTGACATTCGATAGGAGAAGGACTACGATTTGCGCTACAGAAGGTCTATAGGAGACAGAATGGGAAACGAACAAACGGAACTGCTGCAAGGCACGCTGGATATGCTGATTTTGAAATCGCTGGCGCTGGGCGAAATGCACGGCTTGGGAATTTCGCGACGCATCGAGCAAATTACGCGCGGGACGTTTTTGGTGAAGCCCGGGTCGCTGTTTCCGGCGTTGCACCGCATGGAGGAGCAGGGCTGGTTGAAGGCTTCGTGGGGAGAGTCGGAAAACAAACGGCGCGCGCGGTACTACCAACTGACGAAAGCGGGACGGCGGCGCTTGGGCGCGGAGACGCAACGCTGGAGCCGGATTTCGCTGGCAATTGAGCGGGCGCTGGAAGCCTAAAGACAGTGGCTAGTGACAAACGACGAGTGACGAGAAAAGGCAAGAACCAAAAACCATGTGGCTAAAGAATGCGCTGAGAAATTGGACGAAAAGGCGAGAGGTTAGCGCCGAACTGGATGAAGAGGTGCGCGGATACGTTGAGATGATGGCGCACGAAAAAATTCGCGCCGGCGTTGACGCGCATCGCGCGCGGCGGGAGGCGAACATGGAGAGCGGCGGTGTGGAACAAGTGAAAGAGCAGACGCGCGAAGTTCGCGCGGGACATTTTTTGGAAACGCTGTGGCAGGACATTCGGTACGGCACGCGGATGCTGCGGAAATCGCCGGGATTTACGGCGGTGGCCGTTTTGACGCTGGCGCTCGGGATTGGCGCGAACACCGCGATTTTCAGCGCGGTTGATCCGATTCTATTTGAGCCGCTGCCGTATCCGCATCCGGAACGCATCATGATGATTTGGGGGATTTTTCAGGGCGCGCGGTCGCAGGTCACATTCTTCAATTACCGCGAACTATTGAAGCGCAACCACTCGTTCGATGCGCTGGCGATATTCGAACCGTGGCAGCCGACGATGATCGGCGGAGCGGAACCCGAGCGGCTCGAAGGGCAGAACGTCAGCTATGGATACTTTCGCGCGCTCGGCGTAGAGCCGGCGGTGGGACGCGATTTCCAGCCTGCGGACGATACTTATCAGGGCGCGCCGGTTGCCATTTTAAGTTACGGCTTGTGGCAGCGGCGCTTCGGCGCAGATCGCTCGATTGTTGGACGGCAAATTACGCTGGACGGAAGCGCCTACACCGTCATCGGCATCATGCCGCGCGGATTCGAGAACGTTCTCGATCCGACTGCGGAAATATGGTCGTCCGAGCAGCAGTACAATCCGGCAACGATCAAGGATACGAACACAGGGGAATGGGGCAATCATCTGAGCATTGTGGCACGGCTGCGGCCGAACGCTACTTTTGCGCAGGCTAAGGCGGATATCGAGACGATCGCACGCACTCCGGTGCCGGATTTTCCGAGGCCGCGCTGGGCCTCGCTGCGCCTGGGCTTCATCGTGGATTCCTTGCAAGCGGACATCACGCGCGGAGTCAAACCGGCGCTGATTGCCGTGCTCGGCGCAGTGATGCTCGTGCTTTTGATCGCTTGCGTGAACGTTACAAATCTGCTGCTCGCCCGCGGGGCGCAGCGGCGGGGCGAGTTCGCGATGCGCGCGGCGCTCGGAGCGGGCCGCTCACGGCTCATTCAACAGTTGCTCACCGAAAGCCTGTTGCTTGCGCTGGTCGGCGGCGCATTGGGACTGCTCTTTGCGCAGATGTTCGTGCGAGGTGTTATCGCTCTAAGCCCAGCGAACCTTCCGCGCATCAACGCCATTGGCCTCGACCGGAACGCGTTCTTTTTTGCGCTCGGAATTACAACGTTGATTGGACTGCTGGTGGGCCTGGTTCCCGCGCTGCACGCTTCGCACAGCGACTTACAGGCGGGATTGAAGGAAGGCTCGCGGCAAACTGCCGGTACGCATCAATTCACGCGCCGCGCCCTGGTAGTGGCGGAGGTGGCGCTGGCCCTCGTGCTGCTTGTCAGCGCGGGACTGCTCTTGCGCAGCCTGACGCAGCTATTCAGCGTGAATCCGGGATTTGACGCGTCTAACGTACTCACCATGCAGGTGCAAACTTCTGCACAGATGAACAGCTCGCCGACCGGAAACCGCGAGCAATTCTTCAAGCAAGCGATTGAGAACGTGCAGCGCGTTCCGGGAGTGGAATCGGCGGCGTTTACCAGCTTTCTGCCGCTGGCTGATGACCCGCTGATGGGCCTCTATGGCGGATTCTTCGAAAAAGACAATGGCGCGCCTGTCGGCGGCGGCTACGGAGTTTTTCGCTGTCTGGTCACACCGGATTACTTCAAGGCCATGCGCATTCCGCTGCGCCGCGGCCGTCTTTTGCAGGCGACGGACGTGGCTACATCGCCGCACGCCGTATTGATCAACGAATCGCTGGCCAGGAGAGAATTCGGAAATCAAAATCCGCTCGGGCAGCGCATAAAAATCGGCGGCCACCCCAACTGGCCGTGGTACACCATCGTGGGCGTGGTGGGCGATGTGCGGCAAGATTCTCTGGCCGGAACGCATTTGGATACGGCCTACATGACGCCGGAACAATCGTGGTTCGTGGATCAAGCGATGTCGCTCGTAGTGCGCGCGCACGGCAATTCAAGCGCGCTTACTTCGGAAATTAAGAATGCGATTTGGGCGGCGGACAAGAATCAAGCGATCGTTCGCACGGCTACGATGGATTCGTTGTTGGCCGCAACGGTAGCGCAGCGGCGGTTTACGCTCATTTTGTTCGAAGCATTTGGAATTGTGGCGCTGGCGCTGGCGGCGATTGGCATCTACGGCGTGCTTTCCGGAAGCGTGGCGGAACGGACGCGGGAAATCGGCATACGGCTGGCGTTGGGGGCGCCGCGCGCGAACATACTGTCGCTGATTGTGCGTCAAGGAATGCTGCTGACGGCGGTAGGAGCGATTATCGGAATCAGCGGTTCGTTTGCTGCGGGCCGCGCCATTGCGTCGCAGCTTTTCGGCATCACTCCGCTGGATGCGACAACGTATGCGGGAGTAATCGTTCTGCTCGCGATTGTGTCGGTCGGAGCGTGCTGGCTTCCGGCTTGGCGCGCTTCGCGCGTTGATCCTTGCGTGACGTTGCGCGCCGAATAGAGGGCTGCTGCTGACGGCCTATTCTTCGCCGATGTCTTCGTACCACACCGCAGGATTGGCGCGAATGAATTCGGCGAGCATCTGGATGCATTCCGCATTGGCCATATCAATTACCTGAAGGCCATTTTCGCGCAGCCAGTCAATGCCGCCGCGGAAATTCTGGGACTCGCCTACAACCACTGTGCCGATACGGAACTGGCGAATCAGTCCGCTGCAATACCAGCAGGGCGCAAGAGTCGTTACCATGATTTTGTCGCGGTAACTGCGCTGCCGGCCTGCACGGCGAAATGCATCGGTCTCGGCGTGCATGGCGGGGTCATCTTCCTGCACGCGCAAATTGTGCCCGCGACCGAGCAATTTGCCATTCGCATCGAATAACGCTGCGCCTATGGGAATGCCGCCTTCGACGAGACCGATCCTCGCTTCATCAATCGCTGTTGCCAACAAATGGGAATGGCCGATGTCCGCCACAATACCGGAGATTGTACGAAAATTCTTCGCTTCCATGTGAAAACGCTTTCATCGAGTGTTTCTAGGAATATGTGCAGGATTTTGGCGTAGCAAAATTACCTGATTCTCCCGCTTTTCCCGTTTGTCACACATCTGTAGGGTTGCTTGACCAGAGCTACAGCCCGAAGCACCGATAGCTACTGGTTTTTTCGAAACTCAGCCAAGCTTCACAGGAGGAAGAATGCGGCAAATGATTCTCAAGCTGCTCAGTATGGCAGCGGTGTTCGGGCTCGTCGCGTTTGGGGCCTCAGCCAATCCGGCGCCAATCACGATAAATCTGAGCGGAATCGGGACGGTCACAGGAACGGCTGCGGGCGCTGTCAATGTGACGCTCGGCGGTACGAACTCGATCACGCTCGACTTTCAGTCAGACAATCCGTGCAGTTTTTCGGCGGACGTCACCGGCGTGACCTTTACGTCGGCCGACGTCAGCGGCTCCATTTCCAGCTTCACTGTGACCCAAACGGCAGCGCAAGTGGTTGCCGGTGTAGCGAGCATTTCAGGTAGCGGAATGGCCACCACTGTTTTGGGAGTGGCCGTAAACGTACCCATCACGCTCTCTGGAACAATAAACGTCGGTGCGGGCGTCGACATTTGTAACCTGACGTCGCCCATCACCGGAACAGTTTCACCTACGCCAGAACCGGCAAGCTTGTTTTTGCTTGGATCCGGGCTGCTGGCTATGGGTATGGCAATTCGGCGCCGGCTCGCTTTCTAAGGGCTGAGAAACGCGTACCGGCATCGAGGGGCAGGGACGCTGGAATTCCGCCAAACTGGCGGGCATCCGGCGTCTCTGCATTTTCAGCGCAACGATTTCTGATGTTACCTCTTTATATCTGCAGCTCTCCTGCTTTGAAATTTGCGCACAAAAGTTTTCGGGACATCGCGAGCGTCTTCTGGGTTAGAATGCCGCGCAATGGCCGCCGCGGCAATGAAACCGGTGCTCGCAATCTATCCCGGCTCGTTTGATCCTGTCACGAATGGCCATTTGGATCTGATCGGGCGCGGCGCGAAAATCTTCGACCGTCTGATTGTCGCCGTCCTGCGCAACGCCGAAAAGGATCCGCTTTTCACCGTGGGCGAGCGCCTGGAAATGCTTCGCGAGGTCACGCGCTCCTGGCCGAACGTGGAAGTGGATGTTTTCGAGGGCCTGCTCATGGATTACGCTCGCAAGAAAAACGCTCATGTGGTTTTGCGCGGAATTCGCGCTATTTCCGATTACGAATACGAATTGCAGATGGCGCTGATGAACCGCAAATTCGAGCCAAAGGTCGAAACGGTTTTCATGATGCCCGCAGAAGCGTACATTTACTTGAGTTCGCGATTGGTGCGGGAGATCGCGCGGCTGGGCGGTTCGGTGAAGGATCTGGTGCCGCCCGCTGTGGAAGAGAGATTAAAAGCAAAAGTTGTCTGAATTCCGAACACGGGGTGACGTTATGCAATTGGCAGACCGAGTGAATCGTATCCAGCCTTCCGCCACGCTGGCGGTTTTCAACGCCAAAGAAAAACTGCTGGCGCAGGGAATTGACGTGGTGGATTTCGGGCCGGGCGAGCCGGATTTTCCGACGCCGGACCATATCAAACGAGCTGCCGTCCGCGCGATTGAGGAGAACAAAACAAAATACACGCCGTCCGGAGGAGTGATGCCGTTGCGCCAGGCGGCTGTGGAGTGGCACGCGAAGTACCTCGGCAGCAATTATGCGCCGAAAGAGTGCGTGATCAATTCAGGCGGGAAGCATTCGCTCTTCAATGTGATTCATGCGCTGATCAATTCGGGCGACGAAGTTTTGATTCTTGCGCCGTATTGGGTGAGCTATCCGGAGATGGTGAAGTGCGCGGATGGAACGCCCATCGCACTTGATACGGATCCGAAGGACGGTTTCGTGCCGCGCGCCGCGCAAATCGAAAAGGCGATCACTTCGCGAACGAAGATTCTGATCGTCAATTCGCCCGCCAATCCGAGCGGAACTGTAATCCCGGAAGAAGAGTTCGCCGCGATTCTGGAGGTTGCGAGGAAACGCAACATTTTTGTGCTCTCCGACGAATGCTATTCGCATTTCGTTTATGGCAAGGCGAGGCCTTTTTCGATCGCCAGCCTTCCCGGCGCGAAAAGCAACGTGATTATCTCCGCTTCACTTTCGAAGACGTTTTGCATGACCGGCTGGCGCATGGGCTATACGCTCGCGCCGCAGGAAATTTCCGATGCTGTGTTGAAGCTGCAGAGCCAGTCCATTTCGAATCCGACTTCAATAGCGCAGTACGCCGCGCTCGAAGCCCTGCGCAGCGGGATGGAAAGCGTCGAAGAAATGCTGGCGCAATTTTCGCGACGCCGCCGGCGCATGCTGGACGGGTTGCGCGAAATCCCCGGCGTGACGTGCCATGAGCCTGAAGGCAGCTTTTACGTTTTCCCGAACGTGAGCGGCGCATCTTATGGCGATGGTATTTCCGGCGCGGACACTCTGCAAGTTACGAAAGAGCTGCTTGAGCACGAGCACCTGGTCGTGATTCCGGGCGATGCGTTTGGCGCGCCGGGCTACTTGCGGATTTCGTACGCCACTTCGATGGAGCGCATCGAAGAAGGCCTGACGCGGCTGGGGCGCTTTTTCCGCGCCGGCAAGACGGCCACTTCCACTGCGGCAACACGCGGATAACTTTGTGGCGCTGCGGCCGGTTCGCCTCGAACCTCTGTTCGTTCCGCGAATCTGGGGTTCGCGGAACCTTGCGCCGCTTTTCCCTAAAAAAAATTCGCTCACGCAACCCATTGGCGAAGCTTGGCTTACCGGAAACGAATGCCGATTCGCCGATGGGCCATTTGCCGGCCAGAAACTCGGCGACGTTTGGCCGAAGATGAGCGAAGAATGGGCCGGCAAGCGCGCGAAACACAAAGAGTCATTTCCCGTATTGGTGAAATTTCTTTTTCCGGAGGACAAGCTCTCCGTGCAAGTGCATCCGGATGATGATTACGCGAAACGGTACGAAGGCACTTCGGGTGGAACCGGCAAAACGGAAATGTGGTACGTGGTTTCTGCGCGCCCGGGAGCAGAGGTGCGAGTTGGGCTGAAGCCGGAAGTGAATAAGGAGGGGTTTCGGCGCGCGATTGACGAAGGATATGCCGAAGAAATGCTGGAGACGATTCCCGTGAACGCGGGCGATGCGATTTTTGTTCCGGCGGGAGCGGTTCACACGATCGGGCCGGGCATGGTGCTGTGCGAAGTTCAGCAAAATTCCGACCTCACTTACCGCGTTTACGATTTCAATCGGCGCGACGCGCAGGGCAAATCGCGAGAGCTGCACATCGAAAAAGCCTTTCATGTGATTCGGTTCGGAAAGCAGTTAGGCGGGAAATTGCCGCTATCGCGCGAGCAATATCGCTCTGAAGGGACTAGCGTTCTTGTTGACTGCCGGTATTTTTGTGCCGTGAAAGAGAGCTTTTCCAACGAGCAGTACGCTGCTAAGCGGGATGGTCGTTTGAAAATTTCCATTATTAGCGAAGGATCTGGGTTTCTTGAGGCTGGGACGGACGGCGAACGAGTGGCATACGAGCGCGGTCAGGCGTGGATCATTCCTGCAGCCGCACCCGAATGCATTTTCGAACCCAAAGAGCGGACGACTCTGTTAACAGTGACGACTCCCGAGCAGGTGTAAATTGAGGCTCTTCAGGAAATGGCCAAGAGCAAAGACTTGCCCCAATGTGCGGTGATTCTCGCGGGTGGACGCGGCACGCGATTCTGGCCGCGCAGCCGTAAGCGCACGCCGAAACAGTTGCTCGATATTGTCAGCCAGAAAACCATGCTGCGGGAGACTGCGGATCGCCTGCAGCCGCTATTCCCCCCAAACCGCCTGTGGGTGGTTACGAACGATGAGCAAGCTGCGGCCATTCGTCGCGAACTGGTGAGCGTCCCGAGGGCGCAGATTCTTGCTGAACCGGTCGGACGCAACACTGCGGCGGCCATTGGACTGACTGCGATTCACCTCGCGAAAAAATATGGCGATGCGCTCATGGCGGTGCTTCCTGCGGATCATTACATTCGAGATGCAGTGCGTTACCGCAAAATTGTCAGTGCAGCGCTAAAGCTCGCCAGCACGCCCGGCAATTTGGTCGTACTCGGGATTCCTCCCACACGCCCTGAGACCGGATTCGGTTACATCGAACGTGGCGCACCAATCCGGGTGAAACTCGGAGTGCCGGCTTATGCAGTCGAGCGGTTCACGGAGAAGCCGGACTTGAAGCGCGCGCGGAAATACGTCGCTGGGAAGAAACACTTCTGGAATGCGGGTATGTTTTTCTGGCGTGTTTCCACGTTTCTCGAATGCCTGCGGGAATTTCTTCCGGAGGCATGGGCCGCTCTTCACGATTTGCAGCGCTCAATGGGAACATCCAGGTACGCGCGAACCCTGCGACGGATTTATCCGGCGTTGAAGAGTATTTCCGTTGATTACGCGGTGATGGAGCCTGCCACTCGCCGAGGCGCGCGCCAGCGCGTTTTTGTGCTACCCGCGGATATTGGATGGAGCGATATTGGTTCCTGGGCCGCGGTTTATGAGTTGCTGGCGCGAAAGAAAAACCAGAATGTCTCGAATTCGGCGGCATTCACGCTCGAGGCCGAGGGCAATTTCATCTGGACCCAACGTAAGTTTGCCGCGCTCATTGGCGTGACAAATCTGGTGGTGGTGGATACGGGTGACGCGCTGCTGGTCTGTCCGCGGGAGCGCGCACAGGACGTGGGGAAGATCGTTGCGTGGCTAGAGCAGAATGGCCGCGCAGATCTTCTTTGAACTTCTCGTTGTTTCGCTGGAAATGTTTGCTGCTACTTTTGGCTGACTCGCCATATCGCATATACTTTCACGCATGGCCAAAATCCAGTTCGGCACCGATGGATGGCGCGGAGTTATCGCAGAAGAGTTCACGGTGGCGAACGTACGCAAAGTTGCGGCGGCGATTGCGCGCTACGTGATTCGGGCGGAAAAGCCGCAAAGCGGGGTGCTGGTTGGCTATGATGCACGCTTCGGCGGACCGCTCTTTGCTCGAGCTGCCGCCGAAGTGATCGCTTCGACGGGCACTCCCGTGTGGCTTTCGGATGCGCCTTGCCCTTCGCCGGCGCTTTCCCTGCTGGTCCGCCAGCGCGAGGCCGCCGGCGGCATCATAATTACAGCGAGCCACAATCCCTACCGCTGGAACGGGGTGAAGTACAAAGCGAGCTACGGCAGTTCGGCGCTGCCGGCCATCGTTTCACAAATCGAGAAGGAGCTTGCAGGCATCCTCGCGAATGGCGATGTCGTATTGCCGCCGCGCAAAGACCTGATTCATTCTCTGCACGTTCGCGAACCGTATTTGCAGACGCTCGCGGCGCTCGTTGACTGGGAACGCATTCGCGAGCGCAAATTCCGTTTCGTTATTGATCCGATGCACGGAGCTGCCGCTGGACTGCTCCGCGAACTGTGCCGCCGGCAAGGCGTGACCTGCGACGAAATTCGAGGAAATCACGACCCGCTGTTTGGCGGTGTGAATCCCGAACCGATCGAGCCGCACGTGGCTGCGCTACAGCAAGCGGTGCGCGCGGAAAAATACGATGCCGGGTTTGCCGCGGATGGCGATGGCGACCGCATCGGCGCCGTGGATGCAGACGGCACGTTCATCACTCCGCACCAGATTTTTGCCATTCTCCTGTGGCACCTCGCGGGAACGCGCAAGCTGGGGGGCGGCGTGGCGAAAACATTTTCGACCACGAAAATGATCGATAAGATCGCGCAGAAATTCGCGCGTCCGCTTTTCGAGACGCCCATTGGTTTCAAGCACATTTGCGCTTTGATGCTGGAGCGCGACATCCTGCTGGGAGGAGAAGAAAGCGGCGGATTGGCCACGAAAATGTATCTCCCAGAGCGCGATGCGACCGTCAGCGCGCTCTTGCTTGCTGAGGTGATGGCCTGGCACGGAAAGCGGCTCGGCGAGCTTGTGAAGATGTTGCACAAAGACTTTGGCGAACATCATTACGGCCGCGTCGACCTGGAATTGCGCGCGGGCCAAAAGGAAAAGGCCATCGAATACTTCGGAACGCACGTGGATAAACTGCTGGAGTGGCCGATTGAGCGGCGCGAAAATCTCGACGGGCATAAACTTTATCTCGCGAACAAGGGCTGGGTCTTGATACGCGCCTCAGGTACCGAGCAAATGCTTCGCGTGTACGCCGAAACCGGCCGTCCCGAAACGACAGAGCGGGTATTGCAGGAAGCTTGCGAGCGCATCCGCGCGCTTTAATGAACGCGGCGCATTTCCAGCTGCCGCCGATTCTCAGTAACAAGCCACGCCAAATTGTCCTTTTAGACTGATAGGAATATGCCGAGTGTGTTCTCCAATTCCAAACGGCTGTGGCACAATTTCAGTGGTGATCGAGCGAAATTACAGCGGCCGTGATTCCCTCGATTAGGATGAGGCGCTGTGGAGCTTTTCATTTTTGCGCGTTTTCATGCTGAGGCGGGCAAGGAAGACAGGGTGGAAGAAGCCATTCGCACTGTGCTTGACCCGACGTCAAAAGAGGCCGGCTGCTTGAGCATTCACGCTTTCCGCTCAAGCCGGGACGCGCGGCTTTTTTATGTTCATGCGCGATGGCAGGATGAAGACGCATTTGAGCGGCACATCCGTTTGCCGCATACTAGGCTCTTCGTGGAAACGGTCGAGAAATTGATTGACCATCCGCTAGATGTGACGCGCGCGCACCAGTTCCTCTGATTCCAGAAAGCGAGCCTCTTGAATGAAACGGCGAATTTACCAGCTCGATGTGTTCACGACGAAAGCTTACGCGGGCAATCCGCTGGCGGTGGTGACAGACGGAGACGAATTGTCAACGCGCCAAATGCAGGCGGTGGCTCGCGAAATGAACCTCGCCGAGACGGTGTTTGTGCAGCGGCCTACGAACAACCGAGCGCTGGCGCGCTTGCGTATTTTCACGACCACGCGCGAACTGCCGCTCGCCGGCCATCCCGTGATCGGCACCTGGTTTCTGCTTGCCGAGCTTGGCGTGGTGCCCGCTTCCGAGGGCCCGGTGCAAATTCAGCAGCAGACAGGCGCGGGAATTTTGCCGGTGGAAATTGTGTTTCACGAGGGCCGTCCGGCACGCGTCACCATGACGCAAAAAGATGCGAAATTCAAGAACGTGAAAATTTCGCGCGAAAAAATCGCTGCCGCGCTCGGGCTGAAATCCAGCGACATTGATTCGAATCTTCCGCTCGAGTCTGTTTCCACGGGCATCTTCAATTTGATGGTTCCGCTGCGCGG
>DASUAV010000156.1:0-9077 GCA_035763605.1 Candidatus Acidiferrales bacterium
GATCCACATCGCGAAGAGCCAGACGATCGAAGAGACCGCACCGGGGTCGAAAAGGCCATAAATGAGACTGAGGATGAAAAAACTGCTGAAGTGCAACGGAAAGCGGAGAAGATTTGCAAAATCGAATTGCGCGCCAGCCGAAGCGGCGAAAATCGGATAAAGTTGCCAAAAAACGAAAACAATCCACAGCAAGCCGGAGAGCCATCCCCAATGACTATGCTGAACGAAGTAATAGGTGGCGATGCCGAAGAATATGCCGCCGCCGAACACGAGGCCGGACATCATCAGCCAAAGAATGGCGGAGGAGAGCGCTTCGAGGCGGCCCTTGATGTTGCGCAGGGAATTTTTGAAGAGCATCCAGCGAAGGCGCGCGATGAGCTGGATTTGCTGCGAAACGCCGGGAATGTTCAGCTCAGCCAAGTGAGCTCCCGTTCGGCCTCGCGGGAGCCGCCGACGATGTCGAGGAAAATTTGCTCCAGCGTGAGTTTGCCGTCTCCGCTTGCGGCCGCGCCCTGACGCGCCTCGATACCCGCACGAAGCTCTTCCAGCGAGCCCTGCGCAACTAATTGCCCTTTGGCGATAATGGCAACATGGCTGCACAGCCGTTCGACGATTTCCAAAACGTGGGAAGTAAGGAAAATTGTCGCGCCTCGGCTAATCATGCGCTGAAGCATCGCTTTGAGCGTGCCGGCAGCGATGGCGTCCACGCCCTCGAAAGGTTCATCGAGAAAGAGGATTTTCGGTCCGTGAATCACGGCCGCGGCGAGAGCCAGTTTTTTCTGCATACCATGAGAAAAATCGGTGATGAGGGCTTTCGGGCGGTCGGTGAGCTGCATGAATTCGAGGAGTTCCTGCGAACGCTGGGCGGCCGTTGCGCGATCGAGTCCGTACATGCTGCCGACGAAGTTCAGATATTCGGAAGCGGTGAGGCGTCCAAAAAGAGCAAGACCTTCGGGCACGACGCCGATATTGGCTTTGACTTCAACGCTATGCATAGAAAGATCGAGTCCGAGAATATTGATTGTGCCGGAAGAAGGAGCGAGCAGGCCAGTGAGCATTTTAATCATGGTGGATTTGCCCGCGCCATTGGGGCCGAGAAAACCGAAAAACTGGCCGGCTTCGACCGTGAGATTCACGTTGTTAACGGCGACGAGTTCGCCGAAGCGGCGAGTAAGGCCGCCGGTGCGAACAGCAATGTCTGTGGACATGGCGAGAATGTAACACAGAGGCGAAGGGCGGCAAAATGAACCGAAGCGCGCACGTTCGTCGTGAAACCGAACAAGAGCAAATTGCAACCAATGCGATATGCGAGCATCTGTAGGGTTGCATTCCGCACGATTCCACACGCGCATGAAGAATTGGCAAGCTGTGCCCTCGAAAATTGGAAGGCTCGAAGGAGCGAAGTGAAACTGGCAGCCAAGCTGGCGGGAGTGGCCATGGCTACGAGCCTTACGGCGACGATGGTGGCCAAAGAATCCGGGCGGTGCGCAGTAAACCACCGGCGCTTCGAATTCAGCTACGTGGCGCATGTTCCGAAGCTTCCTGCGGGTGCGCACACGATGAGAATTTGGATTCCTATCCCGCAGAGCAGCGCGCATCAGCAAATCACCAATGTGCGGATTACCGGCCCGCTGAGCTATCGCATTGAGAAAGAGACGAATTACGGGAACGAGTTTGCATATTTCGAATTTGCGAGCGTGGCGAGGCGCGGCCCATTCGATGTCCGGTTGACGTTTGAAACGCAGCGCGATGAATACAAGGTGACCTTGCCGACGGGTGATCCCGCGGCCAGCGAGGCGTTTTCACCGGCTGTAGCGCGTTTTTTGCAGCCGGATCGGCTGGTGCCGATAGAGGGCGTTATCGGCAAAATTTCGCAAGAGCAAACCAAAGGAATTTCGGATCCACTGGCCAAAGCGCGTGCTCTTTATGCGTATGTGCTTCGCAATATGCATTACGACCACGCCGGGACGGGCTGGGGACGCGGCGATGCGGTCTGGGCGTGCTCCTCGCATCACGGAAATTGCACGGATTTTCATTCGCTTTTTATCGGACTTGCGAGAGCGGCGGGCATTCCCGCGAGATTCGATATTGGCTTTGCTCTGCCAGCGGACGCGCAGGGGAAAATCGGCGGGTATCACTGCTGGGCGGAATTTTATATTCAAGGGGTCGGATGGATTCCCATCGACGCGGCGGAAGCTTCGCAGATGCCGGCGCGGCGCGACTATTTTTTCGGCTCGCTGGATGAAAATCGTGTTCGCTTTTCGCGCGGGCGGGATTTGCGGCTGAATCCGAAGCAAACCGGCGCGCCTGTAAATTATCTCGTTTACCCCTATGCGGAGCTCGATGGCGAACCGTTCGCCGGAATCACCCAGAGCTTTTCCTACAGAAATTTGGCCGCGCCCGTCCGCTAGTCCGAAAAGCGGAATCGCAGCAACCTCTGCGCAAGTTGGCCTATGGCTTGCTTGAGAATACCCGCGAAGCCCGCAATCGAGGAATTCGCGCAATTTGCGCGGCGAATTCGCGTGAAATTGTGAGCAGGAGTGACCTGCGGGTTTATTAAGCTGCAAACGATTGCAGTCTGGCGCAGTGTTGGGGTGAGCGAAGGATATGAGAGTCCCACAAGAGACTACAAAAGCGTGGCGAATCGGAATTGGCGCGCTTGGAATAATCTTCACATTCTCGGCTTTGAACTGCATCGCGGCAGCAGTAAACAAAGACGCTTCAAGACGTCCTACGCGCGGCAACGAGGAAGTCTATTTCGAGAGAGCCAGCCAGAGTGTGTCTCCGATCTGTTATGTGGCGCGCTCGCATTCTTACGATGTTTATGTCGCGCGCGAGGAAGCGGACGTGGTGCTGCATGGCGGCCTGGAGCAATCGGGCGAAGCGGAACGGGGAAAAGCGATCGTGGTGCACGCGTATGCCGACGTGTTACGGATGCGATTCTTGAACGCGGAACCGCCGACGAGCGTGGAACGGCCGATGCAGCAAGGGCGGCGGTCACGGAGCGCTGTCGCGTATCGAGGAGTTTATCCGGGTACGGACGTGCTCCTGCTCACGAAGCAAGGCGGCATCGGATTCCAACTGGAACTCTCTGCCGGCGCCGATACGCGGAACATCGTGGTGGAGATTGGCGGGGCCACTTCGGTCGAGTTGGATGCGCACGGCAATGCCATTGTGCACGCGGGAAAGGACGCCATGGTACTGCAAAGGCCGACGGTAAAAATTCAAGCGGGCTTGGGAGAGCAAACTTTTGCAGGCGCGTACGAGATGGAAGGTTCCAATCGGCTGCGATTCATCGTTAGCGGCGATCTGCCGGAGCATGGCCAAACAGTCGCTGATGAGTAATCTGCTGCCGGGCGGTAAATTCTGTTAGTAGCCTGCGGTTCCTCTCTGGAGCGATTCAACTTTTGAAGGAAGTTCTTCCGTTCGCTTAGGCCGCTAGGAAAACCCGCGGAATTGCAGTATCTTCGACATTGTGAACATTGTGGCGATGAGAGAACGCGCGGAGGAGTAAATGGCCGACGAGAAAGATAGATCCACAGCAGCGGCGCCGGCGGGCGTGCGCATGGTGAAATGCGTGAAATTTGGGCGGGAAATGGAAGGGCTGGAGCGCGTGCCGTGGAAGGGCGAGTTGGGAAAACGGATCTACGAGAATGTTTCCAAAGAAGCGTGGAAGATGTGGATCGAGTATTCCAAGATGCTGATGAACGAATACCGGCTGAATCCGCTGGATCCGCAGTCGCAGAACATCATTGCCGAACAGATGGAGAAGTTTTTCTTCGGCGAAGGCGCGCAACTGCCGCCAGGATATGTTCCGCAAAAATCCAAAGGATAATTCCCGCTTTTCCTCGGTTAGTTCTCCAAAATTTCAAATCCGCAGTTGGATGATTGCTTCAGGCAGATACTTTTCCCGTAACAGGATGCTGAACCGGCAGGCGCGGAGAAAGATGGAAGCGCAGAAGTGAATGCGCTTCGCGCAATGCGGCTTCGGCCTGCGCCGGTTGCGGAGCGCGCGCGAAAATAAAGCCCAAATAGCTTGAGCCTCGCGGCCAGCCTTCGACGTAATCTTTGAACCGCGCGGTGACGTCAATTTGCGTGATGTAGGGAACGCTAGTTGCTTGACGGAGGCCTTTCACCTCATCAAAAATTCCAGTGCGCGGCACGGGAATCATCATCACGCCTGATGCATCTTCTTCTCTTTCGATGTTCGCTCCGCCTAAATGCAGCGCACGACGGATCAGCAATTCTTCAAGGGAGATTCTTTGCTGGCCAAAGCGCAAAGCACGCGAGCACAGACCACCGATTGGACGTGGCGCAATTTCGAGAGGCCAAACGCCAGCCTCGTTGATGCGAAATTCTGCGTGAACGGGGCCGTGTGTAAGGCCAAGCGCCGCGACGCAACGTGAAGCGCATTCGCACAACTCGGATTGTTCATCGGCCGGCAACCGTGAAGGCGTGACGTAAATCGTTTCCTCGAAATAGGGCCCTACGAGCGGATCGGGTTTGTCGAAAATGGCGAGGACCCGGAGCCAGCCGTTTTCGAGCAGCCCTTCGACAGCAACTTCTTTTCCCGGAATGTAATTTTCAACTAGCAGACGATCTAATGCCGGCTCGCGCGTAACCTGAATGGACGGCGATGCGAGCAGAGAAGCGATGGTTGCGGCGGCCTGGCGGAATTCGCGGTCGTCATTGGCGCGAATCACACCCTGGCTCGCAGCGAGCGAAAGCGGCTTGAGCACGCAGGGGAATTTCACATGCGGCAGAACCTCTTTCAAAGGCACGGCGGTGGCAAACGAGAAAAACTCGGGGACGCGCAGGCCTGCATCGCGTAACGCTTGGCGCTGCGCGAGTTTATTGCGGCAGAGTTCGACAGCGCGCGGATCATTTCCTTCGAGATGGAGCGCTTGAGCGGCGTATGCCGCTGTGGTGGTCGGACGATCTCCGAGCGCGATGACGGCATTGATTGGCTTCGTTTGCGCATGATGCACAATTTCCGCGGCGGCTTCTTGCGGGCGTTCGAACGCGAGCGGCAACGCGCCGTCGCTCCACGGGTCTTCGAGTTTGTGGCAGCGGTCGGTGCCAAATTGCACTTCGACTCCGAGCGCCGCGGCGGCATCGGCGAATCCGCGCGTCTGGTAACCGAGCTTGCTGGCGAGAATCAGCAACGTCTTGCGTTTTGGTTCCATGAATTCTTGTGAAGGCGTTCGCTCAAACGAAAGCTTCGCTCTGGCGCAATAATGTTTTCACATCGGCGATGGAGGCCAACTGGTCTCCGGTCGGCTCCGCTCAACAATACCAGGGCTCGGTGAGGTATGGGATTGTGGCGCGCGCGGCGAGGACTGGTTGCGTACGAGCAAGCGCGACGGCATCAGACATCCCAGCGGCGCGGCGAGCAGTCTCTTCGATTAACGCGAAAGTGCGCGGACGCGAGCGTCCCAGTTTTTCGCTTGCGTGCACGATGTGCTGAAGCTGCTCGCAAAGAGAATCCACTCGCGGGTCTTGATGCTTCCACGGATAAACCATGGCCGTTTCATCAAAGGGCGTGACGCGGTCGCGGATTTCTTGTAATTCAAGCAAGCGCGAGCCCGCGGGAATCAGCAGGCGGATAGCGAGTTGAATTGGCGCGACATTTTCAATCAGCTCGTTTTCGCGAAGCACATCAAGCAAGTCGAGATAGCTCTCGAGAGTTGTCCACGGGGTGAAGGGTACAAAAGTGGGCTGAAGAATCAGGCCTTCGTCGCGGAAGCGTCGAACAACTTCCAGAAAATCGGCGCGGGTGTGGCGCTTGTCAAGTTTTTCGAGTACTGCGTCGTCAACGGATTCGACCGCACTGGTGACGAAGAGGCAGCCCGTCTCGCGCAGCGTTTGCAGATGCCCAGAATGCTTAAGCAGGTGCTCGATTTTGATGGTCACGTCGTACGAGAGCGATGGAAATTCTTTGTGCAGCGCAGTGAGGAGCGGGATAGCGTGGCCGATGCCGTTGAAAAAATCGGGATCGCCGAAGGTGATGTGCTGCGCGCCGGCATCTGCTTGCTGGCGAATGTCGGCGAGAACCACCTCGGCATTCACGACGCGAAACACGCCATTGTAAACAGGCACGATAGGACAATGGCGGCAGAGATGCTTGCAGCCCCGGCTCGCTTCGGTGTAACCCGCGATGCGTTTTTCGCCGTCAGGCATGGCCACGCGCGCGTATTTCTCTAGTGGCGGCAGGCCGGAGCGGTCAGGGATGCGGAATTGCTGGCGCGCGAGAGAAACCGGCGGCAGCGCTTGCGCGCGAGATACGGAGGAATTGTCTTTGGCAATGTGCTTTGCCAATTCCAGCAGGCCGGATTCGAATTCTCCGCCGAGAATCGTTTGCACGCCGATGCGCCGCAGCCAGGATTCGTTCACCGCAGCGTATAAACCGAAAAAACAGATGTGCACGGCGGGATTGATGCGACGGATGTAGGCGAGCAGTTCGACAGCGAGGCGCGTCGCCGTGTGCATCGGGACGTAAAATGCTATGAGCGATGCGCCGCGGATGTGCTCTTCGGCGAGCGGCCCGCGCGAAGTATCCACGCAAACAACGTCAGCGCCCGTTTCTCGCAGCCAAGCGGCAGGAGAAGCGAGGCCGAATGGCTGGCGTCCGAGTTCGTATGTCGAGATGAGAAGGATGTTCATCCGTTTTCGACTTGCCGGCTCATGGCATTCAGCGCGATCAAAACCCCTATCGTTCGAGCATGGCCACGCGAACAACACAAGAGCTACAAAATTATGTCATGCCGTAAGCGCCGGCGGCAAACCGCGGTGTGACGCGAAAATCGAAAAAGCACGGCGGTGATTGCGCTATCATAGAAGGTTCAGACAGGAGCACGAATCCGCATGAGCGCATCCTCGAATTCATTCCATGCACACTCCACGTTGAAAGTCGGCGGCGAGAGCTTCGAAATTTTCCGCGTGACCGCCGCCGGCGAAGAAAAAGTTTCGAGATTCCCGTTTTCGCTGAAAATTCTGCTGGAGAATTTGCTGCGGCACGAAGGCACGGCGTTCGTCACCGCGGACGACGTTCGCGCGCTGGTGAATTGGAATCCTACCGAGGAGCCGTCGAAGGAAATTTCGTTTTTGCCGGCGCGCGTGCTGCTGCAGGATTTTACCGGCGTGCCGGCGATTGTGGACTTGGCGGCGATGCGCGAAGCGATGCGCAAGCTCGGCGGCAATCCTGCCAAAATCAATCCGCTGTTTCCGGCGGAGTTGGTGATTGATCATTCCGTGCAAGTGGACCAATTCGGCACGCCGCAATCGTTTGCGTTCAATTCAGAATTGGAATTCATGCGCAACGTCGAGCGTTACGCCTTTTTGCGCTGGGGGCAGAGCAGCTTCCGGAATTTCAGCGTGGTTCCGCCGGACACGGGCATTTGCCATCAGGTAAATCTCGAATATTTGTCGCGCGTGGTTTTTCAGCGCGAAGAAAACGGGAAGAAAGTAGCGTATCCCGATTCGCTTGTGGGAACAGATTCGCACACCACGATGGTGAACGGGCTCGGCGTTTTCGGCTGGGGCGTCGGAGGAATTGAAGCGGAAGCGGCAATGCTGGGCCAGCCGCTCTCGATGCTGATTCCACAGGTGATTGGATTCAAGCTGCATGGGCGACTGCACGAAGGCGCGACGGCGACGGATTTGGTGCTGACAGTTACGCAGATGCTGCGCAAGAAAGGCGTGGTCGGAAAATTCGTGGAATTTTATGGCGCGGGGCTTTCGAGTTTGACGCTGCCCGACCGCGCGACCATCGGCAACATGGCTCCGGAGTACGGCGCGACGATGGGATTTTTCCCGGTGGACGCGGAAACGCTCGCGTATCTGCGATTCACGGGACGCAACGAAGCGCAGGTGAAGCTCGTCGAGGCGTATACCAAAGACCAAGGAATTTTCCGCACGGACTCAACGCCGGATCCGAAATTCTCGGACACGCTGGAACTCGATCTGGCGGACGTAGTGCCGACGATTGCCGGGCCGAAGCGTCCGCAGGACAAAGTGCCGCTCACGCAGGCGAAGGATGTCTTCACAAAATCGCTTAGCGCCGCGCCGAAGCGCGTTAATGTGCAAAATAATGGCGATCGCTTCGAGTTAAGCGACGGCTCGGTGGTGATTGCGGCGATTACCAGTTGTACCAATACGTCGAATCCTTCGTTGATGCTCGGCGCGGGAATTCTGGCGAAGAAAGCGGTTGAGCGCGGACTGAAGTCGAAGCCGTGGGTGAAAACCAGTCTTGCGCCGGGATCTATGGTGGTGAGCGATTATCTGGACAAATCGGGGCTGAAACCTTTTCTCGATGAATTGAAATTCAATCTTGTCGGCTACGGCTGCACAACTTGCATTGGCAATAGCGGGCCGCTGCCGGAAGCAATTGGCAAAGCGATCAAGGAAAACGATCTCGTCGCCGTATCGGTGCTGAGCGGCAATCGCAATTTCGAAGGGCGCATCAATTCGCTGTGCCGCGCAAACTATCTGGCGTCGCCGCCGCTGGTTGTGGCGTACGCGCTTGCCGGACGCATGGACTTCGACATGGAGAATGAAGCGTTGGGCACAGATAAGAATGGCAAGGCGGTTTTCCTGCGCGAAATTTGGCCGACGCCGCGGGAAGTCGAGACGGTGATGCGCTCGGCGGTGACGACGGAAATGTTTCACAAAAGATATGCGGATGTGTTCACCGGCGACAATCGCTGGCGTGGGCTGCCGGTGCCGAAGGGCGATTTGTACGCGTGGGATGCGAAATCCACCTATATCAAGCTGCCGCCGTTTTTCGAAGGCATGCCGGCGAAGCCTCCTGCGCTGCACGGTTTGAGCGGATTGCGCGTGCTGGCGCTGCTTGGCGATAGTGTGACCACCGACCACATTTCCCCCGCCGGCTCGATTCCGCCGGACAGCCCCGCGGGGAAATATCTGGTCGCTAATGGCGTGCAGCCGAAGGATTTCAATTCTTACGGATCGCGCCGCGGTAATCACGAAGTGATGATGCGCGGCACGTTCGCGAATATACGTTTGCGGAATCAGCTTGCGCCGGGAACGGAGGGCGGCTGGACGCTGCATCAGCCGAG
>DASUAV010000157.1:0-5670 GCA_035763605.1 Candidatus Acidiferrales bacterium
CGGTGAGGCTATCCCTCGCAGCGATCCAAAATCGCCGCAGTTCGTGCCACGTCTCGCCAAAGCTGAAACTTATGAGCATCATGCCCTCGATGTGTTGAACACGGTCACAAAGCCCGCCAATCTCACTGATGAGCAGTTCGCTGCCAGCAAATCAAATGCGATGGCCGAGGCGCATAGCGGTCTGGGCCTGATATATTTCGTGGAAAGAAAATTCGACCAGTCCACGCAAGAGCTGCAACTTTCGATTGGAAAAGATCAGGGTCTCGATGCCACGAACTATTTTGTCCTGGGACTGGATTTGGAGAACCTGCAGAAATATCCCGATGCGGTGAAGGCTTTTGATAGCTGCAGCCAAATATCTTCGCCGATTCAGGATCGCTGCAAAAAGGCGTCAGACGAAACAAAATCAAAGCAGAAAACGTCGAAGCCTTAACTTTTCACATTTGCTGCTATGGAAGATTCTGAACGGGAAGAATTGGAGGCCGTTCTCGGCCATCGCTTCGGTAACATTCAGTGGCTTGAAGCTGCGCTGACGCATCGCTCCCACGGCTCCGGTTCGGAAGCTGCGCCCAACAACGAGCGACTCGAATTTTTGGGCGATAGCGTGCTCGGTCTCGCCGTAAGCTGCCGTCTCGTTTCCAAATTTCCTAAATGGGATGAAGGCCGGCTTTCTAAAGCGCGCGCCCGTCTCGTCGGAGCCGAGAGCGCGGAACACGCTGCGAATCGCTTGCAGTTGGGCCGCTATCTGCGCCTTGGTCCGGGGGAGGAAAAAACCGGAGGACGGTTCAAGCAGAATCTGCTCGCCGACGCCTACGAGGCCATCATCGGCGCCATTTTTCGCGATGCCGGATACGAAGCAGCGTCCGCTTTCGTCGACCGTTCTCTACTTTACGATCCCGCTGCGCTCACCGAACTTCTCGCCGAGCCCGACCACAAATCCGCGCTTCAGGAATGGTTGCAGAGCCGAGGCTGTCGTCCCGCGGACTACCGCGTCATCGCCGAGGCTGGTCCTGAACACGCGAAGACTTTTCGCATCGCCGTTCGCCTCAACGGCCGTATCCTCGCCGAAGCCGAAGGCCGCAGCAAAAAATCAGCGGAGCAGTCTGCCGCATTTCTCGCGTTGAAATTGCTCCGCGACGAAGCTCTGGCGGAAGCTGCCGGCTCGCCGAAAGATGCGCGATGACGGACGAATCTGCACCGGCACAGCCCTCCTCAAGCCAGAGCACCATCGAAAGTTCGTCTAGCCCGCCTGCCGCTACGGATCCGTACGTTAGCACTGAGGATTATGTACAATCGTTGCTCGTGACTATCATCCTCGCTCTCTTTGCCACAACATTTCTTGTCCAGGCCTTCAAAATTCCCTCCGCTTCGATGTCGCCCGCGCTCTTGGTCGGCGATCATCTTCTTGTAAACAAATTTATTTTCGCCGAAGCGCGCGACGCAGGCAAATGGTACGACCGCATTCTGCCGTATCGCGCCATCCGTCGTGGGGATGTCATCGTCTTCAAATATCCCTACGAAAACCATCCGTATTACGTCAAACGAGTGATCGGCCTGCCCGGCGACCGCGTGCGCATCGCGGGCCAGCGCGTCTTTGTCAACGGCGCGGAGCTGAACGAGCCTTACGCTGTTCACAACCTGATGCGCGCCGATCCGTACATGTTCGATTTTCCGCCCAACAATTTGAACGATGTTTCCGGCGAAATTCCGTCCACTTGGGCCGATTTTCTCCGTCGCAATGTTCAACACGGCGAAATCGTGGTCCCCGCAGACCACTATTTTGTCCTCGGCGACAATCGCGATAACAGTTCCGATAGCCGCTATTGGGGCTTCGTCCCTCGAGATGCGATTGTCGGCAGCCCGCTTTTCGTTTACTGGTCCGTGCGCCCTCCAAAAGAAGCTCTGCCGCCCGCAAATAATCGCGCGCAGGACTTCGAGAATTTCTTCACGCGCCTGCTCGGCCTCCCGCACCGAACGCGATGGAATCGTACCCTCCACGAGGTACACTAATGCTGCCCGGAACATGCCCGTATCCGCTTTGCCGGTGAAAGAGCCATGAGCCTGACTTTGCCCAATCCTGCTGCGGTCGAAACGCAACCGCCAGTCTCGCCGGAAAGCCCGTCGCATGCGCCTCGTCCGCGCCTCCGCCGCAAATTGCGTATTTTGCTCGTGGTCATCGCAGCTTTTCTGCTTGTAGATCTCAGCATCTCTGCCGCTTTCGAACTTGGCTGGCTGCACCGCACTCTCACGAGTCGCCTCGAAGCCGCGTTCGGCCGCCCCATCGAGGTCAGCAATTACTCTTTCAGTCTGTTCGAAGGACCGCGCATCGAGGCCAATTACATCACCGTCGGCGAAGACCCGCGCTTCGGCAGCGAATATTTTCTTCGCGCCGACCAAGTTGCTGCCGGACTTCGCTGGTCCGCGCTCCTTCGCGGCAAACTGGAAGTCGGCTCGCTTTTCATTTCCAACCCCTCGCTGAATCTTGTTCGCCTGCCGGATGGCGAATGGAACCTGGAATCCTGGCTGCCGCGTCCGCCCGGCACTTTGGTTCAGGCTGCGGGGAAAAACGCGCCGTCTCAGCGCCCTCACCTCATCGAGATTTCCAATGGCCGCATCAATTTCAAGCAGGGCGACACAAAATTGCCATTCGCTTTCATCAGCGTGGATGGCAGCCTCGAAGACACTCCTGCGGGCAGTTGGCGCATTAATCTGGAAGCGCAGCCGTTTCGCGCCGCGGTGAATTTGCAGGAAGCCGGCGAGCTCACTCTGCGCGGATTCGTCGGTGGCACATCTTCGCGCCTGCGTCCCGCATCGCTGGAATTGGACTGGGACGCGGCTTCAATCTCCGACGTCTTGCGGCTGTTTCGCGGCTTCGATTATGGAATGCGCGGCGCACTCTCGCTTCAATTAACCGCGCAAACGCAAGGCTACAACTGGAATTTTTCCTCATCCACGCAGTTTCGCCACCTGCATCGCTGGGATTTGCCCGTGCGCACCGACGATCCCGCCGCCAATCTGAACATTCAGGCGAATTGGAATTCTGAGGATGCTCGCCTCGAAATCAAGCAGGCGTCCATCGAACTACCGCGCTCCAATGTCCACGCTTCTGGCGTGATGACTTTCGCTCCCGCCGCCGATCCGGCGAATCCGCAAGAGCCTAGCATCAAAGATGAGCGCGTTGAAATCTCCTCCCGCAGCGTTGCTCTCTCGGACTTGCTCTCCTGGTTCCGCGCCTTTCATCAGGGTGTCGCCGAGCAGTTTGAAGTTCGCGGCTCGGCCGCGCTCCATTTTGCTCTGGCTGGATGGCCGCCGCGAATTCAGTCCGGCGAAATCTCTTCGGCAGGCGCTATCGCTGATGGCGGCAGAACTCCCGTCACCATCCGCATGGAAAAAGCCTCTCTTCTATTCGCGCCGGATTCCATCGCCCTTCCGCCCGTTCTCTTTTCGGCGGGCACGCGCAATGGCCAGTTCCGCTTCAGCGCGTCGTTGCAACACGCCGCGCGCTGGCATTCTTCTTGGAAGTTCAACGGCAGCACCCATGACGTGCGCCCGCTCTTTGATGCCGCCGAGTCCCTCGGGTTCAGTTTACCTGCCGGCTGGCGATTCTACGGGCCCGCTGAATGCAATCTCGCGGGGGATGGCGCTCTTGTTCCAACCTTTCAATCCGCGATCGGAACAATCTCATCCAGCGGCCTCAAGATCGCCGCGCCCTTTTTGAATCGCGAAATCACTGGCGTGAAAGCCACGGTCTCGCTCTCTCCTCAGGGCGATAAAATCCGCGTGCTCTCCGCGAATGCTTTTGCCGCCGACTGGAGCGGGTCCCTGCAAAGATCCGCGGCGGCCGGCGAATGGAAATTCGCTCTCTCCGCGGATGATCTGAGCGCCGTCGGTATGGATCGCTGGCTCAATCCTCAGCGCCGCGAAAACCTGCTCGGCCGCATTCTGCCATTTCTTGTTTCCGCGCCAAAACCCCGCCAAATGCCTTCCTGGTTGCGTGCGCGCGGCACTCTTTCCATCGGCGAGTTCACGCTCGCGCCATTTCAATTTCGCCGCCTCCGCGCCGATGCTGCGATCGCCGGCCGCCAGTGGAAACTTTCCAATGCTTCGGCGGATTTCTACGGTGGCGCGCTCTCCGGCTCGATGTCTCTCGATCTCGCAGCGCAGCCCTCCTATGATGTCGCCGCGGATTTTCACGACGTCCGTCTTGGCCAGCTTGCCGCGCGCACTTTTTCGCTCGCCAATTTGTTTTCAGGGACGGCTTCCGGCGCCGTGCGCATCTCCGCCAAAGGCCTCGGACGCGCCGCTCTGCTTCGTTCGCTTTCATGCGAAGGCCGCGCGCAATTGCTCAACAGCTCTTATAGCGGCATGGACTTGCCGGAATCCATGGCCGCCGCCGCGCGCCGTCCCGGCATTACCATTTCGCCCCGCGCTTCCGCTGATTTTTCCTGCGCGAATGGCCGTCTGAATTTTTCCCGCTTGCAGTTGGCGAGCCCTCGCGGCGATTTCCTCGCCTCCGGCTACGTGGATTTCCAGCGCCGCGTCAATCTCGATCTGCATCTCATTGGCGATGCTGTCGAGCCCGCGGCATTGGATTCGCAAAGCGCGCAGACACCGGTTTTTCAGCTCACCGGATCGCTCAACTCTCCGGAAATCCATCGCGCCAAGTCCAATGCCGCACCGCATTAGAATCATGCTGGTCGACGCCGCGCGTATTTTGCCGCGCATTTTTTGCGCGGGCGTGCTCGCGTTCTCAAGCGCGCCAGCCAGCGCGGCCGCGCCAACGCGCACTCATCTCCTCCCGCATTTCGCTCCCGGCCAGACGTTTCGCTACAGCGTACAGACGAAAATCGAAACCACGGCCGCTGCCACGGGAGTTTTCGTCGATCCGCAAAGCCCGAAAAAATTGGACCAAACTGTCGACGCCGTCATTCGCCTGGAAGTGTTGAGCGCCTCGGCAAATTCCGCGCAGCCTTCCGCCCGCCTGCGCGTCACCTACGAAAAAATCGCCGCCACAAGCAACGGCCCCGCGTACGATCCCGATGTCGCGGCGATTCGCAAGCAGTATCAGGAATTGAGCGGCCAGTCTTTCGAGTTCACTCTCGACGCGGACGGCAAAATCAGCGACGTCACGGGAATCGGCAAAATTTCTTCCGATCCTTCGCGCGCCTCAGTTCTGAACGAATGGCTCTCGCAACTGACTCTCGGCGCTGCGCTCCCCAAACAGGGAATCGCCGTCGGCGATAAATGGTCGTCCGAGCAGCCGCTCGAAAATATCCCGCTCGACGGCCTCGCCTGGAAAACCCGAGCAACCTACGTCCGCGATGAGCCGTGTCCCGTCGCGGCGCGCTCCGCCTCAAACTCCGGCGGTAAGCCACTTACTCCCGCTCCTGACGACGCGAACGTGTGCGCCGTCATCCTGACGCGCTCCACTATTATCGGCGGTGGGCATTCCAAAGACCGCACGCCCACGGTCTTTCGCCAGAACGGCCTGCGTACTTCCGGCATTTGGACTGGCACCGGCGAGGCCCTCACCGCCATCTCTCTCCGCACCGGCATGGTGGCCAGCGTCACGCAAACCGGCTCGACGCACATGGATTTCACCATCATGACCGCCTCCGCCGGCAACCGCATGCGCTACGCCGGCGACACTCACACCCAGTCCAACATCAC